>NZ_JBFBKR010000030.1:0-43649 GCF_040686575.1 Arthrobacter sp. NPDC080073
GGACGCCCAAGGCCCCGAGGTCGTCTTCAACCCCGGCCGCAGCGACGAGGTCCGCACCCTGAAAGCCAACGCCCGCAAAGTCAAAGCCGGCGACACCGTCCGGCTCGCCGTCGGCGGAGGCGGCGGCTTCGGAGACGTCTCCCAGCGCTCCCGCGAAGACATCACCCACGACATCATCAACGGCTTCATCACCGAGGACTTCGCCAAGAGCCACTACGGATACTAAGCACCACCAGCAGAAAGACACCCCCGTGAAAAACATCAAGCAATCAGCCGCAGCCGCGGCGCTCATCGGGCTGGCCCTCCTGACGTCAGCCTGCAGCCCGCCCACGCAAGCGGCCGCAGGACCAGCTTCGACGGCGGACGCCGGTAAACCCCTCAACGTCGGATTCTTCGGCTTCGCCAAGTCCAACGGCTTCGCCCAAGGAACCTTCCTAGGCGTCCAGCAGGCGGCCAAGGCCAACAACGCCAGCGCCACGTTCGTAGATCCGAACTTCAACGCCCAGACCCAGGTCCAGCAGATCCAGGACGCCGTCACCTCAAAACAGTTCGAGGTGATGGTTGTCCAAGCGAACGACAACCAGGCCCTCATCGCCCCACTGCAGCAGGCCGTCCAAGCCGGCATAACTGTGGTGGTCGAGTTCTCGGTTGTCGGGCCGAAGTTCGACACTATCCAGCCCCAGGTCCCGGGCGCAATCAGCATCGTTGACCTTCCTACCAGCAACGGCAAGATGCTCGGCCAGATGGGCAAGGATGCCTGCGCCAAAGTCGCCAAAGACACCTGCAAGGTGGCCTACCTCGAGGGATTCAAGTCCCTGCCGCTGGACAACGCCCGGACCGAAGCAGTGAAAGCTGAGCTGGCCACTGATCCGAAGGTCAAGCTGGTGGCCAGTGTCGAAGGCGGATACACCCAGGACAGCGGCCGGCAGGCGTTCCAGAACGTTTCCCAGGCCAACCCGGACGTCGATGTCGTCATCGGCGCATCCCAGGCGATCACGGGTGCGGCGGCCGCGGCCGGCAATAGCAACATCAAGTTCATCGGCAACGGCGCGTCCACCTCGAATGTCGAGGCTGTCCGGTCCGGTAAGTGGTTCTCCATCTACGTGAGCGACGTGGTGGCGAATGGCGCCAAGGCCACGGAACTCGGCCTTGCCAAGGCCCGGGGACAGCAGGTGGAAACGGCAGTGGACGAGGCGAGCTTGGCTCCCAACAAGGCCAAGGGCACGAAGGAAGCCCTCGACGCCGTGAACTACGTCTCGAAGTACTCGGACTAGCCGACTTATCCCCCTCGTTGTCGTGTCCTGCCGGGGCTGAGGTCCCGGCAGGACCGGCCGAAACTTCCATTCCATCTCCCGAGGTCAAAATGGCTATACAACAGTTGGATTCACCAGAGCGAGTCAATCGGAGCGCCGCTCCGGAAATCACCGTCTCCGGAATCGGAAAGCGGTACGGTGCCAGCACTGTCCTGCGCGATATCACGTTGTCGGTGGCTCCGGGGGAAATCCACGGCATCATGGGGGAAAACGGTGCTGGCAAGAGCACGCTGCTGAAGATCCTCGGCGGCGCCATTGCGGCAGATTCCGGCGTCGTCAAGCTTGACGGCCGGGAGGTGAAGATCACCGAGCCCCGGGACGCCATCGCACAAGGAATTTCCCTCATATCCCAAGAGCTGGCACTCATTCCCGGCCTTTCAGTGCTGGAGAACGTCTTCCTGGGCCGATGGGCCAACACGGGAAGTCTGCTCCGTTCGCGGCGGGACGCCGATCACTTGGATCGACTCCTGGCCGAGACCGGCTTTGAGCTTGACCCCCGGGCGATGGCAGGGGACCTCCCCATCGGTCAGCAGCAGCAGGTCGAAATCCTGAAAGCCCTCGCCCGTGGCGCCAAGGTGCTGTGCATGGACGAGCCGACGGCGGTCCTGAACGAGGCGGAGAAGGCACAGCTGTTGAAGGTGATCAGGAGCCTCGCGCGTTCAGGCACCACCGTCATCCTCGTATCGCACTATCTGGAGGAAGTCCTGGGTTTGGTGGATCGCGTGACCATCCTCCGTGACGGACAGCACATCACCACTGAAGACGCCGCGGGGCACACGCCGGAGTCGCTCGTCGGCTTGATGGTCGGCAGGGAGGTCGATTTCCTCATCCCGGAGGTTCGGCCGGTGCCTGCGGAAGCAAAAACGGTGGTCCAGGTGGCGGGACTGAGCAGCTCAAAAGTGCAAGACGTCTCCTTCACGGTCCGCCAAGGCGAAATCCTGGGCATCGCGGGCCTGGTCGGCAGCGGCCGTAGCGAGACACTGCTCGCCATGTTCGGTGCTGATCGAATCACCGGTGGACATGTCCGGATCAACGGCCGACGCCTGCGCGCCAACTCCATCCGGGAAGCCATCAAAGCCGGAATGGCCCTCGTCCCCGAGTCGCGGAAAGAACAGGGACTGGTCATGTCCCGGCCGGTGGACGAAAACATCGCCCTTTCCACCTTGTCGGGCCGATCATTGAGCGGTTTCGTCAGGGTAGCCCGGGAAAAGGCAGCCGTATCGGAGATCAGCCATTCCGTCGACCTGCGCGGCGCCCGCCGCGGCTCGCTGATCGCCGATTTGTCCGGAGGAAACCAGCAGAAGGCGCTCTTCGCCAAGTGGCTGCTCGATCCTCCGGCGGTGCTGCTGGTGGACGAACCCACCCGTGGTGTCGACATCGCGGCCAAGGCGCGCATCCACGGCATGATTGCCGACCTCGCAGCGAAGGGCACGGCTGTCGTCGTCGTCAGCTCCGAACTCGAGGAAGTCATCGGCCTGTCCCACCGTATCCATGTCATGAGGCAAGGCCGCATCGTAGCTGAATTCGACCGGAACGCCTCCCGCGATGAAGTCATGACTTCCGCATTTCTGAAATAGGTGAATCTAATGACCACAGTTACCGTCGCCGGGTCCCAGCCGGCCGAGAAGAAATTCAAGCTCAACGTCAAGGATTTCGGGATCGTCTTCGGACTGATCGCCATCATGCTGTTACTGGCCCTCAACACCGGAACGTTCCTGACGGGCCGAAACTTCATCAACCTGTTCGACCAGGCCGCCATCGTGGGACTGTTGGCCGCTGCCGCCACACTCTGCATCATCAGCGGTGTCTTCGATCTCTCCTCCACCGCAAACCTGGCGGTCTCCGCCATCGCCGGAGTGATGATTACCCAGCACTTCGGGGTAATCGCGGGATTCTTCGGCGCACTGTTGGTGGGAGCCGCCCTGGGAACCGTCACCGGCCTGATCGTGGTCAGTACGAAGGTGAATTCCTTCATAGGCACGCTGGCGGTAAGCATCATTTATCGCGGCCTGGCCATCGTGATCACCGGCGGAGCCATCGTCTCGCCGCTGCCGGAGCAACTTGCCGCCTTCCAGACGTGGACCTGGCCGAGCCTCTTCGGCCTCACTGCCGGCTCTGTGCTCATGGTTGCCATGACGATCGTCCTGGGCATCGTCCTCTGGCGCACTACGTTTGGACGCAGGATTTACGCCGTGGGCGGCAATAAGGAAGCGGCACGCCTTAGCGGTATCCGCACCGGTTCCATCCACGTCGCCGTCTTTGCCATCAGCGGCCTGTGCTCCGCGATGGCCGGCATGATTCTTGCTTCACGCGCAGGCTCAGCCCAGCCGGCCATGGCCATCGGCATCGAACTCACGGCCATTGCCGCCGTAGTCATTGGAGGCACCAGCATTCTCGGCGGACACGGCGCTATGTGGCGGGCCTTCGTCGGAGTCATGATCCTGACCGTCATCGGCAACGGCTTCAACCTGCTCCACTGGGACACCACCTACCAGCAGGTTGTCACCGGCGTCCTCATTCTGCTTGCAGTCGCCGCCGACGGATTGTTCTTCCGGAAGCGCACCGGATAGGCCCTCGTGGGGGGACGCTATATACATGGAACATGGTCGTGACCTGTTGAGGGAGCTGCCGCAGGCTGAACAGGAGGCCGAACAATGCGCATAGGGCTGCGGTTGCAGGGAACAAGCTGCAGGGCCTTGGTGCTGGACGGGCACAGCGTGGTGGCTGCCGCGGCTGCGGCGCGATGCAACACGCTTGCGGAGGCAGTCGACACCACCTTCGAAAAGCTTCGTCGCGATCTTGGTGCGGAAATTGCGAAAGTCACGGACATTACCGCCGACGCCGGACCTGTCCTCGCAGCACGGAAACTAGCCTCGGTCATCGCGATCCGGATCTCCCCCCGCCCACCTGCGGACGCGTTCCACGTGACTGGGCTGCCGCCACTCGTCGAACCCGTGGTGGCCCGGACCGTCCACGTCGGCGGAGGCCACGACCTGAGGGGACGCCCCCTCGCTCCGCTCGGGTTGCAGGCTTTCCTGGCCGAACTTCCGGACATCCTCTCCCGAGAGGTACGGAACATTGCAATCACTTCCGTGGGGTCGATAGCGTCGAAGGATCACGAAACGCGCATTGCCGATGCCATCTTGTCCAGTGACAGCGAAATGCGCATCAGCATCTCCAGCGACTTCTATTCCAGCGTCTTCCGCGACCGTGACTACACAGCCATCCTGAACAGCGCCCTCATGGAAACAGGGGAGGGCCTGGCCGCGATGCTCGAAGCGTCGGGACAGCGGCATTTTCCCTCCGCAACGATGTGGTTCGCCAAGAACGACGGCGGCCGTGCGCCGCTTGCGCGGCTGGCTGTGATTCCGATTCACGGGTCGCGCCCCGAACCCGCCATGCAGATCCTCGGCGCGGCTACCTTGGCCGGCGCCCTGGACGGGGAGGTCGTCATCTGCGCAGACTCCGGGGTAACTGTGGGCCAAATCCGCGGGGGCCTCCCTGCTACGCGAAGCGTCATCCGCCAAGGGTACGAGGCGAGCCTCGCCAGCAACGCCGCCGTCGTCGAACCGTACACCGCCGACCATCCGGTCCGCCCTGAGGTCCCCTCGGTGATTGCCGACCTCCGAAGCGGGCAAGACACCCCGCTCCCGTTCGGGCTGGTTCCCACGCTGGCAGCTGCGCACGACGCCGCGCAGGTGGGGTCCGCCGTCGCGCCCCTGACCGCCTGGATCGACAGGTTGGAGACGGTGAGCGGGCGGGCGGACCTCCAGTTGGTGCAGCGTCGCGCGGAAGAAGATGCCGAGTCGGCAGCCGTTCAATTGGGGGCGAGTCCGGGGCTCACGCGGATCATTGAATCGAACGTGTACGCCATGCCCTACGGCAACCCCGGGATCGTGCGGATCAGGGTCCAAGCTGCTGGTGAAGTCTCCGGGGAAACCATTGAAGATGCCGCCGAAATTCAAGTTCGGGCACCTTTCGGGGCGGAAGAGGGTGCCACCCGATGAGCGCCCTGCTGACTGCGCGGGATGTCCGGCACCTGCGGACCGGCGCCCACTTCCTGGCCTGCACCATAGACCCGACAGCCATCTACGTTTACGCGGAGATGATCGAAAAGGCCATGGAAAACCGTGCTTTGGAACTCATCTCGATTGACGAGCTGGCCCCCGATGACCTCGTGGTTGCGGTGGGAATGGTCACTCAGGGTCTCTTGATCGCGGATATGCCCCCGGTAGGCGATGAGTTCATCGGGTGCATCCGTGCCATCGAGGCCACGCTCGGCCGACAGGTACGGGCGATCTATTCCTTAGCCGCCGCCAACATCAACGGAATTGTTCCCCTCATGGTCGGGCTGCAGTCCTCGCTGCCGGTGATTGATTCCGACCCCATGGGCCGTGTTTTTCCCTTGATCAGCCAAACAACGCTGAACATCGGCCACGTCCGCATCAGTCCGATCGCCCTCATGGGAGTTACCGGCGAACGGGCCGTGGTGGAGGCTGAGAACCCCCGGCGGGCCGAAACCCTCGTGCGGGCCCTCGTCACGGAGATGGGTGGGTGGGCCGCTACAGCCATGTATCCGTGCTCAGCGGGCCAAATGCGCGAGCACGGAGTCCACGGCTCTATCAGCCGGATGATCCGGATCGGGGAGATTCTCGACGCTGAAACCTCGGTCGAACGCAAGTTCCAGCAGCTCGCTGAATTTCTGGGTGCCACCCGGATTGCCCGGGCCCGGGTGAGCCACATCGAAGGCCTGTCGCGCCCTTCGGACCTGGGCCTTCCGGCGCTGCCGTCGAGCGTTACGCTCTTGGACGAACGGTCCGGGCAGATCATCCGCTTGGAGATCCAGAATGAAATCCTGTTGGTCCTCGTCGACGGCGCCATCGCTGCGGCCGTCCCGGACATCGTCTCGCTGCTCAACTCCGAGCACGGCACGGTCGTCAACATCGACGATGTGCGGGTGGGCGATGTCATTGACGTCTTGAAGATCAGGGCTGCGGCGCAGTGGTACTCGGAGGCTGGCCTTGATCTTGCTGAACCAAAGGCCTTTGGTATTCCGGTCGAGCACCCAAGGCGGCAACATGCGTAGATCGAAAAGCGAGAGCCATCTGGATGTCGCCGGACTTCTGGCGCACGGCTCCCTCCGCGGCACCACCCCGCTGTACCTCACCCCGTCCAGCGCGGCAATCGAAGGCGTCGTTCTTGTCTCCCGGCTTGATGCCATCCAGCGGGTACGGCCCAACACCGTCATCGTCCTGTCAGCGGAGATGGGCTCCGGCGGCTGGCTGGTGTCCGCCGCCCTGCGTCATGCCTGGGAGCGGAAGGCAAGCGCCGTCGTCGTCGCTGGAAGTACCTACTCCAGCGCGGTGATCGGCCTCGCCGAGCGGCTGGGTATCACCTTGCTGGCCGCCGAGGGCGAGACGTCGGGCATCGCCCTCGCACTGGCCGCTGAAATCGGCGCTGCCCTGTCTGTGGTGGACGCTGAGCTGGCGCGGTTTGCCCGAGCGGTCGCGAAGGACACTACCTTGGGAGCTGTCCTGAAGACCATCTCCAGGGAGCTGGACGGTATTGAAATCTTGCTGGAGTACGACGCCGTGAGCCTGGCGTCCGCGGGAACGCCCACCCGGGAGGCAGTCGAAATCATCACCGTGGATGTTCGCGGGACGAATACCTCCATCCCGTCCAGGCTCACCGCGCGAGTGCCAAGATCCGGAGTCCACAACCTGCAGCTCGTCCGGTCGATCCTCGAGGTGGCCACGCCGTCGGTAAACGCTGCGTGGCTGTTGGGGGATGTCCTCGACACCGCGCGTGCAGTACCCACGGCGGCACTGGTCGGCTTAAACCACGACCCCGATTCCTCCTGGACCACGTTCGTGGAACGTCACCGGCACTTGCTCTTCCAGCTGGGCTGGCGCGGGGAGGAGCAATATGTGGCCGTGTGGATCCGCAGGGCGTCGTTGGAACCCCATCGTCCGGAGCTTACAGCGGTGCTGCGGCTGCTCTGGCGGAAAGTCACAGTCCGCAGCCCCTTGGCCGAAGTCCAGGGTGGCTGGCTCGCCCTTGTTCCCGCCGGACACCAAGAGGCGGCGGATCAGCTCGAAGCGCGGATCCGGGTCCGTCTCGGGAAGTCTTTGGCGGAACTGGGCCTGGGGGCGGGACTCTCCCGCTGGCGCGAGGAACCCGCGGCACTGCCGAATATCGTCCGTGAATCCCGTTTGGCCGCTGAATCCGCTCTCTCGACCGGACCCGGCACGGTGGCAGGCTTTGGCAATCTTGACGTCGCGGCGGCCGCGACGTTCGTCGATGAGGACTCGGTCCTGCTCGTGGCCGAACTGACGCTGCCGCTGCTCATGGCCAGCCCGGACAGGGACCTCGTCATTGCGGCTGCGGGGGCCTTCCTCGACCACCACGGCTCCGTCAGCCTCGCAGCAAGCTCCCTTGACCTGCACCGGAACACCCTGCAGAGCAGGCTCAACCGTGCCCGCGAACTGGGCGTCCCCCTCGACATCCCAGCCAAGCTTCTGTCCGTCCATCTCATTCTCAGCACACTTCGCCGCTCAATCCACAGTAAGACGAGTTCCGCCAATCCCGGCACTAACCAGAAAGGACTCCCATGAGTTCCGAGTTCGACAACTTTGACGATGTCTATGCCGCCGCGCAGGAAAGGCCCGGCGTCATCCTGTTCACCGCTTCCGTCATCGCCGACGCAGGCACCAGCATGGCGCGCATTTATACGAGCCACCCAGGGGTCTACCCCGTCGGCGGAAGGAAAACCCTGGACGGGGACACCAACCCGGTGTGGCTCGAGCAGGTCCTCAAGGGCCAGCAGCCGTTCCTTGGGGCGGACAAGGAAGCAGTCCGGGCGTTCTTCTTCGACTCCGCAACCATTGAGTCGCTGGGTTGCGGTGCCATCGTCAACGTTCCCGTGGTTAGCAACGGAGAGACCATCGGATCCATGAACTTCCTCGCCCCCGAGGGTAGCTATGGTCAGACATCGGTGGATGCGGCCGTGGAGATCGCCCAGCGCTCCGTGCCGCTGTTCGAACAAGCGCTCACCACCACCAACTAATCCTTCGCGGGCGACCGCCAAGGAGCGGCGCCCGCGAAAACAGCTGAAAGGCCTTCCACACGTGACCAACACGACGCCGGGAACACTGACCGTCCGTAACGCACTCATCTTCGATGGCGAGACCCGGAACCTGCTCGAAGGTTCCATCACCGTCCGCGAAGGCCGGATCACGGAAGTGGGGCGAGACGTCGAAGAGGCCGGAACAATCGTTGACGCCGACGGCCGTACCGTGATTCCAGGGCTCATCGATGCGCATTTCCATGCCTATGCGCTCAGCTTGACTGCCGCTAAGAACGAAACAGGGCCATTGAGCTACTCTGCGCTCGCAGGGGCCAGGCGACTCGAGGCGGCCTTGAACAGGGGCTTCACGAGCGTCCGTGACGTGGCCGGGGGAGACATAGGCCTTGCCAATGCCATCGACGAAGGCTTGTACGCAGGTCCGCGGTACTTCTTTACCGGACCTGCCCTGAGCCAGACAGGTGGCCACGGTGATATCCGGGCCGCGGACGACGGCGGTTGCTTCCATGGCGGCCACATGTGCGAAGTGGTGGACGGTGCTGATGAGCTGTTGCGGGCCGTGCGCAACCGCTTCCGCACCGGAGCCACGGCCATCAAGCTCATGACGTCCGGTGGAGTCATTTCCCCCGTCGACCCCATCAGGGTTCCGCAATACAGCTCGGCCGAAATCCGCACGGTAACGGAAGAGGCGTCCCGCCGGGGCAGCTATGCGACGGCCCACGCTTACTCGCCCGAGGCCATCCGTCATTCGGTGCTCAACGGGGTGCGCTGTATTGAGCACGGCAATCTATTGGACGCCGAAACGGCCCGCTTGATGGCTGACCACGAGGTGTACCTGGTACCAACGTTGGCGACCTACGACGCGATGGCCCGGCGTGGCGAAGAAGTCGGTCTCACGGAGGTAGGGTCGGCCAAGAACCTGGAAGTGCTGAATGCCGGCCGGAACGCCGTCGAGCTGGCCCGCGAGGCGGGAGTCCGGATTGGATTTGGTACGGACCTCATGGGGGAGTTGGAGGATGAGCAATTGGCCGGGCTCCGCCTGCAATGCGAAGCATTGGGTGTCTACGATGCGCTTCGCTCGGCAACATCGACCAACGCAGCCCTGTTGCGTCGCGATGACCTGGGCCGTATAGCCGAAGGAGCCTTGGGAGACTTGGTCATCCTGGACGGAAACCCCGTCGACGACCCCTCGGTGCTCTGGGACGAAAGCCGCAAGCGTACAGTCATCAAGGCGGGACAGATCCACCCGCCCCACTAAGCTGTGGCCCATGGAAACAGTCGTCTGGTCCAAACCGGAAAAGGAGCGAGCAGGGACGCCGCTCCTCCTGATGATGCACGGGTATGGGACGGACGAACAGCGGATGGTGAATCTCTTTCCCCAGCTCCCCAAAGAATTCACCTGCGCCGCGCTCCGTGGGCCCATGCCGATCGGCGACCACTACGGCTGGTTCCTGCTGGACTACTTCCTGGCCAATGACTTTGCGGACGTCATCACCGCCACCAACAAGGTGTTCGCCTGGATTGAATCAGTCAAACGCAACCACAGCAGCGTGAGCCTCCTGGGTTATTCCCAAGGCATGGCCATGGCCAGTACGCTTCTGCGGCTCCGTCCGGAAGGCTTCCAAGCGACCGTGGGCCTCTCCGGATTCGTGCTGGAAAACGACCTCCTGGCGCTCAGCGAATCCTTCGACTCGCCACCGCCCTTCTTCTGGGGCAGGGACAAAGCCGATCCCGTGATCTTCAATGATGCCATTGAGCACACGGCGGATTGGCTCGAAAAAAACACCGCACTCACCGCGCGAACCTACCCCGGGATGGGGCACCGGATCGAGGCCAGGGAAATGGCGGATGTCAGCGCGTTTCTGAGGTTTTACGTCCTCCGTTGAGGTGAGGTCTGCGTCACATTCGGCGATGCTGGAAAACAACTCTTGATTGCCAAAATTGTAAGCGCTTACACTCTTCTTCGGCGGTGCACGGATGTGGCGCTAAATCCAGAAGATGAAAGGGTTGAGGCCGTGTTGAATGGTTAAGGCTCACCGCGTGACAATCCAGGACGTTGCCGTCCTCTCGGGCTTGTCGATCTGCACCGTTTCACGCGCTCTGCGGAACCTGCCGAACGTGTCCGAAAAAGCGCAAGCCAAAGTGGCCGACGCCGCCGCCAAGCTCGGCTATAAGGCATCCTCCGCGGCAGCCCGCCTGGCCGGCGGAAATACCGGTTCCATCGCCATCATTGCTCCCACCGCCACCGCCTGGTTCTTCGCCCAGGCCGTCGAAGCGGCCGAGGAAGTGTTCGGAGACAGCGGTTTCGACACCGTCCTGGTCAGCCTGCGCGGCAAGTCGAGCGTCAAGCGGAAGATCTTCGGCGATCTCCTTGGGCTATCCCAACGCGTGGACGGCGTGCTGCTCCTCAACGTCGATTTGAGCGAATCCGAGGTTGCCCTCCTGGCAGCGTCCGGCCTTGCAGTTGCGAGCGTGGGGATGACTTCCGTACCGTGGGATAACGTAGGGATCGACGACGAACTAGCGGCTTGGCAGGCCACCTCACATCTGTTGGGGCTGGGTCATTGGGATCTGGCGGTGCTTTCCGGCCGTGAAACCCGGGAGAATTCCGTGCGGACGTCCAGCGACAGGCTCAAGGGATTCGGCCGGGCATTGAAAGACCATCACCTGACCGTTCATCCGGACTTGGTCATCAACTCGGATTCCACCATCGACGGCGGACGCAACGCCATGAATGAACTCATTGCCCATCGAAGCCTTCCCACGGCGGTCTTTGCGGACTGTGATGAGGCGGCCTTTGGAGCCCTGATGGCCATGCGCGAGCATGGACTGTCTGCGCCGAAGAATGTCTCCATCATTGGAATCGACGACCATCCCATGAGCTGGTTCCTTGGACTGAGCACAGTAGCGCAGCCAGTGGCGGACCAGGGTGCCTTCGCCGCGAATCTGCTGGTGGACCGCCTCCAGAACGCCGACGCCCCCAACGAACCCTCCAACCATTTCCTTGACACGAAACTCATTGAACGCAAAACCACGCGCCGCCAGCGCTGAACGGACCACTCCACACCATGACTGATACCCGAGCAACCCAGAAGACCGCCTGGACGGGCGCTACTGCGCTCCTTTTCGACCTCGACGGCGTGCTGACGCCGACCGCCGTCGTGCATGAGCAGGCCTGGCAGGAACTCTTCGACGGCTACCTGGCCGAAACAGGGCACCCAGAGGGTTACCAGGAGAGCGACTACTTCGACCACATCGACGGCAAGCCACGCTTCGATGGAGTACGGGATTTCCTTACCTCCCGCGGAATCACCTTGCCGGAAGGACCCACAGACGACGATCCCGCCAACACGAGCGTGCAGGGCCTGGGCAACCGCAAGAACCGGATCTTCAACGAGATCGTGGATTCGCGCGGTGTCGAGCCTTACGCGGGCTCTGTCCGGTTCATCCACGCAGCCTTGGAGCTGGGACTCAAGCTCGCCGTCGTGTCCTCCTCCCGCAACGCGCCCGCCGTCCTGAAGGCGGCCGGACTGGATGGCTACTTCCCGGTGGTGGTCGACGGCCAGGTGGCGGCCGCCGTCGGGCTCCCCGGCAAGCCGGATCCCGCGACGTTCCGTTACGCGGCCGAGCTGCTGGACGTTCCTCCCGCAGGGTGCGTCGTCGTCGAGGACGCTGTGTCCGGCGTGCAGGCCGGCAGCGCGGGGAACTTCCGCGCGGTGATCGGGGTGGACCGGGGGGCCGGCCACCAGACCCTGCTCGACGCCGGCGCGACGTTTGTGGTCGACGACCTCGACGATCTTCTCTAAACAAGCCGTTTCACCAGAAACAGAAGGAACCCAACAGTCCCATGGCACTTATCAGCTCTGACCGGCTGCGATTCCCGTGCGAACCGTGGAAGCTCGTGGAGAGCATCCACGTTCCCGGTGACGCCGGTACGCTCGAAACCCTCTTCAGCCTCGGCAACGGCCACTTGGGCATCCGCGGCGCCCACTGGGCGGGAGCGGACGCCGAGCTCCCTGGAACGTTCATCAACGGTTTCCACGAAACGTGGGACATCAAGCACGCCGAGAACGCGTATGGCTTCGCCCGCATAGGACAAAGGATCGTCTACGTCCCGGATGCCAACAACTTCAACGTTGTCATCGACGGCGAACAATTGAGCCTCGCCGAGTCAACGGTGCAGAATTACCGCCGAAGCATCGACTTCGCCACGGGCGTGTACGAGTGCGCCATCACGTGGGAGTGCCGTTCCGGCGCCATCGTCACCACGTTGGAGCGCCGCGCCGTCGGGATCGATTCCAGGGGGTCCCTGGGCATCGAGCTGAGCCTCATCGCAGACCGCCAGGTTTCCGCTGACATCACGTCCTTGGTGATCAACCGGCAGGACCAGCCTGTGGAGGACCACTCGGCCCACGACCCCCGCCGTTCCGGCCGCCACGCGGGCCGTGTTTTGCTCCCGCTCCACCTCCAGGGCTCCGACGGATCCCTGCGCATGGCCTGGGAGACCGCCGAATCCCGCCAGCGCATCGGCATGGCCGTGGACCATTGGATTTCCGCGGAAGTCCAGCCGTTCGAAACCGTGGTGGGGGAGGACGAGTCCACGGTCCGCTACGTCATGGCCGTGAATGAGGGCGAGACCTTCCGGTTGGAGAAGACCGTCAGCTACGTCGTGAACAGTGCCGACGCAAGCGCAGCGGAGCCAGGCGAGATCCTGGCGTCGGACGCCGAGTTGGGACTCGTGCCGTTCGACGCGCTCCTGGCCGAAGGCGCGGCCCACTACCGTGATTACTGGTCCGCAGCGGACATCACCATCGGTGGCCAGCCAGAACAGCAGCAGGCCGTGCGCTGGAGCCTGTTCCAGCTTGCCCAGGCCACCGCGCGTGCCGGAGTCGCAGGCATCCCGGCCAAGGGCGTGTCCGGCTCAGGCTATGAGGGCCACTACTTCTGGGACCAGGAGGTGTACCTGCTGCCGTATCTGACGTACACCAACCCGGCCGCCGCCCGCCAGGTGCTGGAATCCCGCCACGCGATGCTTCCCGACGCCAGGATCCGGGCCAAGGAACTCAGCGTGGAAGGTGCGCTGTTCCCGTGGCGCACCATCAACGGCCACGAGGCCAGCGCCTACTACGCTGCGGGCACCGCGCAGTTCCACATCGCCGCCGCCATCGCCTTCGCCACCAACCGGTACCAATGGGCCAGCGGAGACGCCGGCTTCCGCGCCGAAGTGGGCGCCGATCTGTTGATCGAAACGGCCCGCATGTGGGCCTCGCTGGGCTTCTTCGGCAAGGACGGCTTGTTCCACATCCACGGCGTCACCGGCCCGGATGAATACACGGCCGTGGTCAACGACAACCTCTACACCAACGTCATGGCCCGCTTTAATTTGCGGGCCGCAGCGGCACTGGAACACCCGGACGTCCCGGAGACCGAGCGGATGGTATGGCAACAGGCCGCCGCGCGCATGTCCCTTCCCTACGATCCGGACATGGAGATCTACAGCCAGGACAACGACTTCATGACCCTGGAGCCGTGGGACTGGTCCACGCCGCGGTCCAAGTACCCGCTGTTGCTCAACTTCCACCCGCTGGTGATCTACCGGCACCAGGTCCTCAAGCAAGCGGACACGGTGCTGGCGATGTTCCTGCAGTGGCAGGACTTCACGGCCGAGGAAAAGCAGCGCGCGTTCGACTTCTACGATCCCATCACCACCGGCGACTCCACCTTGTCCGCGTGCGTGCAGGGTATCATGGCGGCCGAAGTGGGCTACTCCGACGTCGCGCTCAAGCACTTCACCGAGGCCTTGTTCATCGACCTGGACAACACGCACAACAACACCGTTGACGGCGTGCACATCGCTTCCACCGGCGGCATCTGGAGTTCCTTGGTGTGCGGTTTCGCGGGTATGCGGGACCAGGGCCAGGTCCCGCATTTCGATCCGCGGCTGCCGGCCGAGTGGGACAGCCTGTCCTTCCGGCTCAAGATCCGCAGGCGGCTGTTGTCAGTAGAGCTGCGCCCGGGGTCAATCAGCCTTGCGCTGGTTCCGGGTTCAGGTGCTCCAGGTTCAGCGTCCGACGCCGGTACGTCACCTTTGGAGGTCAGCGTGCGCGGGCAGCGGGTCGTCGTAGGCGTCGAGACCGTCACGGTGCCGCTTGACGACGTGCCGGTCCCCGCGCCGTCGGTCTTCCCGAGCCTCTTCCCGACGGCGGGACTTCCCGTGATCGGGAGCGCGCGGGTCTAACGGCTCCCTACGCGGGACGAGGATGGGCTTCTTCGTCCCGCGTAACCGGACCGCGCAGGAACTCCTCAATCGCGTCCGCGGCTGCGGGGGACCCGCCGGCACTGCGGACGCGCGCACTCATCGCCTCGAGGTTGCCGCGGATCGCGTTGTCGCCGCTGACAGCAATGACGGTTTCCCGGATCAGCTTTGGCGAGAGCCCCTCCAGGGGGAGCCGCCGTCCAAGTCCCAGATCCTCTACCCGGCGGGCATTTGCTCCCTGTTCGGGCTGCAACGGGAAGGCAACCAACGGCACGCCGAAATAAAGGGCCTCCATGGTCGAGTTCATCCCGGTGTGGGAAAGGAACGCATCGGCACGGGGTAGGACTTCCAGTTGCGGAAAGAAGGGGCGCACCTCAAAGTTTTCCGGGATCTCTCCCAGCTCGGACTCCTGGACGCGCTCGCCGATTGCCATGGCAACTTGCCAGTGCGTGCCTGCAAATCCGTCCAGGCACATCCTGAAGAAGTCCGGCCGGTCATTCAACGGCGTGGTGCCCAGCGAGACGAACAACAGCGGCCTGTCCTTCGTCCGCGGCCGCCAGGCCTCCTCCTCGTTGCCCCGCGCGCCAAGGCATGGGCCCACGAAATGGAACCTGGCATCGAAAGTCTCTCCCGAGGGCTGGAATTCCCTCGGGATGAAGGAGATGTTCAACGACGCCGGGGGACCACCCATGAATTGCAGATGGCCTACGCCATGCTCGGCGGCGAATTCATTGATCCTCTGATTCGCCTGTTTCCATGCCTCGACCATGCCTGGCGGCGGCGGGCCCGGCATGAGATCCCGCATCGAGAAATGTTCGTTGGTGGCATAGCTCGGAAGCAACGCAATATCGGGCAAGGCCAGCTTCGCTGCAGCCATCTTCCCGGAGAGCGTCATGGCGTCGTAGCACACCCCGTTCGGCGGATCCTCGCTTAGCCGGGCCAGCAGGGCCGGGAATTCTTCCCTTGCACCCTTGAGGATCCGCTCAAGAAGTCCCGCCATCATTCCGGACGGCATTCCGGCGAACATCCCCGCCATCGGTGCCGGTGCCGGACTGCCCCCTGCCGGGCTGCCATCAGTGGAACGCCCGCGCGGGGGGAGGAAGGCCGCCAGGTCCTCTCCACTGGGAAAGAATGCGGCGCCGACGGATTCGACCGCCTTCGCGTACTTCGCCGATGTGGCATAGCTGACCCGGTGCCCTCTGCGAACCAGCTCGGCAACCACTGGCAACGTCGGGTTCACATGGCCCGCTGCGGGCAAACAAATGAAGGCTATGTGCACGCAGCCAGTCCTAACTGATCACGGGACACTGGATGTTTCACTTGGAAAGGTCGGTGCCATGGACGCTGCGCCGGCGCGATTTCAGCCCGGTCTCCAGCTTGGTCCGTACCTCGCGCTTCACGCGGGCCGCAAGCTCGGTCTCATGCATTTCCAGGAACGTTCGGACGGCGCGCGGATCCCACGGCACCAAGGACCGCAATGCCCAGCTGACGGCCTTGACGACAGTGTCGTCCCGATCGTTGATCAAGAGGCCGACGACGCCGAGCGTCCGTTGCGTGTCCCCCGTTCCCCACCGTGACCTCGTGTTGAGCACGGTAGTTGAGACAAGCGCTATGCGCCGCCACCAATGGTCCGGGCTCCGCGCCCAGCGGTCCACATCGGCGTCCGAGATGAGCCCCTCGCGCCACGCGGGTCCCACCAGTACGGTCGCGAAGGCATCGGCCTGGCCCCAAGTGGAGATGCCTTCTCCCAAGTGTTCAAGCCGGGCCGGCGTGAGTTCAGCGAAGGCCGCCCGATGGGCATTGATGAACTCCCATCCCTCCCAATCAAAGCCGGCTTGCACAAGCCCTTCGGCGAGACTGAAGACGACGGCGGCGTCCATCGTGGCGATTTCCGCGGAAACCCTGCGGCGGACGGTGCGGAAGCTCGCGGCGTCGTGCTTCTCCAAGGCGCGCAGTTCCTCAAGGACGCGCGCCAACAATTGCCCCGGTTGGGTATCCCCCGGGGAGACGAGCACCCCGTGCGAAGACACTTTCAAGCCCCCGATTCCGCAGGCTGAAGGCTACTATGCGGGAGCGTCGTCGGTATCCGGCCCTTCGGCAGGTTCCTGGCTGTGAAGGCCGGTATCGTGGGGCACCCAGCCCTCGGTTTCCCCTTCGGCAGGGGCGTCGCTGTGATGGCGGACCTCGTTCGGATCTGCTGTCTTGCTCATTCCGGATACTCCCTGTCCTTCGTTGGACTGTTCCCGCGAACGTCTTAAAGTCTACGCCGGGACAGGGGCGTGTGGCCTAGGCTAGGCAAGGAACTACTGAACGAATTCAATGGCTGAATGCAGAGGTGAAGAATGGCAAAGCGACCCAACCAAGCAGTAAGGATTGCGCAGGAAACGGCCCACAACGCCATGTTCGACGCCAGTGGCAATGCAAAACCCGGTGTCCACAACGTGCTGCTCCGGGCCGTCGAGGTCCAACGTCCCCTTGTCTTGGCGAACCTGCGCCGCCTGCAGCGCAAATACCCACGCGCCACGGCAGCGCAGCTGGCCGCCAAGCTGGAGAGGGACTATCTTGCCGCAGTCACCGGCGGGGGTGCCGCCGTCGGGGCAACCGCCGTCGTGCCCGGTATCGGCACCGCAGCCTCGCTAGGCCTCTCCGCGCTGGCCACCATCGGCTTCCTGGAGGGAACCGCGCTGTACGCCGCTTCCCTGGCCGAGCTCCACGGCATCCGCCTGACCGATCCGGATCGGGCACGAACCATGGTCATGGCCATCATGCTCGGAGAGGAAGGCACCGCCCTGCTGGGTGCGCTGAGCGGACAATCGCTCGGCAAGGGCAAAGGCGTCACGCAGGCCTGGGGCAAGACCCTCACCAGGAACCTGCCCGGCGGAGGATTCGGGGTCATTCGCGACGCCATCCAGCGCGCCTTCCTTAAGCGGCTCGTCCAGCGCCAAGGCGCCGCTTTCCTCGGCCGTGCCCTGCCTTTCGGCGTGGGGGCCGTGGTGGGCGGAGTCGGAAACCGTGTCATGGGCCGTGCCGTAGCGGCCTCGGCGAGGGAAGCATTCGGTCCCATGCCCGACATCATCCCGGGCGAGCTGCTTCCAGCCGCCCGGCAGAACGCGCTGGAAGGCGGAACTAGTGGATCTCAACGCTGATTCGGGGGAGTCGTTCGGCTCCTGGACCATGGGGAACGACGCTTCAATGTTCCGGATTGTCAGCTCCGCCAACGTGGCGTGCGGCTTCCACGCCGGGGATCCGGTGACCATGCTGGACAGCTGCCGTGCCGCCTTCGAGCTTGACGTCCGGGTCGGCGCCCACGTGGGTTACCGCGACCTGCACGGCTTCGGCCGCCGATCGATGGACATGTCCTTCGATGAGCTCTTCGGCGACGTCCTTTACCAGCTCGGTGCCTTGGACGGCATGGCCCACGCAGTGGGCGCCTCCGTGGACTACGTCAAACCCCACGGTGCCCTGTACAACAGGATCGTCAACGACGTCGAGCAGGCCGAAGCGGTGGTGGCCGCGATTCACGCCTACGATCCCGGACTACCTGTCCTTGGCCTGCCGGGTTCGGCACTGTTGCGCCTCGCCGAGGAATCCGGGCACCCGGTGTTCCGGGAGGCTTTCGTGGACCGCGGCTACATGCCCGACGGCTCGTTGGTGCCGCGCTCGCAGGATGGCGCAGTGGTGCACGACCCCGCCGCGGTAGTTGAACGGGCCGTGCGCTTTGCCGTACGGGGCGAGGTGTTGGCTGTGGACGGCACGGTGGTGCCGGTGAATCCCGATTCATTGTGCATCCACGGTGACACCCCTGGCGCGGTCGAGCTGGCTGCGGCGGTGCGCGCTGGCCTTGAGGAAGCTGGTGTGGAGATTGAGTCCTTCGCTTGAGGTTCTGCCCTGCGGCGACAGCGCCTTCTTGGTGGAACTGCCGGAGCTTGCCGCCGTCGTCGCGTACTATCGCGGGCTGACCGGGGCCGGCACGCCGGCCGGCGTTTCAGCGCCGCAGGGGATCATCGACGTCGTGCCGGCCGCGCGCACCGTGCTCGTCACCTTCGATCCCGAGACGATCCGCCCCTCGGAAGTCCGCGACTGGCTGGAGTCAGCAAAACCGGCCGAGGGGATCTCCGGGTCGGGCAGCGAAGTGACCATCGAGGTCTCCTACAGCGGCCCCGACCTTGCCGAGACGGCACAGTTCCTCGGCATGAGCGAGGCCGAAGTGGTCAAGCTTCACACGGGCTCGGCCTGGACAGCCGCCTTTTCCGGCTTTGCGCCCGGCTTCGTCTACCTGGTCACCACGCATGAGCGCCTCCGCGTTCCGCGTCGGAACACTCCACGCACGGCCGTGCCGGCTGGCTCTGTTGGCCTTGCCGGCGAGTTCAGCGGGGTCTACCCGCGATCCTCTCCAGGCGGTTGGCAACTGATCGGAACCACGACGGCGGCCCTGTGGGACGCGTCCAAGGCCGAGCCTGCGCTGATCCGGCCGGGTGACCTGGTCCGGTTCGTGGAGGCCTGATGGGGATTGTTGTATTGGACCCTGGCCCCCTCACTTTGGTGGAAGACCTTGGCCGGCAGGGTTGGGCTTCCTTGGGGCTGAGCCCGTCCGGTGCCCTCGACCGGCAATCACTTCGCCTCGCCAATCTGCTGGTGGGGAATCCTGTGCAGGCGGCCGGATTGGAGATATTGCTGGGCGGGCTTCGCCTGCGGTTCGTCACGGCGTCGACAGTCGCGGTGGCAGGCGCCGAGGGAATCGTGACACTCAACGGTGCCGAGATTCCGCTCAACCAAGCCGTGCGGGTGGCTCCGGGTGCGGTGTTGGACTTCAGTGCTCCGCTGTTCGGGCTGCGATACTACCTCGCCGTGCAGGGCGGCATCGATTCCCCCAAGCTCCTTGGTTCAAGCAGCACGGACATGCTCTCCGGTGAAGGTCCCGCACCGTTGACATCGGGTGCGCAGTTGGGAATCGGACACGTTTCCGCGGGCAACGGCCTGGTTTCTGGCGGGGCTTCCGGGACCGTTAACAACGCACACGCGCACCCTCCCATCCGCCGCGCTCCTGATCCTGGGCGCGCCATCACAGCCCGCGTGGACCGCGGCCCCCGCGCGGACTGGTTCGACGACGACTCCTGGCGCCGCCTTGTCAGCCAGGAATGGACCCTGTCGCCCGACTCCAACAGGATCGGTGCCCGGCTGGTGGGCCGCCCGCTGACCCAGACCCGGCTCGAGGAACTGCCCAGCGAAGGCATGGTGCTCGGCGCACTGCAAGTGCCGCCGTCGGGCCTTCCCACGGTATTCCTGGCTGATCATCCCGTGACGGGTGGCTACCCCGTGATTGCCGTGGTGCGTCGCGCGGACCTGGACTTGTTGGGCCAAGCCCGCCCCGGCCAGAGGATCCGGTTCCTGGGCTGAGGGACCGCCTCCACCGGACATGCGCCTTGCTGCCTGCCGGGTGCCCGCGTTGGACATGCGCCGTCTTCGCCGCGAGGAGTGGACATGTCAGGATTATGCCCGCTGGCCAGGGGCAGGGGGGGACATGTCCCTTCCTGACTGCCCCTGACTGCCGGAAGCCCACGCTGGACATGCGCCTTCCTGGGTGCGTGGAGGGGACATATTGGCATTATGTCCGTTGCTTGCTGTAAGCGGTGGGCATGTCCCTTGCTTGGTGCCGGCCGACCCCGTCAGCCGAACACCAGATGCGCCACGGCGAAGATTGCCAGCCCGGCCAGTGACCCCACCACCGTGCCGTTGATGCGGATGTACTGCAGGTCCTTGCCGACCTGGAGTTCGATCTTTTGCGAGGTTTCCTCGGCATCCCAGCGCGCCACGGTGTCCGTGATGACCCCCGCGATGTCCGAGCGGTACGTTTTGACGAGGTACCCGGCAGCGTCGCCGATCCAGGCATTGACCTTGCCGGCCAGCTCGTCATCGCTGACAAGCCGCGAACCGAAATCCCGGACGGCGCTCTTGAAACGCTGCGTCAGTTCGCTGTCGGGATCGTCGACGGCGGTGAGCAGCGCGTTCTTGATGGTGCCCCACGTGCGGGAGGCAAGTTCCCGGACCTCGGGATCGCCAAGGACTTGGGTCTTGATTGCCTCGGCCCGGGCAATCATTGCAGGATCGTGCTGGAGATCCTGGGCAAGATCGCCGAGGTATGTATCGATCGACTGGCGCACTTGATGATCGGGATCCTGCTGCACCGCCTTGATGAACTTGGCGATTTCGTTGTAGACCCGGTCGCCCACGATGTCATCCACGAAGGACGGAACCCAGAGCGGCGAACGGTCGGACACGAGCCGGTTCACCGTGGAGTGGTTCGCTTCCACCCAATCCGCCGCCCGGTCAACCAGCAGATCGACGAGCTTGTGGTGGTGGCCCTCGGCAAAGATCCGTTCGGCCATCCGGCCCACGGGCGGTCCCCAGGGCGGCGCGAGCAGGTGCTTGCGGACCATGCCCTCGATCACTGCCTGGACGTCGTCGTCGTTCAGCACGGTGAACGCTCCGCGGATCAGTGCTGAACCTTCCTTGGCGATACGCTCGGGGCCGCCCGGGGAAGCGAGCCACTTGCCAGCTTTCCGTGCGATGTCCACGCTCGCGAGCTTCTCCTGCACCACCTGCTCGGACAGGAAGTTGGTCTCAACGAATTCCCCGAGCGAGGCGCCGATCTGGTCCTTGCGCCGCGGAATGATGGCCGTGTGCGGGATTTTCAGGCCCATGGGGTATTTGAACAACGCAGTGACCGCGAACCAGTCGGCCAACGCTCCCACCATGCCGCCCTCGGCGGCGGCCCGCACATATTCCAGCCATGGATACTGCCTCTGCAAGGCGAAAGCAGCGGTGAAAACCACCGCCATCACAATCAGGAGCGCGAGCGCCACCGATTTCATCCGGCGCAGGGCAGCGGCTTTTTCGGCGTCGCCGTTTCGTTGCCCGACGCCGGCCGCAACCGTGGAGCTGTTCCCGGCACCTGTGTGCCGGGCCGCCTCCATGGTCGGGTCGCTATTGCTGTCCGTCACCGGGATTTGTTCAGAGTTCACCTGCATGTGCCCAGCGTAGCCCCGTCGCTGTCATGGGCGTGGGCTACCGTATCCCCATGACGAATGACGAGCCCGGTCGCCCGGACCAAAGCACGGAGCAAAACACGCGGCCCATGGTCTACGCCCACCGCGGAGCGAGTGCCGCATTTGCGGAGCACACGCGCGCAGCATACTTGAAGGCAATCGCCGACGGCGCCGATGGCGTCGAGTGCGACGTCCACCTGACCCGGGACCAGCACGTTGTCCTGCTTCACGACGCAAATTTGGACCGTACCTCGGACGGCACGGGCCCCGTGGCTGAGAAGACGCTCGAAGAACTGCGGCAGCTGGATTTCTCCTCCTGGAAGGGCGCCCGGATTCCGGACCAGTACGGCGCAAAGTCGGACCAGCTGCTGACGCTCCCGCAGTTGCTGGACATCCTGCGCGATGCCGGCAGGACAATCGGCCTGGCCATTGAGCTCAAGCACCCGAGCCCGTACCAGCTCAAGCTTGAAGACCGTGTGCTCGAGGTTCTGGGCAGCCGAGGCTGGAACGCAGAGACGTCCATGCTGGACAACATCCAGGTTTCCTTCATGAGTTTCAGCCCGGATTCGGTCAAGCACCTGCTCCGGTTCGTTCCCGCGGAGCACATCTGCCAGCTGGTGGACGACGTCACGGTGGAGGAAATCCGCGATGAACTGGGCCTGGGGGTCATCACCGGGGGCGCGGTGGCCAACGTGATGAAGGCAGCCCAGCAGGAGGGCGAGCGGATCCTGGACGACTGCGAGGTGGGACTGGCCGGCCCGGGCATCGACTACGTCCGCAAGCACGCCCGCACCGTCCAGCGATGGCTTGAATCTGGCCGCCGCTTCAGGGTTTGGACCGTCGACTCGGAGAACGATGTGGCGCTCTGCCAAGGCCTTGGCATCCACGAAATCACCACGAACAAGCCGGCGCAGGTCCTCGCACAGCTTTAGGACAGCCCAGCTTTAAGGCAGCCCAACTGACTCGCAGTTGTTGTCGTTCTGGGCCCTCGGAACGACAACAACTGCCAGTCAGATGACCGTGTTGCTGAGGGTTCCGATGCCGCCCAGCGTGATGTCCACCCGGTCGCCGGGCTGGACAGCCACGAAGGTGTTCGGGGCTCCCGTCATGATGATGTCTCCCGGCTCCAGGGTCAGCCATTCGGTGACGTAGACAAGGCAATCCGTAATTGAGGAGGGCAGGTTGAAGGAACCGGACCGGGCCTTGACCTCGCCGTTGACCAGAACCTCGGTGCTGACGTTGTCCGGGTCCTCGATCCCTGTTTCGATCCACGGTCCGAGCGGCGTGTAGTTGATGCCGGACTTGCCTTGGAAGAGCTTTTCGTCGACCTGGTTTTGGTCCACATTGGTGACGTCGTTGACCACCGTGTAGCCCAGGACGTGGCTCAAGGCGTTCTCGACTGTGAGCTTCTCTGCCCGTTTTCCGATGACTGCGGCCAGCTCGCCTTCCACGTTCACCGTGCCCGCGTTGCGCACGGCCACGATGTCGTCAGCGGGGCCGGCGATGCTGTGGACCGACTTGTGCCAGGCCTGGATGGGCAGCACGTGGTTGTTGTTGCCCAGGTTGTGCCCGATTCCGAGCACCACCGAAGGCCGCACCGGGGCGAGGAACACGGCGTCCTCCGCGGAACTGGATTCCCCGGTAAAGGAAAGGACCTCGGCAAAGGGATCCTCGATGTGGTCCCAGCTTTGGCCGCGCAAGACTGCGTGCTTCGGGCCGGAAGGGGTCTGTAGTCGGGCGATGCGCATGGAACTCCTCGTTGAATTTCTTGTAGCGGCGGACGGTGCCGGGCACAGCCTCAAGAAAAAGATACATCATACTGAACTTAGTCCAGCATTCTGAACACTCGTGAACCGTGTTTGCTTCGCCCGTCAGCACTCCGGTTACCGCGCCGGGCAGGGCTGTGGTTGCATGAAGACATGCCTTTTTCATGGTCCGCCCGGACAACCCAGACAATCTCCGCGGCGGCCATGAGTGCACTGTTACTCGTGAGCGCCAGAAAGCATTTCCAGCAGCCGAAGTTCTTCGCTCCCGTCGTCCCGGACTATCTCTGCCGAGAGGACTACGCGGGCGAAGACATCGAACTCGAAGTCGGCCAACACAAGGCCAAGGCAACTGCACCGCGGAACGGCGCCTTGGCGGTCATGTCCCGGGAGGAATGGATCGCGGTGAGCGGACTGCTTGAGGCCGCGGCCGCCGTCGGGCTCCTCATCCCTCCCGCGCGAAAGGCCGCAGCTTGCGGCGTCACGCTGATGTTCACGGCATTCCTCGCCGGCCACGTCGACGCGCTCCGCCGCGCATACTCTCCTGCCGGGACCCCGTCCGCGCGGCGGATTCACACGCTACGCCTGCCCTTGCAGGTCCCCTTGATCCTGTGGGCTTGGAGTTTGGCCGCAGCGAAACGGGCCGCATGAAACTCCTCGAATCCCCGGCGGTGAAGGTGGGCCTCTCCATCAGCATCGCAACAGGCCTCTACGGCATCTCCTTCGGGGCGTTGGCCTCGGCGTCCGGGTTCAGTTTCTGGCAGACCATGGCGTTCAGCCTCCTTATGTTCAGCGGAGGCTCCCAGTTCGCCTTCATTGGCGTCGTGGCAGGCGGCGGTTCCGGCATTGCCGCCATGACTGCCGCCGCGCTGCTGGGCTTGCGCAACGGCATCTACGGGATGCAGATGAACGCACTGTTGCGCCCCGGCGGTTGGCTCAAATACCCGCAAGCCCACATCACCATCGACGAATCCACGGCCACCGCCTCTGGCCAGGGCGACCCGGATGAACAGCGCCGTGGCTTCTGGACCGCCGGCGTGGGGATCTTCGTGCTGTGGAACATCTTCACGGCGTTCGGTGCCCTGGCCGGCGACGCCTTGGGCGATCCCAAGCAGTGGGGGCTCGACGGCGCCGCCGTGGCGGCGTTCCTGGGCCTGCTTTGGCCGCGGCTCAAGGGCCGTGAGCCGTGGGCGATTGCCGCGGCGGCCGCCCTGGCAACCATCATCGCGGTCCCGTTCGTTCCGGCGGGCGTGCCCATCCTCGTGGCCGCCGTCGTGGCCGGGGCCATCGGCTGGTTCAGCCACGGACGCAGTGACGAAGGCATGGAGCCCGACGTCGATCCCTACCCGCATGGTCATTCAAGCGCGGACCCTGCCAGCCGCGAAAGGAATGCCGAATGAACCTCTGGCTCTGGATCCTTATCGCCTGCGGACTGGCGTACCTCACAAAGCTTTCCGGCTATTTCGTGCCGGCGAAACTGCTGCGGAGTCCACGGATGATGCGCGTGGCCGGCACCATGACCATCGGCCTGCTGGCGTCCCTGACCGTTGTCAACGCTGTGGCATCCGGACAGTCCCTGGCCTTCGATGCCCGGCTCGGGGCACTGACGGCGGGGGCCGTCGCACTGTGGCTTCGGGCCCCTTTCCTCGTGGTGGTCATCGTCGGATCGGCGGCTGCCGCCTGCCTGCGGCTGCTCGGCTGGCGCTGAACCGCCACGGGCGGTTCCAGCCGCTGCTGCGGCGCGCAACGCCGTCGTGCGCTGGTTACTGGAAAGTCATCCCGGGGATGGGGGTTTGCTGCGGCAGCGGGCGCGACGGGCGTTCAGTGCGGATGGCGTCCTCAAGCAACGCAACAGGCCGTTCCCAAGCGCGGGAGCCCGGCTCCATGGTGTCGACGGCGCCGATGAGCATGGCAACAAGGCGCACCATGTCCTCGATGGAAATGTCCCGGCGCAGCGAACCCTGGCCCTGGCCGCGGCTAAGCAGTTCAGCCATGGAATCGATCAAGCCGCCGGTGATGCCCACCAGGAGTCCGCGGCGGCCGGCGACGGCGCCAAGCAGGTTCGCATCTTCGCTGGCAACCTGCACCACGGCGTCGATCACGTTGATGAGCCCGACGGCGGCATCCATGCCCGCGAGGGCATCTTCCACGACCGGGTCCACATGAAGCCTGAGTTGCCGCGACAAGGCGGCCAGGACGAGTTGTTCTTTGTCGGCGAAGTTGCGGAACAAGGTAGCCGGGCCAACACCTGCGGTGGTGGCGATGGTCTGGAGGGGAACCTCCGGGCCTAGTTCGCGGAAGCACTGGCGCGCTGCCGTAATGATCTTGTCTACATTGCGCGCAGCATCAGCTCTAAGTGGCTTGCGTTCGAAGGGCCGGTCCATGATGCTCACAGTAGCAACGGAGGGGCTCCAATCACTTTTGTGACATTCTTGCCCGTGAAAGACTGGATTCATGTTGCTTGCCTTTTCAGTTGCCCCGTCCGGCCAGCCCGCTGCTGGCACCGTATCCAGTGATGGCTCGGTGCACGACGCCGTTGCCGAGGCCGTGAAGATCGTCCGCGAATCCGGGCTCCCCAACCGGACGGACTCGATGTTCACCACCATCGAGGGCGAGTGGGATGAGGTGTTCGACGTCGTCAAGCGCGCCACCGAGGCCGTGGGCAAGTACGGAAACCGGGTGTCCTTGGTGATCAAAGCCGATATCCGGCCGGGATACACGGGGGAACTCACGGGCAAAGTCGAGCGGCTGGAGAACGCGATCGCCCAAGGGGAATAGCTGGTCCTTCCCTCCGCCCGTGCCCGGTGCCAGACTTGGGCCATGTTTGAACACAAGGCCCAGCCTGACTGGGTGGCCGTCGAGGAATACTTGTCCACCGCCGTCGTCCGCCCGAACGCCGCGCTCAAACACGCGGTGCAGTCCGCCCTCGACGCCGGGATGCCGCCTATCGAAGTGGCGCCCAACGCCGGGAAGCTCCTCAAGATGCTGGTGCAGGTATCGGGTGCGCGGCGCGTGCTGGAAATCGGTACCTTGGCCGGTTTCAGCGCGATCTGGATGGCCCAAGGACTGCCCGATGACGGCCGCCTGGTCACGTGCGAATACCTCCCGAAACACGCTGAAATCGCCCGTGCGAACGTGGACATGGCCGGGATCGGCCACAAGGTAGACATCCGGATCGGCCCGGCGTTGGAGACTCTTGCGGCGCTGGCCGAAGATCCCGAGCGGGACGGCCCGTTCGATTTCGTCTTCATCGACGCCGACAAGGAGAACGACTCCAACTACCTGGACTGGGCGATCCGGCTCGGGAGGCCGGGCACGGTGATCGTGATGGACAACGTCATCTGGGAGGGCGCCATCCTGGATCCGTCCATGGATGAAGTGAACGCTCAGGGCATCGTTGGGGCACTGGAGATGATGGGCAACGACCCGCGCCTCGACGCAACGGCAATCCAGACGGTCGGATCCAAGGGATGGGACGGCTTCGCGATAGCCCGGGTGGTGTGACGCTAGGCTGTGCCAATGGAATTCACCCTTCGTCCCGCCACGGTGGACGACGCCGAGCCCCTGACACGAATGCACGTGGCTGCCTGGCGGGAAAGCTACGGGCACCTCTTGCCTGAGGAGTTCTTCGCCTTCCGCGAGGCCACTATCAACGCCCGGATCGAGAGACAGCGGGAAGCCTTGGCGGGCTCGTATAAGCCGATGCTCGCCCACGACGCCGACGGTGCCCTGGTGGGCATCGCCTCAGCTGGTAAGGCCCCGGACGAGGATTCGCCATGCGAGCTGCAACTGCAGGTGATCTATACATTGCGCCACGTGCACGGTTTGGGCGTGGGGCAAGCATTGGTCGACGCCGTGATCGGCAACTCGGCCGCGTTCCTCTGGGTGCTTGAAGACAACCCACGGGCCCAGGCTTTCTATCGCAGGAACGGCTTCCGGGCCGACGGAACACGTCAGCTCTTGCCGCCGGAATGGCACGAACTACCGGAAATCCGGATGGTGCGTGCCGCCGTCGGGGGCTGAACGCAAGGCAGCGGCGTCAACTAGGGTTGAAGCATGACCGGAAGAAGGCAGCTGTAGTGGGGAAGCGTGGCAAGGGCAGGGGCGCCGGGCAAGCTGCCGGGGTCATTGACGTGCCCGCGGGCACGAAGCCGAACGGTCCCGTAGAGGGCGTTTACTACATCGACACCGGCGACTGCGAACTCGTTGCCGACCCGGACAACTCCAACGGGTGGCTCCTGAAGATCAACGGCGTCATGAGCTCGCACATCGATGTGGCAGAGCCGCTGTTCCTGGACTTCGAGTACATGCGCTGGATTGCGGCCCTGGTGGAATCCAAATGGCCGCCCGAGTCCAGGCCGAAGCTTCGTGCCTTGCATCTCGGCGGCGGAGCATGTTCCCTGGCCCGGTACTTCCACGCCGCCTACCCGGATGCACGCCAGGTGGTGGTGGAGCTCGACGGCAAGCTGGCCGAATACGTACGCGGCTGGTTCGACCTCCCGAAGGCCCCGTTGCTTCGAATCCGTGTGGGCGAAGCCAGGGAAGTCACGGAAGGCCTCACCCCGGACACCCGCGACCTCATCATCCGGGACGTTTTTGCTGGCGCCTTCACTCCGAGGGCACTCACAACGCGCGAATTCAACGATCACGTACAGAAGGTGCTGGCTCCGGGCGGGCTCTACGTCGTGAATTCCGGAGATTCTCCGGATCTCAAGAACGCCCGCGAAGACGCCGCCACCATCGCAGACACCTTCGCGCACACCATGATCATTGCCGACCCCGCGATGCTCAAGGGTCGCCGGTACGGAAACATGATCATGGCCGGCAGCCACGAGCCCTTCGGCGACGATCCCCAACTGGCCCGGAAGCTCCTCGGCGGGGCAGTTCCCGCGCATATCTGGAACGATGCCAAGGTCCGGGCATTCGCCGTCGGCGCCCAGATCCGGCGCGACCCCCTTGCTGAAAAGCCGGCGCGAACAGGCAGTTAATGCCCTTAAAGCGCGAATTTGGGGACATTAGCTGCCAGTTCGCGCGGCCAGGGGAGGCACCTCAGTGGCGCGCCAGCAGCAGCTCGCGGTGGGCGGCCGTCTCCTCCTGCAGGGCGTGCACGACGGCGGCAACGGCGGGGCGGCGCATCGAATCGGGCCTCAGGACCATCCAATAGGGGAGCAGCTCCGCGAAATCCGAGGGCAGCAGCCGCACGAGGTCCGGGTGCCGGTCCGCCATGAAGCACGGCAGGAAGCCGATGCCGGCCCCGGCACGCGTCGCCTCCACATGGACGAAGACGTTGGTGGAGCTCAGGCCGTCGCGCATGGACGGGACCAGCCGGCGGGGGGCATCGAGGTCGTCCACTTGCAGCATGGAGTCCACGAAATAGACCAGCTGATGCCGCGTCAACTCGTCGACTGTGGCGGGCACGCCGTGAAAAGCCAAGTACTCGCGCGAGGCGTACATTCCCAGCATGTACTCGCCGAGCAGCACAGCCTCGGCCCGGTGCACCTGCGGTTCGCCAACCACCACCTCGAGGTCCAGGCCGGAACGCTGCTGAAGCGCCCGGCGGGTCACGGTGATGATCTCCACGGTGAGGCCGGGATGCGATCGCCGCAAGCGCGCCACGGCCGGTGCCGCGATGTACGCGCTGAAACCGTCAGTTGCTGTCATGCGTACGACGCCGGCAATCGGGTCCGGCGCGCGGTCCTCCGGTCCCAGCGTGCCTACCGCCGCTTCAATCCGCTCCGCCACGCCCACGGCCTCGGCTCCGAGCTCCGTGACTTCCCAGCCACCTGCCGCCCGCGCGAGGACCCGGCCGCCGAGCGCCTTCTCGAGCGCGGCGATCCTGCGGGAAACGGTGGTGTGGTTCAGGCCCAAGGCTTGGGCCGCCGTCGTGAACTTCCCTGAACGTGATACCGCGAGGAGGACGAGAAGGTCGTCGGGATTCGGATTCATATCTGCAATTGTGCACACACTTGGTGCCATTTTGGTTATTGAAGCACCGAAGTTGTGCGGCAATACTCATTGGAGCATTTCGTGTTGTGGATCACAGCACGTGTCAGCGTGGACACTAAAGGAGATGGACATGAGCGTAGGACAACGCTCCGCAGCAGGCGCAACTGGCCACGGGCCAGGAAACAAAGGCGCAGGCCTCAAGAAGATCGTCGCCGCCTCGATGGTGGGCACTGTGGTGGAATGGTACGAATTCTTTCTCTATGCCACCGCCGCAACGCTGGTTTTCGGCAAGTACTTCTTCCCGCCCACCGGCAACGACCTTGACGGCATCATCCAGGCGTTCCTGACGTACGCGGTGGGCTTCGTGGCCCGGCCCCTTGGCGGCATCGTCTTCGGCCAGATCGGCGACAAGCTCGGCCGCAAACCCACCCTGCAGCTCACCATCGTGATCGTTGGCGTGTCCACCTTCCTGATGGGCTGCCTCCCCGGCTTCGCCAACTTGGGTTACTGGGCGCCGGCCATGCTCGTGGCGCTCCGCTTCATCCAAGGCTTCGCGCTGGGCGGCGAATGGGGCGGCGCGGTGCTGCTGGTGGCGGAACACAGCCCCAAGGAGTCCCGCGGATTCTGGTCAAGCTGGCCGCAGGCCGCGGTTCCCGTCGGCAACCTCCTGGCCACGCTGGTCCTCTTCATCATGTCCACGACCCTCAGCAGTGCAGCGTTCCTGGGCTGGGGATGGCGTGTGGCGTTCTGGCTCTCGGCGGTGATCGTCTTCGTGGGCTATTACATCCGCACCCACGTGACCGAGGCCCCGATCTTCCTTGAGGCGAAGGCCCAGGTGGAGAAGGAGCAAGCCATCAGCTACGGCGTCGGGGAAGTCATCCGCAAGTACCCCAAGGGCATCCTGCAGGCCATGGGACTCAGGCTCGCCGAGAACATCATGTACTACCTCGTGGTGAGCTTCTCCATCGTGTACCTCAAGAGCGTGGACAAGTACGACACCTCCTCCTTGCTGCTCGCCCTGCTGATCGCACACGTCGTCCACTTCCTCGTGATCCCGCAGCTCGGCCGACTGGCAGACAACTGGGGGCGCAAGCCGGTTTACCTGATCGGGGCCATAAGCGGTGCCACCTGGCCGTTCTTCGCCTTCCCCATGTTCGACACCAAGAATCCCGTGGTGATCGTTGCGGCCGTGACCATCGGCCTCTGCCTGCATGCCTTCATGTACGCAGGGCAGCCGGCCATCATGACCGAGCTCTTCCCCACCCGCATGCGCTACTCGGGCGTCTCCCTCGGTTCGCAGGTCACCTCGATCTTCGCCGGTTCACTGGCTCCGCTCCTGGCGACACAGTGGCTCAAGGACACCGGATCCTGGATGCCTACGGCCATCTACCTGGTGATCTCTTGCGCCATCACCGCCGTCGTGGTCCTGACGCTCAAGGAGACCCGCGGGGTGGCGTTGGAAGACGTTGACAACGCCGACGCCGTTCGCCACGGCCTGCCCATCGGTGCCCGCGCATGACCCTGGAAGGCCGCAAGGCCCTGGTCACCGGCGGGGCTAGCGGAATCGGGGCAGCATGCGCCACGGCCCTCGCCGCGCGCGGTGCGAAGGTTGTGGTGGCCGACGTCGACGCCTCCGGAGCCTCAGCGCTCGCCGACAAGCTGGGCGGCACCGCCTGGGCCGTCGACCTGCTCGACACGGAGGCCCTCGCCGGACTCAGCCTGGACTGCGACATCCTCGTCAACAATGCCGGTATCCAGAAGGTTGCCCCCATCGAGGAGTTCGAACCGGCAGACTTCCGCCGCATCCTGAGCCTCATGTTAGAAGCCCCTTTCCTGCTCATCCGGGCCGCGCTCCCGCACATGTACGCCAATGGATTCGGCCGGATCATCAACATTTCCTCGGTCCACGGGCTGCGGGCGTCGGCCTTTAAGAGCGCTTATGTCTCGGCCAAGCACGGGCTCGAGGGGCTCAGCAAAGTGACGGCCCTCGAGGGCGGCCAGCACGGGGTCACCTCGAACTGCATCAATCCGGGGTACGTTCGCACGCCGCTCGTCGAGAAGCAGATCGCGGACCAGGCACTGCTGCACGGCATCCCCGAATCGGAGGTCCTGGCAAAGGTCATGCTGACGGAGTCCGCGGTGAAGCGCCTCGTGGAGCCGGAGGAAGTAGCGTCGCTGGCCGCGTGGATAGCGTCCGACGACGCCGGCATGGTCACCGGGGCCAGCTACACGATGGACGGGGGCTGGTCCGCCCGCTAACCACGCCCCCTGATGTCGTAGGCTGGTGCCCACGAGGGGAGCGAATATGGGTCTCGATCCGGCCAGCTTGAAGATAGCTCTGGGCATTGTCGCGTTTACGCTCTGCCTGCTGTTTTACGGATCGTTCCGCCGGACCCGCTCCGCGTACAGCGGGTGGTGGTGCCTCGCCCTCGTTTTCCTGCTCTCGGGGAATATGGCATACCTGCTCACCGGGACTTCCCAGCAAATCTGGGCTGGTCCCCTCGGCAACGCGTTGCTGGTAGCCGGGGCGTTCAGCGTATGGGCGGGCTCGCGTTCCCTGCGCTTGCTTCCGACGCCGCGATGGCAGCTCCTCGCCGGACCCGTCGCCACAGCTGTGGCCGCCGCGCTGGAGAGCCCGGCCACCAACGCGTGGTCCGGTGGCCTGGTGTATTTGGCCATGATGTCCTTGGGCATGGGTTTGGCAACAGTTGAACTTTGGCGTTTGAAGCCCAGCGTTTCACAGGCCTACCGCTCCTTGGCGCTCGCCGCGGGAGTGCTGGCCTCATTCTTTTTCTGCCGGGGGATTGCCTACGTCGTGGAAGGGCCCAACGGTCCGGCTTTAGCAACCTATCTCAGCTCGGCAACCACCAGCGTGGTCACCATCGTGCTTCTCGTCACTGTGTCCTTCAGCATGACGGCACTGAGTAACGAACAGCTCATCAACGGGCTCAACGAACGCGCCACCCGGGACGGCCTGACGGGGCTCCTTAACCGCACCGCCTTCATGGAGCTGGCCACCCAGGAAATGAGCAGGCTGAACTCCGCGGGATCGATCTCCACCTTGATCCTCGCCGACCTCGACCATTTCAAGGCCCTCAATGACAGTCACGGCCACGCTGCCGGTGACATCGCCATCCAGGCCTTCGCCGCCGCGTGTCAGGCCTCGGTCCGCCACACGGACCTGGTCGGGAGGTACGGCGGAGAGGAATTCACCATCCTGCTTCCAGGGGCCGACGTGGAGAGTGCCGAAATCATCGCCAACGAAATCAGCCGCCGTCTGGCCTCGGCAACTGCACCGGACGGCGTCACCTTCCCCACGGTGAGCTACGGGATCGCCCCCAGCACCGTTGCCAACGCCGAGGTGGCCCGCATGATCGCGGCGGCAGACCAAGCCCTGTACCAAGCCAAGTCCCTTGGACGGAACCGCGCGGTCTGCGCAACTGCCTAGCTGCGCACCCCGCCGTCGTACGTTGACGCCCGCACCGCAGAGCCGATCCCGCAGCGCTCGGGCCAGTCCGCCAAAACAATCTGCTTAAACGCTTGATCAAAAATGTGACCTCGGTTACGCTTGCAGTGATCAAACGCTTTAGCAGAAATGGACATCAACGCCGATGACTTACTCAGTCTTCTTCCAACCCGCCGACGGATGGGTTGGAGACGTGATCCCGTTCCAGAAAGACGGGGAGTTTTGGCTCTTCTATCTGCACGAGGTGCGGAGCGACCCGAAGCCGGGAACGTCCTGGAACCTCGTGACCACCAAGGACCTCACCCGGTTCGAGGACCAGGGAGTGTCGCTGCGCCATGGCGGGGAGGGCGAGGCCGACTTCAATGCGTACACGGGCAGTGTCGTGTGCGACGAGTCCGGAATACACCACCTGTTCTACACCGGACAGAATCCCCGGCACCTCGGCTCCGACGGGGCCCCGCTGCAACTCGTCATGCATGCCACGAGCACGGACGGAATGCTGACGTGGGTCAAGCATCCGGAGCTGACCTTCGGCGCCCCGGCCGGCTACGAATCCGGCGACTGGCGGGATCCGTTCGTCTTCAAGGACGAGGCAAGCGGTTTGTGGCGGATGCTGCTGGCAGCTCGGCACGCGGACGGTCCGGAGCGCCGGCGCGGAGTAATCGCCCAATGCGTCTCCCCGAACTTGATGGATTGGGAGCATACCGAGCCGTTCTGGGATCCCCGCCGGTACATCACGCACGAATGCCCGGAGGTTTTCGCCTGGGGTGACTGGTGGTACCTGGTCTATTCGGAATTCTCCGAGTCCTTCACCACCCGCTACCGCATGGCGAAAAGTCCCGGTGGGCCATGGACCGTGCCGGCCCGGGACAGCGTTGACGGCCGGGCCTTCTATGCGTCGAAGACGGCCGAGCGGGATGGCCGCCGGTTCTTCTTCGGCTGGATCGCCAGCAAGGAGGACAACCGCGACGACGGCGCCTGGCAGTGGGCGGGTACGATGTCCGTCCTCGAGGCGCGCCAGAACGATGACGGCACCCTCGCGTTTTCCTTCGCCGACGAGCTTGTCGAGAGCTTCTGGGACGACATCCCGGTAACGTTCGGCAGCGCCCTTCCGGCGGCGCTGCATGCTCCCGACGGGTACACGGCCATGGTGTCCGATGAGGTGCTCCCTCGGCAGTTCTACGCCCGGGCGGTGTTGCAGATAGAACCCGATACCACCGAATGCGGCTTGCTGCTCCGCTCAAGCGCGGACGGAGACGAGTCCTACATCATCCGCCTGGAACCGAAGCGCGGCCGCCTGGTGTTTGACCGATGGCCCCGCGAAATCAACGGCGACGCGCAATGGCACATCTCGGGGGATGTCCCCTTCGAGATCGAACTGGAACGCCCCTGCGAGCTCGTCCCCGGAGAACACACCCTCGAACTTGTCGTTGACGGGGACCTGTGTGTCGCCGTCGTCGACCGGCAGGTCGCCTTGAGCACCCGGATCTACGGGCTGCCGGACGGCCGGATCGGCGTTTTCGCCGGTGAAGGCACCATAGCTCTCACTGACCTTGAGATACGTAAGCGCACAGACAACTAAATACCCAGCGCCCGACCTCCGTTCAAATCAAAGGAGATTTCCCCATGAAGAAACTCATGCGAACAGCCGCCGTAGCAGCGGCCGTCACCCTCGCCCTCGCCGCATGTGGCAGCGGCGGCGGCAATCCCGCAGCCAACGTCAGCCCCACCGGCGAAATCAAACCGCGGCAAATCTCGTGGCTTCTGTCCCGGCCTGCTGACGGTGCAGTCATCAACATCATGAAAAAGGTCGCCGATGAGTACGCACAGACCCATCCCGGCTTTTCCCTCAACCTGATCACCACCCCGGACCGGCCCTCGTACATCCAGAAGTACGAAACCCTCGCGGCGGCAAACAAGCTTCCGGAGCTGTTCGACACGGACGCCACCCCCTTCGCCCAGCAACTCGCCAAGAAAGGCACGATGGTCGATGCCGAAAAGCTGCTCAAAGACCTCGGTGTCTACGACACCTACCGGACGAACGCCCTGAATTACCAACGCTTCGACGACGGATCCCTCTACATGATCCCGTTCCAGTTCGAGCTCGAGTACTTTTGGTACAACAAGGCTCTCTTCCAGCAGGCTGGAGTATCAGTGCCGAAGTCACTCGACGACATCCCCGCGATGTGCACGGCCCTGCGCAAGGCCGGCATTACGCCCCTCGCCCTGGACGGCCAGGACCAGTGGCCGCTTGAACGCTACGTCTCCTACCAGCCCTTCCGCGACGCCGGACCCGACTTCGTGCAGAAGCTCAAGAAGGGTGACGCGAAGTTCAGCGACGCCACCGGCCAAAAGACAGTCAACTGGATAAGCCAGCTCGGAGGGGCCGGTTGCTTCCAGGACGGGTTCTCCTCGCAGGGCTACTCCGACGCCCAGAACCTCTTCACGTCCGGCAAGGCCGCCATGTACAACATCGGCACATGGGAACTGCCCAGCCTCGCGACCGACAAGCTGAATCCGGCGGTGCGTAACGACGTCGACTACTTCACGCTTCCGGCCACGCCAAGTTCCGCCACGGCCGCCAACGAGTACGTGGCAACGTCAGGGATCGGCATGGCGGTCAACTCAAAGACCTTTGACCCGCTCGTGAGCGACTTCCTGAAGTTCGCCCTCGCCAAGTACCCTGCCGAGTACGCGGCCACGGGCGCCCTCTCGCCGACGACGAACGTCCAGACGACGATTCCAGCCAACGCCACGCCACTGTACAAGAAGGCAATCGAGCAGGCGAAGGATCTCGGATCGAAGCTCGCGATGCCGTGGGATACGCAGCTTGATCCGACCACCAACAGCAGGCTGCAGCAAGAGCTCGTGCTTTTGGCCCAGGGCAATGTCAAGCCTGCCGAGTTCACCAGCACGATGGATAGCACCATCGCACAGAACGCTCCCAAGTTCTTCAAATAACACGCAGCGGTGGGGGGCCCAGGCCCCCCACCCGAAAGGCACTCCCATGCTTCCCAATCGATCACGACTCTCGGTCCTGGTCTTCCTGCTCCCGCCGCTGCTTCTCTACGGCGTCGCGGTGCTGTTCCCGATCTTGCAATCGCTGTTCCTCAGCTTCTTCTCCTGGAACGGCATCAGCGACATGGAGTTCGTGGGCTTCGCGAACTACCTGCACATGCTCACCGGTGACGGCGTGTTCTGGCGTTCCTTCTTCAACGCCCTCGGCTACCTCGCCATCTGCCTCGTCCTCCAATTGGGCGGCGCACTGTTCGTCGCCAGTCTCCTGACCTCGCTGCGAAGAGGCCGCGAGCTCGTCAAGACCCTCTATCTCCTGCCTGCGGTGATCTCGACGGTGGCCATCGCCTTCCTCTTCGTACGGATCTACTCGATCGATCCGGTGGGGCTTCTCAACCAAGTACTTGGCTGGATCGGTCTCGGCGGCCTCGAACGCCCCTGGCTCTCGGACGTCAACACTGTCCTCGCAGCAGTTTCAGCACCAGAAGGCTGGCGGTTCACGGGACTCTACATGCTCATCATCTACGCCGCGCTGCTCGCCGTCCCGCAGGAACTTGAAGAGGCGGCGCGCCTGGACGGAGCCAACCGATGGCAGCTGTTCACCAAGATCAGGTTCCCCCACATCCGGCCCGTGTGGATCACCACCACCATCATGGCCACAACCTACGGCCTGCGCGGATTCGATATCCCCTACCTCATGACCAACGGCGGCCCCGGACAGTCCTCGGAGCTCCTGACGACCTACATGTACAAAACCGCGTTCACCAGCACCGACTTTGGCTACGCGAGCACCATCTCTGTGTTCATCGTCGTCGAGTGCCTCGTCGCCGTCGGATTCATCCTGCTCATGCTCAAACGAAAGGCTGACGCATGACCGCGCAAACAGCCCCGGTTACCCGGCCGATCCCTGCACCGCCAAGCAGCCCGGCTCCCCGACGGCGACGGCGCAAGCCAAACGTCTTCCGAAGCTTGTCCAGTGTGCTGATCGTCCTCATCGTGGCCGTGCAGGTCTACCCCCTCGCCTGGCTGTTCCTCACGAGCCTGCGCAACGAGCATGACTTCGCCACCGGGGATCCCTTCGCGCTGCCGAGCTCCATCAGCTTCGACAACTACGCCCGCGCGTTCCAGACCGGCAACCTCGGACAGAACATCCTGAACAGTTTCATCGTCACGATGGGCGCCAACCTCCTGATCGTCCTGCTGGGGATGATGGCGGCGTATGCGTTGCAGGTCCTCGGATTCCGGTTCAGCAAGTTCGTCCGTGGCCTTTTCCTGATCGGCATCATCGTGCCGGTGCAGATCGCGCTTGTGCCGCTGTTCATCGACTACTCTTCCGTGAACCTGCTGGATACCTACCAATCGATGATCATCCCCTTGGCTGGATTCGCCCTTCCGATGTCGATCTACCTCTTCTCGTCATTCTTTGAATACATTCCCAGGGAGACCTACGAGGCAGCCTCCCTGGACGGTGCTGGACCGTACCGGATCTTCGGGTTGATCACCCTTCCGCTCTCGACCAATACGGTAGTGACGGTGGTCCTGGTGAACAGCATCTTCATCTGGAACGATTTCATCTTCGCGAACACGTTCGTTCTTTCCGAAGGGCTCAAGACCATCCCGCTGGGGCTGCAGAACTACATCGGTGCGATGGGCAAGGTCGACTGGACTGCAACGTTCGCCGCTGTCTGCATCACCATCACTCCATTGCTGCTCGTGTTCCTCGTCCTCAACAAAGCGATGATCCAGGGCCTTGAGAGCGGGGCAACGAAGGGGTGAGGAAGCGGCCACTGGATAGACTGTGAGGGGAGGGCCAATGACGTCTGAAAAAAGCTTGAAAGAACCCGAGGTTAACCCCTCGCATCCACCGGCGACTCCGAGGACGAGTCATCCGGTCACGATGCGTGAGGTAGCGGAAGGGGCTGGAGTCTCCGTTGCTACGGTTTCCCTCGTTGTCAACAACAAGAAAGACGCCAGGATCGGCGCCGGGACCCGCAAACGGGTCTTGGACACCATCCGCGAACTGGGGTACCGCCCAAACGCCCTCGCCAAGAACCTCGTGAGCGGCAGTTCACGGTTCATTGGCCTCGTCGCTGACGCGATCGCCACAACCCCCTTCGCGGGGCAAATCATCCACGGAGCACAGGACGAAGCCTGGAAACACGGATTCGTGCTGCTGGTCGCCAACACCGAGGGCGACGAGCCCGTGGAAAAAGACGCTATCTCAATGATGCTCGAGCACAAGGTCCGCGGCATCCTGTACTCCACCTGGTTCCACCGCCCCACTGAGATACCTGCCGCTTTGCAAGAGACAGACTTCGTGCTGGTGAACTGCTTCTCCCCGGACTCCGACGCCTTGGCCGTGGTCCCGGATGAAGTCCACGGCGGACGGGAAGCCACCGATATCCTTGTGCGCAAGGGTCACCGGCGGATCGCGTTCATCAACGCTACGATTCCCGCGCCGGCGAAGGACGGACGCCTCCAGGGCTACCGGGACGCGCTCGAAGCTGCAGGGATCGCATTCGATCCGCACCTCGTGTTCGACGCGTATCCTGACCAGGAAGGCGGCTACGGAGCAGTCGAGGAGCTCCTCAAACGGGACGTCACGGCAGTCTTCTGTTACAACGACCGCATGGCCATGGGTCTCTACGACGGGTTGAAGCAACAGGGGCTATCCATTCCGGATGACATGGCCGTGGTGGGTTTCGACAACCAGGAAGTCATCGCCGCCCACATGCGGCCACCGTTGTCCACCGTCGCGCTACCGCACTATGAGCTTGGCGCCGCAGGTGTGCGCTTGCTCCTCGGCGTCGACGAACCGGCCGGCAGCCAGGTGGTAAAGCTTGAGTGCCCGCCGGTGGAACGCGACTCCGTTGGACCGAATACCCTCACGCGTTCCCGCTTGCCTTAGACGGGTTCTGCCCGGCCTCGTCCACGGCGGAATGCTCTATGTAGGACTCCACAGCCGACTCCGGAACGCGGTAGGACCGCCCGAACCGCACCGCATGGATGGCGTGCGAGTTCACGAGGCGGTAGACGGTCATTCTGGATACCCGCAGGGCCTCGGCAACCTCGGCGATCGTCATGAAGCGGTTGGCCGGAACGCCGGCGGTGGACATATTCACCACGGCCTCCTCAATTGGCGGTAGTCGTAGTAGACCAGGGTGCCACGCGTTGGCACGACGGTTCGCAAGCCAATCGATGAGCCGTTGATGACGACCACCACGCCTTCCTGGGACCCGTTAAAGGGATCGTCCCCAGCTACGTAGTCGCCCACCTTGAAACGGGAGGCAGCCGCTTTGGCCTGCTTGGATGCCCTGGAAAATACCTGGACAAGTCGCGAGGCCAGCGCATGGCGGCGCTGCTTGCGCATCCGGGCGGCGTGCGTTGAGTAAGGATCGAACATCGGAATCACTCCTTGCAGTCGCGATCCTCCAACGGTAGGTGCCGACCCCACAAGACACATGAGTGACTTTCACCCGTTGTGGCACATTGGCCACTCACGTCACTTGGACCACTACTCGGACAAAGACCCCAGGATGAGCAAGTGGTGGCCCCGCTGGTCCGCGCAAAAGACGGGTAGGGGATACGCATGCCAGGCCGGCCGAACAGTCCCTACGCTCAAAGCACATGTTCCGTCAGGTCTGGGAGGGGGAACTATGCGACGAGCTGCAAGAGCAGGAATCGTCGTTGCGGGCGTGGTTGCAGTCGGACTGGCCGGGGCGATCACCCTCAACGCCACGCAGACGTCGTCGAACTCCGTTGCCGGCGCCACGCCGTCGGTTGCCGTCAGCGCGCCGGCTTCGACGCCGGGTGCCGGCAAGACGTCGGCCGCGACGCCGGGTGCCAGCAAGACGTCGGCCGCGGCGCCGGGTGCCACCGCTTCAGCGCCAGCCGCCAGCTCTTCCGCCAGCGCTGCGCCTTCGGGTCAGGCCCCGGCCGCCGCGCCGGCGACGAGTGCTAAGCCCGATGCCCCGGTTCCACCGGCACCCGCGGCTCCTGCTCCGGCCCCCGCGGCACCGGCTCCGGTGGCGCCTGCTCCGGAGGCACCGGGTCCGGTGGCACAGGGCCTCGACGCGGCCGGAATCCAACGCATCAAGGACACGTGCACCGCCCGGCTGCAAAGCGATGCCGCGCACTCTTCGATTGTGACCGGAACGGTGGTGCCCCGGCCATTCACTGTGGTCTCCATCGCCTATTCCGGGAACCCCGTGCAGTCAACGGCGGCCTCGGGCGTGGCGTCGTACGACATCCTCATGAAGATCACCACCAAGCTTGTCGATGGTCCTGCCCAGGACAGCGTGCGGGTTTGCCGGGTCTACGACTCCGACTCGCACGTGGATTGGCTTCCTGCAGGCTGACTCCGCGGTTGCTCCCGGTTCCAAAGCGCTAAGACTTGGCGCCTGTGAGCGCCAGGGTTCCGCCGAGTCCGATCATCATGACCCCGCCCGTGACACCCAGGGTGGAGATCCGCCGCGGGGAGCGGGCAAACCAGTGGCGTGCCGTGCCGGCTGCGAGGGCCCAGATACTGTCGGAGATCAGGGCGATCACTAGGAAAACAGCCCCGAGTTCAGCAAGCTGAAATGGAATGCCGCCGTTGGCGTATTCAACGAACTGGGGCAGCACGGCCACGAAGAACACGATCGACTTCGGGTTGCTCGCACCCACGATGAAGCCTTCGCGGATGAGCCGCCACATGGACCGCGACGGCGGCGGGCCGGCCGCCGTCGAACGCCCGCCGCGGTGACGGATCGCCTGCACCCCGAGGTACACCAGATAAGCTGCGCCGCCGAACTTGACGATGGTGAACAGCATGATCGACTGCGCCAGGAGCGCGCCGAGCCCCAGCGCCACTGCGGTGATCTGCGGGACCATGCCAAGCGCGTTTCCGAGGACGCTGAGGAGCCCGCCTTTGCGGCCGAGGGCGAGGGAACGTCCAATCACGAACAGGACGCTGGGACCCGGGACTGCGATCAGGACCATTGCGGCCAGCGCAAACGCCAGGAGGTTGGTGAACGGAACCATGCCTGATCATAGCGCTGGCCTGCGGTGACGGTCGATGGTTAGTGGCGGGCCGCCGTCGTCGGGGAGCGTCCGCTATGGGCGCCCGGCCACCACGGGGATCGAGGCTGTTTCGTCGACGAGCTCGGCGCGCACCCGGCCGCCACCTCGAACCCACAGCTTGTAGGCCAGCACCAACAGCCCGAGCCACACGGCGCCTACGTACAGGGCCACGCGGGTGTCCTCAAAGACGCCAAGGATGACGATTACCAGGGCCATGAAGGCGATGGTCAGCACGGACGCTGCCGGCCACCACGGCGACGCGAATTCCGACGCCGGGAGCCCCTTGTGCTTGATCTCGCGCTTCATGGCCACGTGCGAGGCGAGGATCATGACCCACACCCACACCGTCGCGAAGGTGGCGATGGAAGCGATCACGAGGAACACGTCCTCGGGGATTACCGCGTTGAGCACAACGCCCACCAGCAGGATGCCGCCCATGAGGACCACGGTCATCCAGGGAACACCGTGCCTTGAGATCTTGCCGAAACTCTTCGGAGCATGTCCTTGCTGGGAAAGCCCGAAGAGGATGCGTCCGGCGCCGAAAATGTCGCTATTGATGGCTGACAGAGCCGAGGTGATCACCACGGCGTTGAGGATGTGGGGCGCCGCGGGGATGCCGAGGCCGCTGAAGATCTGCACGAACGGGCTGCCGTTGTTCCCGATTTCGTTCCAGGGGAACAAGCTCATGAGCACGCCGAGCGTCAGGACGTAGAACAGCAGCACGCGCACCGGGACGGTGTTGACGGCCTGCGGTATGACCTTCTTGGGGTCGGCGGCTTCGCCTGCCGTGATGCCGATCGTTTCGATCCCGCCGAAGGCGAACATGACGACGGCGAACGAGGCCAAGAGCCCGCCGAAGCCGTTCGGGAAGAGGCCGCCGTGGTCAACGAGGTTCCCCAGCCCCGGTGCCGCACCGCCATTGCCGGAATGGAAGCCGAACACGATGATCGCAGCGCCGCCCGCAATCATGGCGATGATCGCCACCACCTTGATGAGCGAGAACCAAAACTCGAGCTCCCCGAAGACCTTGACGCTCAGGAGGTTCATGGCGCCAAGGAGGAGGATGATCGCCAGGACCCAGATCCATCGGTCCACCTGTGGGAACCAGAAGCCCATGTAGATACTGAACGCCGTTACGTCCGCGATCGCCACGATGGCCATTTCGAAGACGTAGGTCCACCCGGTGATGAACCCTGCCAGCGGTCCGAGGTAGCGGCTGGCGTACTGGCCGAACGAGCCGGAGACGGGGTGGCGGACGGCCATTTCGCCGAGGGCACGCATCACCATGAAGACGGCGGCTCCACCGATCATGTACGCGAAGAGAACCGACGGGCCGGCCTTTTGGATCGCAGATGCGGAACCGTAGAAGAGGCCTGTCCCGATGGCCGAACCGAGGGCCATGAATCGGATGTGGCGGACATTGAGGCCACGGCTGAGAACGGTGGTGACCGCGCCTTCGACGACTTTGGCGGCCGGCGTCCTGACGGCTGTTGGGGCTTGCTGCATGCGAATACCTTCTCGTCATTGGGAGGGGGACTATTAACCAGCAGACCATTCCGGAGCGTCCTGTGATGGGTCTCACGGCGCATCGTTGTCTCGGTTCTCAGACGCTGTGCCACTCAGCGGTTCATGGCCGGCCTTTCCTGTGCGCAAATGTCTGGTATTCCAGACAGCTTAATGTTCTTATTGGTTTTCGGATCCGCCCCACGGGGCGCACGCTTAAGTACGGGATCCCGGACACCCGCCCTGCCGCCTTTGTGGCGGAGAGGCGGCCCGGGCATTACCGTGCACTCGAAGAGGAGCCATGACCACACAGCCGTCCACTCACGGCCGGGCCGCTTCCAAGGTCCCGGCCGCAGAGAACACCCTGCGCATCCTGAAGTTGCTCGCTTCCCGGCGTGGCCCGATGGCAGCGTCCAACATCGCCACGGCGCTGGGCCTGCCCCGGTCCAGCGTCTATCACCTGCTTGGCGTCATGGAGGCGAACGGCTTCGTCCTGCATCTCCATGAGGAGCAGCGCTACGGGCTGGGCATCAGTGCCTTTGAACTCAGTTCGGCATACTCGCGTCAAGAGCCCTTGTCGCGGCTCGGCCGCCCCATGCTTGCCGCCCTTGTGGATGCGATCGGCGAGAGCGCGCACTTGGCCGTCCTGCACGGCCGCGATGTGCTCTACATCGTGGAGGAACGGGCCAAGAACCGCCCGTCCCTCGTGACCGACGTCGGGGTCCGGCTTCCCAGCCACCTCACCGCGAGCGGGCGCGCGATCCTGGCCGCCCTGCCGAAATCGCAGGTCAGGGCCCTGTACCCGAATGCTGCCGCCTTTACTGCCCGGCACGAGATGGAATCGCCCATCATGAAATATTCGGCCTTGTCCTCGCATTTGGACCAGGTCCGGCAGCGCGGCTACGCGACCGAACATGGCGAAGTCACGCCCGGCTTCGGCTCGGTGGCCGCCGCCGTCACCGACCATTTGGGATGGCCGACGGCGGCAGTCGCGGTGACATTCCTCGAGGACAAGGTGCCGGTTGAGGAATGGCCCGCCCTGGCCGCCCGAATCCAGAAAACGGCGGACGAACTGTCGATCCGCATCCACGGCCGCCCCTCCTAGGAGACTGCTGAACTAATTGCTTTGAGGGGCTGGTCCGGGGCGTTCATGTGTTCCGGGCCAGCCCTTTGTCATTTGTCTGGGTTTTCGGGAC
>NZ_JBFBKR010000031.1:0-39486 GCF_040686575.1 Arthrobacter sp. NPDC080073
AATCCGGCGTGCCATGGTTCACACCCCCGCCCCACGTCGACCCCCGCCAAACACCCAGACGCAACCACCACTTCAGACCCACCCGGACATAAACCGGCCAGACAAGAAACCCACCCGGACATCAACCCGGCCAGACAAGAAACGCGCCTGTTTAGGCGGGCGTCCCGCCGTCGACGTCTGCCATCGCCTGTTCGCGGACGGCCGCCATCCTTTGGATGACGGTGACGCCCGTAGCGGCGGCGAGCAAGACAAGGGTCACCAGCAAGACGACGGGGGGCAAGCCGAGTCCGGTCAGGCCGGTGACGAGGAGCACGGAAATGAGTCGCTCCGCACGTTCGGCGATGCCCACATTGGCGTAGAAGCCCAGCGATTCAGCTTTGGCGCGGGCGTACGAAACCACCATCCCGAGCACCAGGCAGGCAAGGGACGCGCTGGCGATCGTGCCGTTCCCGCCGCCCGTGAAGAACCAGATTGCGACGCCGGTAAAAATGGCGCCGTCTGCCAACCGGTCCAACGTGGAGTCGAGGAAGTTTCCCCACGGGCCGCTGCGTCCCTGTTCCCTCGCCATAATGCCGTCTACGACGTCGGACAGGGCGAAAACGGCGATCAGCAAAGAACCCCACCAGAGCTGGCCCAGGGGGTAGAGAATCAGGGCGCCGAGAATGACCCCTGCGGTCCCGACGACGGTAACCGCGTCGGGCGAGACGCCCACCTTGAGCAGGAACCGGGCAAGGGGCGAGAACAACCCGGTGAAAAACCCGCGGGCATGCCGATTAAGCATCCGTCTCCCCGGACAGATCCGACCCGGACAGATCCGACCCGGACAGATCCGACCCGGACAGATCCGACTCTTCAGGCCAGGCGTCGGCCACTTGCTGGCGGACTTCGCCGAGCGTCTGCGTCACGGCCTTCGTCTGGGCGATGATGGGGAAGAAGTTTCCATCCCCACCCCAGCGCGGAACCACGTGCTGATGCAGGTGGGCGGCGATTCCCGCCCCGCCCGCCACACCTTGGTTCATGCCCAGGTTGAAGCCGCTAGGGTTGGCCACCTTGCGCAGCACCCGCATTGCGGTCTGCGTGAGTTCCGCCATTTCCGCTGTTTCCTGCACCGTGATGTCCGTGTAGTCCGGAACATGGCGGTATGGGCACACCAGTAAATGACCGGGGTTGTAAGGAAACAAATTGAGCACCACGTAGCACGTCTTGCCGCGGCGCACGATGAGGGATTCCTCGTCCGTGCGGCTCGGAGCCACGCAGAAAGGGCAGTCGTCCTGGTTCTTGAACTGGTTCTGCCCGCCCTTGATGTAGGCCAGGCGGTGCGGAGTCCACAGGCGCTGGAAGGCATCGGGAACACCTGCCAGGCCGAAGTCGTCGGTCACTTCGGCATCGCCCGGATAATCAGCTGTCACGCCCGTGTTCTCCTGCACTGTTCCCTGCCCCCCCGCGGTGTCCGACTCGTCAGCTCTCGCGGTTCTTGACGGCGTCCACAATCCTTCGGACGGCCTCGGCAACGGGTACACCGTTGTCTTGGCTGCCGTCACGGAAGCGGAACGACACCGCACCGGCCTCAGCGTCCTCTCCGCCGGCGATAAGGACGAAGGGAATCTTGTCCTTGCTCGCAGTGCGGATCTTCTTCGGGAAACGGTCCGAGGAAATGTCTACCTCGGCACGGATGCCCGCGGCTTTGAGCTGGCCGACGACGTCGAACATGTAGTCGTTGAACGCCTCCGCCACCGGAATGCCAACCACCTGCACGGGCGAAAGCCAGGCGGGGAAAGCCCCCGCGTAGTGTTCGGTGAGTACGCCCATGAAGCGCTCTACCGAGCCGAACAACGCACGGTGGATCATCACCGGACGCTGGCGGGTGCCGTCGGCGGCCTGGAACTCCAACTCGAAACGCTCAGGCAGGTTGAAGTCCAGTTGGATGGTGGACATCTGCCAGGTGCGGCCCAGGGCGTCCTTGGCCTGCACGGAGATCTTAGGACCGTAGAACGCTGCTCCACCCGGATCCGGAACCAGTTCCAGGCCCGAGGCCTCGGCCACTTCGGCCAAGGTACGGGTGGCTTCCTCCCAGGCGGCGTCTTCCCCAACGAACTTGTCTTCGTTCTTGGTGGACAGCTCAAGATAGAAATCGTCCAGTCCGTAGTCCTTGAGCAGGCCGAGGACAAAGTTCAGGGTTGTGGTGAGTTCGTCCTTCATCTGCTCGCGGGTGCAGTAGATGTGGGCGTCGTCCTGTGTCATGCCGCGCACGCGGGTCAGCCCATGGACCACACCGGACTTCTCGTAGCGGTACACAGAGCCGAATTCGAAGAGCCGTAGGGGCAGTTCCCGGTAGGAGCGCCCGCGTGAACGGAAGATCAGGTTGTGCATGGGGCAGTTCATCGGCTTCAGGTAATAGTCCTGGCCGGGCTTGCGCACGGTGCCGTCGTCGTTCAATTCCGCGTCGATGTGCATCGCCGGGAACATGCCTTCCTTGTACCAGTCAAGGTGGCCTGAGACTTCGTAGAGATGTCCCTTGGTGATGTGCGGGGTGTAGACGAACTCGTATCCGGCGTCGACGTGGCGCTGGCGCGAATAGTCCTCCATCGCTTTGCGGATGATCCCGCCCTTGGGGTGGAACACCGGCAGGCCGGAGCCCAGCTCATCCGGAAAGGAAAACAGGTCCAGCTCCGCGCCGAGCTTGCGGTGATCGCGGCGCTCGGCCTCGGCGATGCGCTCTTGGTAAGCCTTCAGCGCGTCTTTGGTGGGCCAGGCGGTGCCGTAGATGCGCTGCAGCTGCTGGTTGTTCTGGTTACCCAGCCAGTATGCCGCCGAGGAACGGGTCAGGGCGAAGGCGTTGGAGATCAGTTTGGTGTTGGGCAGGTGCGGGCCGCGGCAAAGATCGCACCAGACGCTTTCGCCGCTCTTGCGGTCCACGTTGTCGTAAATGGTGATGTCCCCGGCGCCCACCTCGACGTTGACGCCCTCGCCGGCGTCGGCGGCGTCGTTCTTCTTGCCCAACAGCTCGAGCTTGTATGGCTCGCCCTTCATGGCTTCGCGGGCTTCGCCTTCGGTGACGACGCGGCGCACGAACTTCTGGTTCTGGTTGATGATCTTCTGCATCATCTTCTCGAGCTGGCGCAGGTCTTCGGGAGTGAAGGGCTCGGCAACGTCGAAGTCGAAGTAGAAGCCGTCTGTGATGTAGGGGCCGATTCCGAGTTTGGCGTCCGGACGAAGCTGCTGCACGGCCTGGGCCATGACGTGTGCGGTGGAGTGGCGCAGGACGTTCAGGCCGTCCGGCGAGTCGATGGTGATGCCGTCAACCTGGGCACCCTCGGGCAGCACCTGGTCAAGGTCCTTGAGTTCGCCGTCGACACTGGCCACTACGACATCGCGGCGCTCGAAGAAGAGTTCCGCGCCGGTGGTCCCTTCCGTCACCTTGGTCTCTTCGCCATCGACGATGAGGGTGATCTGCTGGGCATCTGACACGGGTGTCTCCTATTCATTGATAAGGCTTCATAGCTTGTGGCGTACGGGGACCACAGCCAGCCATCGTCCATCGTATCCGCTCCGGCTGGGGCAGCCAAAGCAGGCGCGGGCGTGCCGTTTTTCGCCGAGGAGACGCGGCGCAGGACGGCTATTTTGGCATGGGTTATTGCGGCCCGTGCAACCCGTCATAGGGAGGACTGTGGGTCTGGGCTGTGGTGCGGTCCGCGAAACTAACGCTGGGCTACATTCGGCCTGCGGCGCTTCTCACTTCGTGTTTCCGCCATGCCGGTTGGTGGAGCAGATGCAAGCGGTGGGCCTGCCGCTCAAGGGACGGGGTCCACCGGCCATGGCTTCTGTCCTTGACCAGGGCGGTTCCGGCGATCTCCCGGAGCGTGGATATCCCGCGGACAGCCGACTGTTTGGTGGCAAAAGTTGTGGACATCGCCAGAATGTCGCCGTCGCCGTCGCGTAGTGCAATCCTGTACCCATCGTCGGGTCCGTCGATCAGCTCAAAGTATCCAGCCATTGTGTAGCCTCCTTTGAAACCTGCGGTTGTAAAGGACACCAACCAGTCTACCGAGCCAAGCCCCCGGCTTGAAGCCTGGCGAGGAGGGCACTGCCGTCCGGACTGCCCAGGCCCGTGCAGGGATCCCAGCCGGTCGCGGCATGGTAGCTTCCGTTGGAGCCGGTGGTGATGTCGTGGAAGCCCGACGCCGGCTGGGTGCCGTTTTGGTAGAGCAGCGGCTGGATCAGCCCGAAGCGCCTGTTGGTGGCCTGGGCGAGGCGGGCGACCAGGGCCGCCCAGAGCGGTGCGACCGCACTGGTTCCGCCGATCACCATGTCTTTCCCGTCGACGCGCACCCGGTAACCGGTCTGCGGGTCGGCAACGCCGCTGACATCCGGGACGCCCCTTCCGGCCGTCTTGGGCGCAGGCTTGTGTTTGGCGTGCCCCGGGATGCCGGACTGCCAGGAGGGAGCCGGAAAGACGTCGCTGTATCCCCCGCCGGTAGCCGAGTTGGGGCCGTCGTTCCAGACAGTCTCCGCGTTGATGACTCCCGTCGCGGTGTCTGCTTGAAGGCGGGTTCCGCCACAGGCCAACACATGCGGGCTCGACGCCGGGAAATCGGCGTGATCCTTGTTGTCCGTTGCGCCGTCCGCACTGCCGTTGTCCCCGGCTGCGGCTGTCACCGTCACCCCGAGGGCCGCAGCATCGGCCATGGCCTGGTCGAAGGCCGTCCGGGCTTGGGCGGTCCAGGCGTCTTCGCTCTGGCCCCAACTGATGCTGATCGCGGCCGGCGCCGGATTCGCATGGGAGGCTGCGACAATCGCATCCAGGAACCCGGCATCGGTGTTGGGTGCGAAATAGACCACGATGTTGGCCTTCGGCGCCAAGGCGCCGACTACTTCGATGTCGAGCAGGACTTCCCCATCGGCGCCCGCCGGATCCTGCCCCGGCTGGTTCGCCCCGCCGTCGACTCCCACCGCGGTGACGTTAGGCGTCGCGATACCCAGGCCTTGGAAGTAGGTGTCAAGGTCTTGCTGTCCGAAGCCGCCGCCCAGCTCCAGGATGGCAACGGTTTGGCCCGTTCCGTCCGTCCCCTCAGGGAAGTTGTAGATCTTTCCCAGCTGGGGCGGGGTGTAGCTGGTACTGGCCGCGGCCAAGGGAATGGCGCGGAATTGGGCCCGGGCTTGCGGCCGGTCGTCGAGGCCGAGGACGGCGACCACGACGCCGTCGAGGGCTGCAGGAACTTGGAGGCCCCCGGTGCGATGCCTGTGGGTGACAGCAGTGCCATCCGGGCTGCGGCTCGTCAGCTCGTCAAGGGACGTCCCGAAGATGCTGCCCATCCGCTCCACGGTTCCAGCCAACCGAATCCTGCGGCTGGCGCCATCCGACTCCAGAACGTCGAGACCGAGGTCGGCGAAAGTGCGTACAGCCAGATCCAGGTCTGCGGACGATGCGCCGTACCGGGAGGCCAGTTCGTCCCGCGTGAGGGCTGCGGAGGGAATTTCGGCCATTTCTTCCCGGCGCCTTAGGATGACTGTCGCCTCGATCCGACGGGAAGGATCGACGGGACCGAGAACGTCCCGGACGCCCGGAGCGGGAGCCCGGTCCGATCCCGGAAGCGGAACGCTTTGCGTTTCCCCGGGCTGCGGATTTTCCGGAGTGTCCTGCATCGACATTGGTGCCTCCTAGGCTCGCTGTGGGAGAGCTTCGTCCCCTGCGATTATGCACCAGCAGCCACTTTGGCACCATGGCGCGGAACAGGAACGGCCACGGGGGGCCGCCTCGAGCGATGACGGCTCGAAGGTCTTGGGCACGGAGGCCGCCCGCGGTAGCGTGGGGCCTTGGCGGGCCATGCCACAGCAACGGCCGGCGCAGCGGCGAGTCAAAGGAGCGAACCATCAATAGGTCACACCGAACATCAGCCCATGAACCCGACACTGCAGTTGAGTTGAACCCGGTGTTCAGCCGACCGGGAGAATCCACTATTTTCCCGCGGTTCACCCTTCCGGACGGTGAGTCCCTTCCTTCGACTGCCTATCAGGTTGTCCACGACGAAGCCATGTTGGACGGGAACTCCCGCCTGAACCTGGCCACGTTCGTTGGGACGTGGATGGAACCGGAAGCGTCGAAACTGTACGCCGAAACGTTCGACAAGAACATGATCGACAAGGACGAATACCCCCAGACGGCCTTGATCGAGACCCGCTGCTGGCGCATGCTCGCCGACCTCTGGAATGCGCCCGATCCCGCCAAATCCATTGGGACCTCCACGATCGGATCCTCCGAGGCGTGCATGCTGGGCGGCCTGGCCTTGAAACGTCGCTGGCAGCATGCCCGCCGCGCGTCCGGCCTTTCCACCGACAAACCCAACCTGGTCCTCAGCTCGGCCGTGCAGGTGTGCTGGGAGAAGTTCTGCAACTACTGGGATGTGGAGGCCCGCTACGTTCCGGTGTCGAAGGAACACCCAATGCTCGACGGCTACGAACTGGACAAGTACGTGGATGAGAACACCATTGGCGTTGTGGCCATCATGGGTGTGACGTACACGGGGGTCTATGAACCTGTGGAAAAAATCTCGGCGGCGCTGGACGAGATCCAGGAAAAGCACGGCTTTGATGTCCCGATCCACGTCGACGGCGCCTCCGGAGCCATGGTGGCGCCCTTCCTGCAACGGGAGACAGTCTGGGACTTCCGTCTGCCGCGGGTTGCTTCGATCAACACATCCGGCCACAAGTACGGCTTGGTCTATCCGGGCTTGGGCTGGATCATTTGGCGGGACGAGCAAGCGCTCCCCGAGGACTTGATCTTCCATGTCAGCTACCTGGGCGGGAACATGCCGAGCTTCGCCCTGAACTTCTCACGCCCTGGCGCCCAGGTACTCCTGCAGTATTACCTGTTCCTCCGGCTCGGATACGAGGGATACAAATCCGTTCAGGCCAGCTCCCGCGACGTAGCGCTCTATCTCTCAAGTGAAATAGGGGCGATGGAGCCGTTTACTTTGTGGAGCGATGGATCGGACATCCCGGTCTTTGCCTGGCAGCTCACGGACGGCTACACGGAGAACTGGAACCTTCATCACTTGTCCGAACGGCTGCGGATGAACGGATGGCTCGTCCCTGCCTACCCCATGCCGGAGGGATTGAGCGAGATCACAGTCCAACGAATCGTTGTCCGCAACGGTTTCACGCGAGACCTCGCATCCAGTTTCCTGGCCGACCTCAAGAAGGAAGTGGCCTACCTGGACGGCCTCACCTCACCGATGCCCTCAGGCGGGCAAACCCAGGCGTTCCATCACTAGCCAGCACCTTCAACGCCGGCCGCTTCAAGGAAGGGTGTGTGCCATGTGCCGATTGTTCGGCTTGCATGCCGGTTCGCAGGCAGTCCGAGCCACATTCTGGCTTTTGGACGCACCGGACAGCCTAGCCGACCAGAGCCGGCGCGAGCCCGACGGCGCCGGCATAGGCACGTTTGACAGTGACGGTAAGGCCCACGTGGCCAAACAGCCACTCGCCGCATGGGAGGACCACGCCTTTGCGCGTGAAGCGCGGGTCCTGAAGAGCACGACGTTCCTGGCCCATGTGCGGTATGCCAGTACGGGCGCCCACACCATGGTCAACACGCACCCGTTCGAGCAGGACGGGAGGTTGTTCGCACACAACGGCGCGTTTGGCGATCTTGAACGGCTTGACCGGCGGCTGGCTGAGTTCGGCGTGGCGGATCTGGTCAAGGGCCAGACCGACAGTGAGCGCCTCTTTGCATTGATCACCGCGGAGAGCAGACGCGCGGATGGCGATGTCGGCGAAGGTATCACCCAAGCGATCAGCTGGATTGCCAAGGAGCTTCCGGTGTTCAGCCTGAACCTCATCCTGACGACGGCCTCCGGGCTTTGGGCAGTCAGATACCCGGACACGCACGAGCTGCACATTCTGCAACGTTTGCCTGTCCGTTCCAGCGAGGGAGCTCCCCTCGACGCACGGAGCTCCCGCATCCGCGCCCACAGCAAGGATCTGGCCCGTTCCGGACACGTCCTCATCGCCACCGAACCGATGGATGGGCACCCGGAGTGGAGGGCGCTGCCCGCCGGCGCACTGGTCCACGTCAATGCGGATCTGGCTGTGACTATCAGCCAGCCCTTCCCGGCGGCTCCGACGCATCCGCTCACCCTGTCCGACCTCTCCCCCTCCGCGGCCGCGTCCCAGAAACCGTGATCTTCGACCACAATGCAACGCCGGCGTCTTAGCCGGAAGGCCGCGTGTTCATCGCCTCTGTGGAGCCCGCCACACATAAGATCGATCCATGACCGCTGAAGTCGAATCCGAAACCGCCTTCGTCCCGGCCGTCCAACTCGACGGGCAAATGAGCATCAACGACGTCCTACTTGAGTTGGGGCGGGAACCCGTGGTGTACCCGTCCGCGAACGCCGACGCCGGGGACTTCCACATTTTCTAGCAGCAGGCGTTGATAGAGGTACTGGCAGGGACTCCCTCAGGGCCTTGAAAGGTCACTATCGTTGACCGCATGGACAACCGGAACGACGCCCGCGATTTCCTTGCCTCCCGGCGTGCGAAGATCACCCCCGAGCAGGCGGGGCTGCCGACGTCGGGTGGCAACCGGCGGGTACCCGGGCTCCGTCGCGGAGAAGTCGCAACCCTGGCCGGGGTAAGCGTTGAGTACTACACCCGGCTGGAACGGGGAAACCTTGCGGGGGTGTCGGAAAGCGTCCTGGAAGCATTGGCCAGGGCGTTGCACCTCGACGAAGCTGAGCGTGCACACCTGTTCGATCTGGCCCGCGCCGCCGGAACAAGCAAGCGGCAGCGTCGATCTGCGCCGCAACATCTTCGACCGAGTGTCCAATTTGCCCTCGACGCCATCACTGACGCTCCGGCATTTGTCCGCAACGCACGCATGGACATCCTCGCCGGCAACAGGCTCGGCCACGCATTGCACTCCGAGATGTACGTCAACCCGGTCCGGCCGGCCAACTACGCGCGCTTCATTTTCCTGGATGAAGGACGGGCCCGGCGGTTTTTCCCGGACTGGGAACTCGCTGCCAACAACATGGTGGCCATCCTGCGCACCGAGGCCGGCCGCGACCCCTTCGACCGAGGGCTGAGCGACCTCGTAGGAGAGCTTTCGACCCGCAGCGAGGAATTCCGCACCCGCTGGGCCGCGCACAACGTACGCCGCCACTACAGCGGTTTCAAGCATTTCCATCACCCCGTGGTGGGCGAACTCCGGCTGCTGTTCGAAGCGATGGAATTGTCGGCGGACACGGGCCTCTCCCTGTTCATCTACCCTGCGGAACCTGGTTCCCCCTCGGCAGACGCCCTGCGCCTTCTCGCGAGTTGGGCCGCCACACAGGAACTGGCAGAGCAACCCCAAGCCGCACCTACTGCAGGTGGAGTGTGACGGCAGCCTAGGGCCTCGGGGACCGGGGGCCCTCCTCGTCGTCTTGATCGCCGTCCCTGTCCCGACGGCCCTCCGCTCCAGTCTGGTCCGGACGGTTGCCCGCATCGGGGTCCAACTCTTCTGCTCGGCGCAACCTGTCCTGGGAGACTTCGTTGGCCCGTTCGGCAGCCCTCTGCTTGTCCATGGCCTCCTTGTGCAACCGTTCTGCTTCGCTCTCGGCCCGGGCGGCGTCGGCCGCCGCCCGCGCGGCTTCAGCGTTGCGCTCATGAGCTCCGAGGGCGTCGGCCCGGGCCTTCTCGCGAAGGTCCGCAGCGCGCTTGCGGTTAGCGGCGTTCTTTGCACGGCGCCCGAAAACGACGACGGCGACGATCACCGCAATGATCACAATCGCCACCACGATCCAAATCCATAGTTGCGCGTCCATTGCAGCTCCCCTCGAAATTCGGCTGTGCTTCCGGCGCGCCGGATCTATCGTTCGGCCGACCCCGCCGTTGGCCAGCTGGGATCGGCGTCCCCTGACCGTGCGCGGATGCTGGTCACTTGAGTCAACAACTTTGAGTGCAGCATGGCACGAGTGGCGTGTACTTGTTTTCGCGAGGGCCGCGCCCCCGGATTGCCGATGCTGTCTTACTCAACGGCTGTCTTACTCAACGGCCGGCGATGGTTGCGGAAAGCCAAAGGTCAAGGAGGGTTCGTCGGGCGTGGCGAGGGTCAATACGGCTTCCTCGACCGTCTCCTCGTCCTCAAGTTCGCGTTCGACGCGACGCAGGGCGACGGCTACTTCATGTTCCCGAAGGTCACCCTTGATGTCTACCGCCGCCACGAGGTACAGCTTTCGCGGACCGACAAACTCCAGGTGCAGATACGTCAGGCGTTCGATGTCCCGGTGTTCCATGACCTTGGTCGCCATCGACTTTTCAAGTTCGGGCGTAACGCCCTGACCGACGAGGAAGCGACGATTGCGATCAATCAGCACCACCGCGATGACACCGAGGAGGATGCCGACAAAGATGGATCCGAGCGCATCCGGAAGCGGCGATCCAGTGAGCTGGTGCAGGAAGATCCCCAGGAAAGCAATCATCAAGCCGATCAGGGCGGCACTGTCCTCGGCGAAGACCGCACGCATAGTGGGATCCGAGCTCTTGAGCACCTGCTCCAAAGTGCGGCGTTCAAGCTCCCTCGCGGACTTGCGAGCCTGCCGGAACGCCTGGACGAACGAACCACCTTCGAGGAGAAAAGATATTGCCAAGACAATATAGGCGACCGCAAAATCGCTGGCGGGCTCCGGTGCGAAAAGCTGTTGGACGCCGTGCATCACAGACACGACGGCACCCGCGGTGAACAAGCCAAACGCCGCAAACATCGACCACACGTACGCTTCCCTGCCGTAGCCCATCGGATGGGCCACATCCCGCCTCTTCGAGGATCTCCTCTCAGCCACCAGCAGGAAGACCTGGTTTCCGGTATCGGCCCAGGAGTGTGCAGACTCGGCGATCATCGAAGCGGAGCCGGTAAGTATGGCGGCGACAGTTTTTGCCGCGGCAACCAGAATATTTGCCGCAAAAGCCAAGATCACGGTCATAAAGGATGAAGGTGGCATCCCGACCTTCTTGGTTTCAACCATGGAACCTACCGTACCCAACAACCGTCGGGGCCACGCCTAGTGCGTGGCGAGGAAGGAACTGAGGGTGCGGGCGTTACGGACTGCGTTTCCGCCGCCGTCGTTGTTGAAATAGACGAAAACCTCCTTGCCCGCCGTCTGCCATTCCGCAATTCGGTCCGCCCACCAGCGCAGGTCCTGCTCGGAGTATGAACCGCCGTAGAGGTGGTGGTGATCCGGCCCATGCATCCTGACATAGACAAACGGCGCGGTGGCCCGGAGGACGCAAGGCAGATCCGCACCGCTCATGACGCAGTAGGCGGTTTGGTGCTTTTCAAGCAGCTCGTAGACGGCCTCTTCATGCCAGCTGTGATGTCGGAATTCGACGGCGACCTTCATCCACCCCGGGAGGAGGCCCAGGAAATAGGCCAGCCGGTCGTCGTCGCGCTCCATTCCCGGCGGCAGCTGGACCAGGAGCACTCCGCGCCTGTCCCCGAGTTCATGCCACGCCGAAGTGATCCTGCCGATCCAGGCTTCAGGGGAATAAAGGCGCTTTGCGTGCGTGAGCCCACGCGGCGCCTTAACCGAAAAAACGAAGCCTTCCGGTAGCCGGCGTCGCCAGCTGGCGAACGATGCATCGCGCGGCCACCGATAGAAACTCGCGTTGAGTTCGACGGTGCTGAACTGCTGCACGTAGTAAGCGAGCCGGTTGCGGGAGGGAGCGCCGGCGGGATAGAGCACGTGCTCCCAGTGGTCGTAACTCCACCCCGACGTCCCTATGTGGGTTCCCATTCGCCCAGCCTATGGTCAACGTCGCCTAATAAGTAAGCTGATGACATCCGGAATTGATGAGAGGTGGGTCGAAGGCCATGCGATTCGGATCGATTTCCGGGCTGATCGTGGTGATCTGGCTCGTCATAGGAGCGGTAGCCGCGGGACAGCGAGGCTACTTCAGCGCAGTTCCCGCGCAGTGCTCCCAGTTCGCAACGATTAGCCTGAATATTGTTGCCGGTCCCCTGAACTACATGGGACTGAACCCGGTGGCCGGCTGCGAACTGCCGCGGCCGTCGTGAGCGGACCGGAAGATCCTCTACTCCCCCCGCCGCCTGCCGACACCAGGCATGAGTCAGAGGACCAGCGGATGGACCGCAATTGGAATGAACTGCTCCAAGAGATGCGTGTCCTTCAAACGGGCGTCCAAATCATCGGCGGCTTCCTGCTGACCCTTCCGTTCCAGCAGCGATTCGGCACCCTGACCGAGCTGCAAAAAGGGTGGTTTCTCCTGCTGGTTGTCCTGGCGACCATGACCACCGGCCTCATGCTGGTTCCGGTCAGCCTGCACCGTCGGCTCTTCCAGCATCACGTCAAGTATCGGCTGGTGGCTGCAGGGGACATGATCGTCAAGGGCGTCGTGGCTTGTGTATCCCTGCTGATCGCAGGATGCGCCGGACTGATCTTCAGTGTTGCCGTGGGACCGGAGGCTGGCCTCGCTGCCGGCGGCAGTATGCTTGTCGCCCTCGCGGCGCTCGTGCTGGTGTATCCGCTGCTTTCCTGGTCTCCCCGGCGTACTAAAGCAGAGCCGGAACGTTAAGTCGCAGCCCAAAAAACGAGCTAGTGGAGGCCGTTTCGATCAACATAGTAAGTTTACTGATCGATTTCCCGGAATCCATGGACAAGGGGCCGTCCGGCCTACTAGTTTCGATGTGGAAGCACGCTCAAGCGATCGTCGAGAGAAGGCCATCGTCCTTCTCTTCGGGCCAAGGGTCCAGGGTCCCTGAGGCCCTCCTCGCGGTCGGCGACCGAAGACGTCTTGAGTAGCCGGTTCTTGATTCCCACCAACAGGTTCAACCAACACGGAAGGACAGTATGGACATGGACGAGCAGCATACAGCCGAGGAAGAGGAAGCCGGAGGCTACGGAACTCCGACGCCCGAACAAGAGATGCAAGGACGCGGGGGCCAGCAATCGGATCAGCCCAGGGACGACTCCTCGACACCAGCAGACGACGACGGTTCAGCCGTGGTCCCATCGGCAGATGCCGAACTGGACGAGTCGAACTCCGAGGGAAGCAAGCCGGGGAGCTCGTTCTCGTCCGAACCAAAGGGCGATGCTACAGGGCTCCCTAGGGATGAGTCCCCGAAAGACGACGACGGCGAAACCTTCGACGCCGGCTAGATCGCCTCAACGACCACCAACCTCCGCAAGAACGAGCGCAACCAAGGAGCATGAAGATGGCTACGGTTAACCGAACAATCGAGGTAGAAGTTCCCGTTTCAGTGGCTTACAACCAATGGACCCAGTTCGAGTCCTTCCCGGAATTCATGAAGGGCGTGGAAGCGGTCGAACAAATCGACGAGACCGCCCTGCATTTTTCCACCAACGTCGGCGGAGTCAAGCGCGAGTTCAACGCCCAAATCCTTGAGCAGGTCCCGGATTCACTAGTCAGCTGGGCCAGCATTGACGGACCAAGGAACGCGGGAACGGTAAGGTTCGAGCCTCTTGGCGCAGACCGTACGCGCGTGAGTGTGGAGATCGAATGGGAGCCGGAGAGCTTTGCCGAAAAGGCCGGCTCGCTGGTGGGCATCGACGATATGCGGGTTTCAGCCGACCTCGACAAATTCAAGAAATTCATCGAAGAGCGCGGCTACGAGACGGGCGGTTGGCGCGGCTCCGTGGCCGCCGGAGACGTCGACGACTCCGGGGCAGCAGTCTCCCCCGCCGCTGCCGCTTCGGATCTGCCCGCCGTCGATCCCGACTTGACGGCCCCGGCGGCTACCGAAGCGCCCGACGGCGGTGACGCGACCCGCGTCGGCCAGTACACCGAGGGCGACTACGGCACGGAGCACGTCTCGGATCTCCCCGCCGAGCGGGTCGAAGGCGACTACACCACGGAAGAAATAGAAACACGTCCCCGTCCGTCGGATCGCTGAGCCCCGTGGGGCCAGCCACGAACATGCCGGCCCCACGGCGGTCCGCCCCGGATTCATTGACGATTCGAGGAGTAAACCATGAGCGAGTTCCCTCCCGACCCGACCCGGGACCCTGACCCCACCCGGGAGCCCGGTCCCAGCCCGACGCCGGAGCCGGTGCCGTTGCCGGAACCAGGGCCGACGCCTGTGCCGACCCCGGGCCCTGAGCCCGAACCCGGGCCGGGCCCAGGAAGCCCCGAACCGGTTCCGCTGCCCGAGCCGGGACCTACCCCCGTCCCGGAGCCGGGCCCGGACCTTCCCTCCCCGCCATCGCGGCCCTTCGAAGAGCCGCCCCTCACCCTCTTGTGACCTGGCAGTTCGCATAGATTGACTGGAGCGATGGAGGTTCAAACATGGCTGTGAAACTCAACAAGAAGGCCTTCGATCATGCGAAGAGCCTGATCCAGGAAAACAAGGTGGTCCTCGATACCCGGGACGACTGGAGCGAACACGCGCCGTCGACGCAGGATGAGAACAAATTCCTGGATAAGAACGGGAGCGCCGAATATTCGAAATGGTTTCTCGGCATAGACGATGAGCACTCCGAGGGGCAGAAGGGACGCTACAAATTCCCCTTTGGAGACTTCAAGAAAATTCATCGATGCGCCGTGATTTCAGGCGAGAGCAGGGCTAGCCAACACGACCATGACGATATTCGCCAAGCCCTCGGGAAATTGCTCGAGCGGCTGGACGAGCACTAAGCAGAGAGGGGCCGGGCATGTCAGAGACCAGGACAACACCCGCGGCCCGATTGGAAACCGAAGAAGCGGATTCCATCCGGGCCCTTGCGACGCAATTGCGTGTGGATTCCATCAGGTGCAGTACCAACGCCGGCTCGGGTCATCCCACGTCGTCGTTGTCGGCCGCGGATCTCATGGCGGTCCTCCTCATGCGGCACCTTCGCTACGACTGGGAGCGGCCGTTGTTGCCGAACAACGACCACCTCATTTTCTCCAAGGGACATGCTTCGCCGCTTCTGTACTCCATGTACCGGGCCGTGGGCGTCGTCGAGGAAGATGAGCTGCTGAACACCTATCGCCAGTTCGGCGCCCGGCTGCAGGGCCACCCCACCCCGGTTCTGCCGTGGGTCGATGTGGCTACCGGTTCGCTGGGACAGGGGCTGCCGGTCGCCGTCGGGGTAAGCCTCGCAGCGCGTTACCTGGACAAACTGCCCTTCCATACCTGGGTGTTGTGCGGAGACAGCGAACTGGCTGAAGGGTCCATCTGGGAGGCCATCGACAAGGCGGCCTACTACAAGCTCGGCAACCTCACCGCCATCGTAGACGTCAACCGGCTTGGCCAGGACGGCCCTACTGAACTCCAGTGGGATATGGACGCCTACACCAGGCGGGTCGAGGCCTTCGGGGCACGGGCAATCGTCATCGACGGTCATGACCTTGGCCAGATCGACGACGCCCTGGGCCGGGCCCGGAGCGAAGCCGAGCAGCCGACGGTCATTCTGGCAAAGACGATCAAGGGCAAAGGGGTACCTGAGATCGAAGACCGGAACGGCTGGCACGGCAAGGCGCTCCCGGCGGACATGGCCGGTAAAGCCATAGCCGGCCTCGGGGGGCCAAGCAGCGTCCAAGCGACCACCCGTCTTCCGGAGCCGGGCACACCGGCCATCACGCCGGGCGCGAAAGCCGAGGTCACGCTGCCGCAGTGGAAAGCCGGCGACAAGGTGGCGACCAGGGCAGCCTTCGGTGCCGCGGTCTCCGCGCTTGCGGTCCGCCCCGAAGTGGTGGTCCTGGATGGCGAGGTGGGTAATTCGACCCACGCCGGGGACTTCAAGGAAGTGGCCCCTGAGCGGTATTTCGAAATTTTCATTGCCGAACAGCAACTCGTCGCAGCCGCCATCGGCCTCTCGGTCCGCGGCTACGTGGCCTTCGCTTCAAGTTTCGCGGCTTTCCTGGTTTCGCGGCCATTCGACTTTATCCGCATGGCCGGAGTCTCGGAAGTCGACATCCGGCTCGTCGGCACGCATGCCGGTGTTGAAATCGGGCAGGATGGCCCATCGCAAATGGCATTGGAGGACATCGCCGCCATGCGGGCCGTGCACAGTTCCACCGTGCTTTATCCGGCTGACGCTCCGTCCACAGCGCAGCTCGTGAGCGCCATGGCAGACACGCCCGGAATCTCCTACCTTCGCGCCACCCGTGGAGCCTATCCCGTGATTTACGGGCCGGACGAACAGTTCCCCCTTGGCGGAAGCAAGGTCCACGGAGCCAGCGCCGATGACCAAGTGGCGCTTATCGGAGCGGGCGTCACACTCCACGAATGCCTCGCGGCCGCCGAGGAACTGGCCCAGTCGGGAATCAAAGCCCGCGTCATCGACCTATACTCCATCAAGCCGATCGACGTGGACACCCTGCGCCGGACCTGCCTTGAAACTGATGGCCGGATTGTTGTCGCGGAAGACCACTACGCACAAGGCGGCATAGGCTCGGCCGTCCTGGAAGCCCTCGCGAGCGCCAACACTCCGAAACTCCATCTGGCGCTGCTTGCCGTAAGGGAACTGCCGGGGTCCGGCGAACCCAAGGACTTGCTCAATGCCGCCGGCATTTCCGCCCGCCACATTGCCGCCGCCGCCCGCGACCTCGTCTTGGAGTGAGGCCGCAACACCGCGACCGCCGGCAGACTGGACGGATCTAGACCCTCGCAGTGCGCGGCATTGCGACCGAGCCCCGCCGGATCAGTCTGGCGGAAAATTCTGCTGCGTTGGCCGCGGGCTTCCGGCCCTCGATTTGCCGGATCAGCGCACCGGCAGCGGCCACACCCATCTCGTACACGGGTTGGGCAATGACGGTCAGCGGGGGGCTGGTCAAGCGTGTCCAGGAAAAGTCGTCATACATCAGGAACGAAACGTCGTCCGGAATTGAGAGGCCCAGCTCCTGGATTGCCTCGACGACGCTGAGTGCTATGAGGCCGTCGGACGCCACAATGGCAGTGGCCGGCTCGGGCGCGAGGAGAAGCCCGCGAGTGATGGTCCGGATGGAATCCGCGTCGCCGGCGTTGAGCCTCACCTGATCGTCGGAAAAGCTCAGACCGCTTTCCGCGAAGGCGCGCTGCATGCCCTCCAAACGCTCGGAGATCTGCGAGGAGTCCAACACCATTCCGGTCCGGTACGGGGTTTCCGCTTTGAGGGTGGAGATGAACGCAATCCGGCGGTGGCCGGCCTGGAGGAGATACCGGGTGGACTCGAAGGAAATCCCGGCCATGCTCACTGCGATGGTCTCCACATCCAGCCCCTCGGCCTTCCGGTCCAGGAGGACCAAGGGCCGTCCGGATTTGTGAACGTGCTGTAAATGTTCTGTTTCAACAGACGACGCGGGGGCGACGATCAGTCCGTCCACCCGCTTGTCGAGCAAGACGCGGACTGCCTCGATTTCTGCACTGACTTCCTCGTCGGTGTTGATCAGGATGACGTTGTAGCCGCTCTTTTTGGCAGTGTCCGTGATGCCCCTCGTCGCCAGTCCGAAGTGGGGGTTTTCGATGTCGCCCACGACGACCCCGATCGTGTTGGATTTCCCCGTGTTCATGCTGCGCGCCAGTTCATTTGGCCGATAGGACAGCTCCTCGGCCGCCGCAAGAACGCGCCCCCGCACATCTTCGCTCACCGCTCCGTAATTTCCCAGGGCCCGCGCGGCCTGGGCTTTGGACACCTGGGCCGCCTTCGCGACGTCGGCCACGGTAATCTCGCGCCGCCTCGAACTGTTGCTGCTCATGGATGCCTTTCGAAGGGCCTTGACGGCCTGTGTGGTTTGGGTTACATTTTTCGCAACCCCTTGTGAGTCCGGTCTCAATCCTAGCCGCTGAGACCGGACTCAACAAGAGGATCCCGAAAGGCTTCAAGGCCGCTTACCGCTTCTCATGATTGGAAAATTTGCTGTGACTAAACGACTGAACTTCCGCCCAGGGGTGATCGTCGCGGCTGCTGTCGCAGCCCTCCTGGCACTAAGCGGGTGTGGCGGTCGACCCCTGCCTCGTCGTCGACCGCTGGAAACCCTTATGGCCTCATCGAACCCGGCACCATCCGCGTCGCCAGCCTGGGAGATGCCAAGCCCTACACGTTCACGGACGCCACCGGAAACTTCACCGGTTTCGACGTCGAACTGTTCAAGGATGTCGCGCACCGCGCCGGAGTGGACAAGGTCGTCTTCACCGGACAGGACTTCTCGGCGATCCTGCCGGCCGTCGCCAACGGCCAGTTCGACGTCGGGGTCGCGGCCATCGGCATCACGGACAAGCGCAAGCAGACCGTGGACTTCTCCAACGGCTACCTCGCCGGCTACCTGACCGTCCTGACCACCAAGACCTCAGGGATCAAGGATGTCAATGGCCTGGCTGGAAAGCGGCTCGGCGTGGTCCAGGGCACCCTGCAGGAAGCGTACGCGGTGAAGAATTTCCCCACCGCAAACCTGGTGCGCTTCCCGGACAACAACTCCGCGATCTCGGCCGTGAACAGCGGTTCGGCTGACGCGCACTTCCTTGACTACGAGGCCGCCAAGTCCTACGAACAGCAGTTCGGCCTGGTCAGCGCCGCCGATATTCCCTCCTTTGACGCACCGGCCGGCTTCGCGCTGGCCAAGGGTAAGACCGCCCTCAAGGACGCCCTGAACAAGGGACTGGCCGCGGCGATGGAAGACGGTACCTGGAAGAAGCTCTACCAGAAGTGGTTCCCCGGCTCCCCGATGCCGGAGCAGTACCTGCCCAAGGCTGAGCAGACCGCCAGCCCTTCGCCCAGCAAGTAGCCCAACCGTCTAGCGGGCGGGCGGAGCATTCGTGGTCCGCCCGCCCCAACAGCCACCTAAGTCTGAGAGCAAACCATGGACTGGTTAAGCACCATCACACGTACATTCTTCGATTTCGGCGCGATGGCCGAGGTCTTGCCTCAACTGATCGGCGTTGGCCTGCTGAACACGCTGATCATTTCGATCTCCGCCACGATCATTGGCGTCGCACTGGGCATGGTAGTTGCCGTCATGGGGATTTCATCCTCCGCCTGGCTGCGGGTCCCTGCCCGCATCTACACCGATCTGTTCAGGGGCCTGCCGGCCATCCTCACCATCCTGCTGATCGGCCAAGGCTTCGCCCGGCTAAGCCAGTCGATCTTCGGCCCCTCCCCCTACCCGCTCGGCATTATCGCGCTGAGCCTTATCGCCAGCGCCTACATCGGTGAGATCTTCCGCGCCGGCATCCAAAGCGTCGACAAAGGCCAGGGCGAGGCGTGCCGTGCCCTTGGCATGAGCTACGCCAAGTCGATGCGGCTCGTGGTAGTGCCGCAAGGCATCCGCCGCGTGTTGCCGGCTCTGGTGAACCAGTTCATCGCCATCGTCAAGGACTCCTCGCTGGTGTACTTCCTCGGCCTGCTGGTCAGCGAGCGCGAGCTCTTCCGGGTGGGCCAGGATGCCGCCGTGCTCTCCGGAAACCTGTCACCGCTGGTCATGGCAGGCGTCTTCTACCTCGTCATCACCGTCCCGCTGACCCACCTCGTGAATTACTTCGACAGCCGCTTCCGCACGGGCCGCCGTCGTCCGAGCGCCCCGAGCAGCGGCCTGAAGGAAGTCACAGAACTCGACGCGGCATCGCCGCTGATCACCGGGAGCAACACATGAGCGCCAGCACGAGCACCAACAACAACACCGCCGCCGGTGTCCAGACATTCCACGGTTCCAGCCTGGAGCTAAGAAACCTGACCATGGCGTACGGCGACATCGAGGTGCTGCGCAACGTCAGCCTCAACGTCGCGCCCGGCACCACCACCTGCATCATCGGCCCCTCCGGATCCGGCAAGTCGACGCTGCTCCGCGGCGTCAACAGGCTTCACGAACCCAAGAGCGGCGACGTCCTCCTTGCCGGTGAAAGCGCGCTCACCGTCAAACCGGACATCCTGCGCAGCCGCATCGGCATGGTGTTCCAGCACTTCAACCTCTTCCCTGACCACACCGCCCTCGACAACGTGGCCCTGGCGCTCTGGAGCGTGAAGGGAATGTCCAAGGCCGCAGCCAGGGAACGTGCCCGCCGCAGCCTCGCCGAAGTGGGGCTCGCCGAACGCGCGGACCACCGCCCCCGCGATCTCTCCGGTGGCCAGCAACAGCGCGTCGCCATCGCCCGGGCCCTGGCCATGGAACCTGAGGTCATGCTCTTCGACGAAGCCACGAGCGCACTGGATCCCGAGCTCGTCAAAGGCGTGTTGAACCTCATGGCCGGCCTGGGACGGCGCGGCATGACCATGCTGGTTGTCACCCACGAAATGGGCTTCGCCCGGAAAGTCGCCGACCAAGTGGTCTTCATGGATGAAGGTGAAGTCGTGGAGTCAGGCACCCCTGCCGAACTCTTCGACAACCCCCGCAGCGAACGGCTCCAACGATTCCTCTCGGAAGTGTTGTAATGCCGCACCCTGCCCCCGCACCTATCCGCACGGCCGTCGTCGGATTCGGCGTTTCCGGAAAGGTCTTCCATGCGCCCCTGATCGCCGCGGACCCGGGCTATTCCCTCGACGTCATCGTCACGGCTGATCCGCAGCGTGCGGCGGAAGCGGCAAGACTTTACCCCGGCACGCGGATTGTCCCCACCCCGGAAGCGCTTTTCGCACTGGCCCCGGACCTGGACCTCGTGGTCCTCGGCACTCCCCCGCTTACCCACTTCGATCTCGCCGCGACCGCGATCGCCCACGGTCTCGACGTGGTGGTGGACAAGCCCTTCGCAACAACGTCGGCTCACGGTGAAGAGCTCATCGACCGAGCGTCCAACGCCGGTGTGCGGCTGACGGTGTTCCAGAACCGCCGGTGGGACGCCGATTTCCTGACCCTACGGAAGGTCTTGCGGGAAGGTGGCCTGGGTGAGGTCCGAAGCTTCGAATCCCGATTCGAGTGGTGGCGCCCCGAAGGCTTCGGCAATTGGCGGGACAGCGCGTCGCTGGCCGAAGGCGGCGGCATCCTCCATGACCTCGGTGCCCACTTGATCGACCAGGCCGTGCAGCTTTTCGGGCCGGTCGAAGATTGCTACGGGGAGACCGCAAACCACGGACAACACCCGGCCAGCGCCGATACCGAGGCTTTCGTATCCCTGCTCCACACCTCGGGAGTGCGGACCAGGCTGTGGATGAACGGCATGGCTGCCCAGGTAGGACCACGGTTCCACGTCCTCGGTTCGAAGGCCGGCTACACCAAGTGGGGACTGGACAGCCAGGAGGCGTCGCTCGCAGCCGGCCTGTCGCCGTCGGACCCCGCCTATGGCGTTGACCCCGTAAGTTCATGGGGCGTCCTGGGGACCGACGGAGACCGTGAGCCCGTGCCTGCCCAAACCGGCGCCTACCCCCGGTTCTATGCCGAACTCGCGGCTGCCATCCGGGGGCATGGACCGTTGCCCGTGGATCCCGCGGAATCACTTGAAACCCTCAAGATCATCGAAAGAATCCACGCCTTCGCGTAGGCAGATCTTTCCAGCTATGCCATCGTCCGCACCGCGCGGCCAACAACCAAACCCAAAGAAAGGGAGAGCCATGTCCTCCACGCCCCCTACCAAGCACGTCGTCGTCATCGGCGGCGGCATCCTCGGAGTCTCCACTGCGGTCCACCTGCTCCGCGAAGGCGCGTCCGTTGTCCTGCTGACCGAAAAGGGCCTCGCGAGCGAAGCCAGCGGCCGCTCGCTGTCCTGGCTCAACTCCGCGGGAGAACGGTCCACCCCGTACCACCAGCTGCGCCTCGCCGGGGTCGACCGTTACCGTACCCTCTTCGCTGCGGATCCCGGCCGTGTATGGCTGCAATTCGGCGGTGGCCTCATGTGGAACGCCGCCGGACAGCGAGCCCTCACGGAAGCACGCCACGCTTACGAGAAGTCGGTCGGGTACGACTCCAAGCTGCTGACGCCTGAAGAGATTGGATTCGCCACACCCGGCATCAATGCAAACGCAGTGCCGGAAATTGCCATTTTCAACCCCGGCGAAGGCTGGGTCAGCCTGCCGGACCTGATCGACTTCCTCATGGAAGAATTCCACGCCCGCGGTGGCCAGCTTGTCCTCAACTCCGGCAAGGCTTCCGTCGCGGTCGACGGCGGCCGTGCCACCGGCGTCGAGACCGCCGCCGGCGAAACCTACCAAGCCGACGCCGTGCTGGTGGCCTGCGGGGCCGCCACCCCTGCCGTCGTCGCACCGCTCGGCGTCGACATCCCGAACGGCTCCCCGGTCTCCATGCTCGTGCTCACCAAGCCTGTAGACCACGAGGTCCGGGCTGTCATGAACACCCCCCGTGCGGCCATCCGGCCCAACCCGGGAAACACTTTTGCCCTCGACCACGACTGGTACGAAGAGCACATCACCGAGCACGAGGACGGTTCCTTCAGCATCCCTGATGGCATAGTCCAGGAACTCGCTGACGAAGCGTCCAGACTCATCGCCGGCAACCCCGAGCTCAAACCGGCGTCCTGGAAGATCGGCTACAAGCCCATTCCGGGCGACGGTGAACCGGTGCTCGGTGAACTCGGACAGGTGCCGGGCTGCTATGTCGCCTTCACGCACTCCGGAGCCACGCTTGGCCTCATCGTCGGCGAATTGCTGGCGGGTGAAATCCTCACAGGGAGCAAGCACCCCATGCTCTCCACCTTCCGCCCGGGCAGGTTCTCCTAGCCGACGCAGGATGGCTGGCGCCCATGGAAAGGCCCAGCCATCCGCAAATGCGTTCGCGTCACAAACCGCCGTTTCGAAGCCATATTCAATCGTTCTGATCCTTAAGCGATGAACAATCCGGGCGCCCTTATTAGTATCTAGAGTGGACGGGGGCGAATTCCGGGCTCAGCTGGGGCTAGCCGGGATGAAATATCAGGAGCTGGCAATGTCGGAACCTTTGGAGTCTCAAGACCCACTCGTCGAGCCGGAACCGGTTCTGGTTTCCCGGGACGACAGTGACAGCCTGGCGGGCCTGCGTGGGCAAGCGCAGGACATCATCGACGAAGTCCTCAGCGGCACCGAACCGGGCGGCGAACACCTCAGGGCAAAACTCAGGGCCAGCATTGCCCGACACCCCGGATTCCCGGAACTGGCACTGCTCGAGCACCTGATGAACCGGGCCAGCGGCAACTGACCAGCCCGGGGGTTGCACACGTTTTACACAGGGTTTACCCACGCGGTCTTGTTAGCCTCAACACAATCAGCACAGACTGAGTATCACGTGAAAGACGATTCACGGTGGTTGTTCAACCAGAGCAGCGGACAAGGAATGCAGTGATGCTCCGTCCCGCTCGTAGTGAAGTCGCTACTGGGCAGGGTCCGCAGACCGGGAGGTAGCAGTGGCCGGAATATTTGAAGTGTTTATTGACGGGGACTCCTTTTTCAGGTTCCGGCTCAAATCACCCGACGGACTCGTCATCGCGATTTCGACGCCGTTCGAGGACAAGCCCTCGGTGGTCGCCGGAATTGCCGCTGCGCGGGAGTGCGCAGGCATGGGACTGGTCACCGACCTTTGCCCGGCGGCGGTCGTACGCGAACCGGCCGTGACTGTTCGTCCGGGCACGGATGCCCAGGCATGCCACGAACCGCGCAAGGCGGTGGACGCATTCCGCACCCGCGCCAAGGAACTCCGGCGGGCATCAACCGCGCCGAGATGGACCGGCGCGGCGTAAGAGGGCGGCAACGTCAGGACCGACGGCGCACTGGGGGACTCACCTGGGTCTCAGCAGGCAAGATGCGCCGCCGGCCGTTTTGGTCCAGCCCTCATTCTCCCACCTTTGCCCCGCCCTGACTATCTTCACGATGAGCCTAGCCTTCACGATGAGCCTTGCGCGGGACCGTGGGACAGCGCAATTGGTCAGTCGTGCTTGCGCGCTCGACTTGGCTGCACACGGGACGGTTCACCCGGCATCTTCGGGTAGTCGGGCGGGAACGGCAGCTCCCCGAGCCCGGCGCCGAGGTCCCGTTCCCACCATTGAAGCAGGACGTCGATTTTCCCTGCTTTGGAGTTCATGTCACCCCAAGGGTCCCCCACGGATTTCAGCCTTCCGGGCACCGTGAGGATGGTGAAGTTCTTGGGGTCGGCGGTTTCCAGTTCCTCCCAAGTGATTGGACAGGAGACCGGAGCATGGGCGAGTGCGCGCGGGCTGTACGCCCCGGCGATGGTGCGGTCCCGGTTGGCCTGGTTGAAGTCCACGAACACCCGTTCGCCTCGTTCTTCCTTCCACCAAGCGGTGGTGACCTTGTCCGGCATCCGCCGCTCAAGCTCGCGGGCGGCGGCAATCACGGCATGCCGAACGTCCAGGAACTCATGCGAGGCTTCAATCGGAGCGTAGACATGAAGTCCCCGGTTTCCTGAGGTCTTGATGAAGGTGGTCAGCCCGGCCTCCGCAAGGACGTTCTTCAGCTCAAGCGCGGCGGGAATCGCGTCGTCGAAATCTGTTCCGGGCTGGGGATCCAGGTCGATCCGCAACTGGTCGGGGTTGTCCGTGTTTTCGGCGCGTGACGGCCACGGGTGGAAGACCACCGTGTTCATCTGGACGGCCCACACGGCCGCGGCTGGCTCGTCGAGGACCAATTGGGGATGCGAGCGCGCACTCGGATAGATCACCTTTACTGAGCGGATAAAATCGGGGGTTCCTTTCGGCGGATTCTTGGAGAAGAACTGTTCTCCGTCGACGTTGTCCGAAAAGCGCTGCAGCGAAACCGGCCGGTCCCCGTTCGCCGCTATGAATGCTTCCCCGACATCAACAATGTAGTGCGCGAGGTCCAGCTTGGTCAGGCCCACCTCCGGCCAGAGAACCCGGCTGGGACTGGAGATCCGCATTTCCCGGGAACCGTTCGGCCCGTCAACGGTGAGGGTAGTTGCTTCGGTAGCCATGGGGACAAGCTACCCCAGGGCCGCCCCTTGCGTCAGCACCGCAACGGACCGAATGGACGTTGGTCCCGCGTTTCCGGCTTATGGGGACGGGTTCAACACCATTGCCGAGCCGCCGCCGCGCCGGACCGGTTCGGCGGCGGCGATCAGGCGCCCGTCGGGCCTGAACTCGATCGCTGTTGCGGCACCGATCTCGGCCGCCGATGTGAAAGCGTCACCGGATGGCGTGAACCGGTGGCCAAACGGTGTGAGTTGGCTCGCGAATGCCGTGATGAACTCCGGTTCGGCTGTGACCGTCGCAGTGTTGCGTTGAGAGGCGCGCGGTGCGGCGATCGCGTCGGAAATGCTCATGCCCAGGTCCACCCTGTTCAGGATCGTCTGCAGCACCGTGGTGATGATCGTCGATCCGCCGGGTGAGCCGAGAGCGAGGAACGGCTTACCGTCCTTGAGGATGATGGTCGGGGACATCGAGGAGCGTGGGCGCTTGCCGGGATCGATCCGGTTTGGATCGCTCACGCTGTAAACGGCCGAGAAATCGGTCAGCTCGTTGTTGAGCAGGAACCCGCGTCCCGGCACCACGATGCCTGATCCGCCGGTTTGCTCGATGGTGAGCGTGTATTCGACCACGTTCCCCCACTTGTCGGCGACCGTCATGTTGGTCGTCGAGATGTTTTCCGTGTCCTTCTCGTCGGTGAGCGCCGCCGCGGAAGCCGGGCACACGCCGTCGTACGTCGACACATCTCCCGGCGCGACGGGCTTCGTTGCAGCGTGCAAGGGGTCGATCTTGCAGGCGCGCTCCTTGCCGAACAGCGGATCGGTGAGCGCATCGGTGGGAACGTCAACGAACGCAGGGTCGCCAACGTACTTCCCCCGGTCCGCGAAAGCGAGTGCGCTCGCCTCGAGGTAGTGGTGCAGGGCAGCTGGCTTGGACATCTCCGAAAGGTTGACCGTGTCCAGGATGTTCAGCGCCTCGCCTACCGTGGTGCCCCCGCTGCTCGACGGCGCCATTCCGTAGACGTCGAGGCCGCGGTAGTCGACGTGGGTGGGTGCTTGGTCCAGGGGCTCGTACGCGGCCAGGTCGGCGGGGGTCATGTGTCCCACCGGGATGGGCAGCTTAGTGGTGTCGGTCTTCGGCGGTGCCTGGACTGTTGCTGCGATCTCAGCGGCGAGTGGACCACGGTAGAAGGCGCTGATGCCCTGCTTCGCGAGGAGCCGGTAGGTCGCGGCGAGGTCGTGGTTCTGGAAGATGCTGCCGACGGCGGGTGCGTCGCCTCCCGGCAGGTACAGCTTGCTCGTGGAGCTGAACGCGGCGAAACGGAGCTTGTTGTCCAGTGTCTGCTGACGGAACGTCGGGTCGACGACGAAGCCCCGGGTCGCGACTTTGATGGCAGGCTGCAGGGCGTCGCCAAGGCTCAAGGTACCCCAGCGCTCCAGCGCGCGTTGCCAAGTGGCCGCGGTGCCGGGGACGCCCACGGAAACGCCGCTCGTGACGAGCTCAGGCGTGAAGTTATACGGCTTCCCCGTGGCGGGATCAATGAACGCATCGTGGGGCATTGCCGCCGGGGCGGTCTCGCGGCCGTCGATGGTGCCGATCCTGCCCGTCTTCGCGTTGTAGAACACGAAGTAGCCGCCACCGCCGATCCCTGCGCTGTATGGCTCGGTCACGCCCAGGGTTGCTGCCGCGGCGACGGCGGCGTCAGCTGCGTTGCCGCCCTTGCGGAGGACCTCGATGGCGGCGGCGGAGGCCTCGGGGTCAACGGTGCTGACCGCGCCGCCATATCCGGTGGCGGTGGCGGTCTTTTCAGTCTGGCGCGGATCCGCAAAGGCGGGGTTGGCGACGGCGCCGCTCGTCACGCTCAGCGCAAGTACTGCGGTTAGGGAGGCGATTCGAAGTTTGCGATGTGACATGGTCGCTCCTCAAAGGTGGTGCGAGGTGGGTGGGGCCACCCTACTCCGCCGTTGCGCGACGCTCAACGGGTCCAGAGAGCGCGGCAGATGTGCGGGCGATGCTGAGGGGCCGCACCTCGTATGATGAGGTTGCGTCAGTCGCGCCAGGCCCTTGCATGTCGCCGAGGCCGGCCAGCTTGCCTGGTGGACGCAGGACTTGTCGGCTCAAAGAAAGCGAGTGGAGTCGTGCCGGATGGCCCCGCCACGGGAGACAGCGATGCCCTTGTGGCAGGTCGCTACAGGCTCGGAACCCTGATCGGACGCGGGGCGACAGCGTCGGTGTACCGGGCGCAGGATGAAACGCTCGGCCGCCACGTGGCGCTGAAACTCTTTGCTCCCCTATTGGGAGGGCCGCACGAGCTTGCCCGGCATGAAAACGAGATGCGGCTCCTGGCAACATTCAACCATCCGTCCCTCGTCACCCTCTTCGACGCCGGTACCGACCATCGGGACCCGGAGCATGCCCGGACATTCATTACGATGGAACTGATTCATGGCCCCGACCTGCATGCCAGATTGCGGAACGGAGCGCTGGCGACCCAGGACGTGGCCCATATCGGGGCGGATCTGGCATCGGCCCTGGAATACATCCACGGGCGTGGGATCATCCACCGCGATATCAAACCCGCCAATGTCCTTCTGGCTGATGGTCCCGAAGGATCCCCCGTCCGGCCCAAACTCACCGACTTCGGAATCGCCCGCATCATCGAAGGAACACGCCTGACAGCAACGGGCACGATGGTGGGAACCGCGGCATACCTGAGCCCGGAACAGGCCACCGGCTCTGCCCTGGGACCGGCAAGCGATATCTACTCCCTCGGACTCCTTCTCCTCGAATGCCTCACTGCAAAGCTCGAATATCCGGGGACGAGCGTCGAGTCGGCCGTTGCGAGGCTCCACCGACCGCCCCGTGTGCCGGAAGCCCTCGGGACGCGGTGGGTTGACCTCCTCACCGCCATGACATCGGCTCAGCCTTCTGCACGACCTGCCGCGCGCGACGTAGAGCAAGCGCTGCGGAGTGCCCTCAGTTCCGGCGTCCCTGCGGCGATGCCCGTTGGCGCCAACGGAGCCACGCAGACCCTTCCCCGTATGCCCGACCGCCCGCCCCGTACGCCCAAAGCAGACATCCAGACGCGCGTTCAGCCCGTGGCAACGGCGGGCGAGAGTACCGTCGTCGTGCCGCCCATACGAAACAGGCGCCCATGGCGGGGGAAACCGCCAAGCCGCGCGCGCAGATCGGCGTGGGCTGTCGGCGGCGCACTTCTTACCACTGCCTTGGTGATCGTTGGCGTGAGCGCCTTCCAGCCGCCTGCTCCCGCCGCCCCGGAGCCGTCCGTCACGGCAACGCGCACGCCCAGCGCCCCTGCGTCAACCCCACCACCCTCACCGAGCATTGAGCAGACATCGACACCGGTTGCGCCGGTTGCGCCGGTTGCGCCGGTTCCGGTGGTGCCGGCCCCCGGGCGCCACAAGGGCAACGGCAAAGGAAACGGCGGCTAGGAACCGGCGCCTGAGCTGACGAAAGCTAGCTTTGCGGGTCATACATGAACTCGCGGAGCTCCTGCGGGCAACGGCAGGCCACTGCGATCTTCCTCGCCCACTCGACCGCCTCCCCGCGCGTCGGCAGCTCCAGCACAGCGAACCCACCGGTGAGTTCGGAGCCCGGATAGATCTCGGTGCTCACCGCGCCGTCAGCGGAAACCAGCACCGGATCCACTTCCTCGTCTATCCCGCCGCCGAAAACGTAGACGCCCGCGGCCTTCGCCTCCTCAATCACAGCGTGGGCTTCGGCGGAGACCACCGGGAACTCCTCGTCGGTGAGTACCAGGGCTTCGCTCGGGAAGGAGATCAGGTATTTGGTCATGCCTCGATGCTCCCCCAGGGGCGGCCCGGACGGCAATGGCGTGTTCGGCCACTGTCCGGGGGCATGGAAAAGGCGAGGGTCCGCGTGCCGACCCTCGCCTTCGCTCCTGCTGTTGCTAGATGCCGCCGTCGCGCGTATCCCTGGTCACGATGCGTTCCCCCGTGGCCGGGTCTACTGTGGCGCGGCTTTCGCTGATCCGACGGGTCCGGCGCGGGCCGAACACGAAGAGGGAAACGATCAAGCCGATCACTCCGACGACCATGAGGATGTAGCCGACCATATGGAGGTCGATGAATGACACGACATCCCCGGGGACGGCGAAGGCCAGAATGGCGCCTATCGCGATAAGGAAGATAGATGATCCGATACCCACTGCTGTACCTCCTGCTGAACCGCGGACCCGGCGGTGCGGGTATTACTAAGGTTGCTTTGCATTGAAAAAACTACACGTCAACACCTCATCCGGCAACCGCATGCCTGTATCCGGGATCCCCGCGGCACAGGAGCAAAAACAGTAAGGGTGCTTTGCTTTTTGGTAACTGCCGGGTACGGTCGGACAAGGACCATATGTATCTATTGGGGAGGCCAGCGAATGGCGGGCACGTTTGAACTGTTTGTCGATGCCCGCGAACGGTACCGGTTCCGGCTGAAGGCGGCGGACGGGACTGTCATGGCGGTCTCGAAGGAATTTGAGACCAAACGCGCCGCAGTGGTGGGAATCCGCGAAGTGCGGGCATGTGCGGGAATGGGACTGATCACGGACCTGTGTCCGAGCCAGCCGGCGGCATCCGGACCGGCATCGGGAATGTCCGCGCCGGCCGCTGCCCAAGCGGGACCGGGCCGGGTCCGGAACTGGCTGGGCCGAACGTCCATAGTCCGGAGGCGGGGCTACAAAGCGCGCACGTCCAAGGGATGGCTGAGCGGGTGGAAATAGCAGCGTCTAATGGCGGGGTCGCTTGGCGCCGAACCGCGGAAGTGGCCGGGACTCAAAGGAGTCCCGGCCATTTCCGTCGCGCTTAGTACGTCTTCATGGCTTCCGGCGGCCGGGTGGTCCATTCGGTCTCGGTGGCCCGCATCTGGGCAACCTCGGCCGGGACCACCCTGTGGTTGCAGCGGCTCGGGTTCCTGGCTGATGCTATGCGGCCAGCCTGGCCTGGATCGCCTCTCTAAGCGACGCCAGGCTGGGCAGGCCCGAGAGGCCGCCGGCCGTACGGTAGACCCGGCACGTCATGGCCGGTTCCGCCGTGGAGGGGAAGAGGTCGATTCCGTTCACCATGAATGTCGGGGATCCGTGGAATCCGGACGCAGCGGCTTCTTCGTCGGTCATGATCTCCCTGGCCGCAATCAAGGCAGGGGCCTTCCCTTCCAGTTCCACGGCCCGTGCGAACAGTTCCCGGGCCGCGGAACTGTGCGGACAGTCCTGGATGGTGAGCAATTCGAAGTCCATTGCCCTATTATCCGGCCCTGCACCGTCCGGGTCACAGCAGGTCGGCGTGATGCTCCGCGACGACGTTCGGGTGGGCCCGAAGCCTGTAACGGAGGGCGTTGTCCCCGTAGGTTTCCAGAATCGGGCTGTTCGTGGGGTCAACCGACAAGCCACGCGCTTTTGCCTGGAATTCCGGGCTCATGGCAAGCCGCGGCATGGTCGCGTCAAGGGCGGGATTGTAGAAGAAGGGTAGGGAAATCCGGTCCGTGCCGCGAAGCGGCGAGATCACGCGGTGCAGGGTCGCCTTGAGGTAGCCGTTGGTGGCCAGCTCCAGCATTTCGCCGATATTGACCACGAATGTCCCCGGCACTTGGGGCGCGTCGATCCACTTCCCTTGGTACTCGACCTGGAGACCGCCCTTCCCGGGCTCAACCAGCAATAGAGTCAGCACTCCGCCGTCGCGATGGGAACCCACGCCCTGCTTCGGTTCCGGGTTCGACTCCCCCGGATATCTCACAATCTTGAGGACGGGGAAAGCCCGCGCGGCGAATGCCGCATCAAAGGTGTCCTCGGGCGCTCCGAGGGAAACTGCCAGGGCCCGCAACAACGCAAGTGAGATGGTGCTCAGCCGCTCGGTCCATTCCGAGACGATTTCCCGCATTTCAGGCAGCGCAGCCGGCCACAGGTTGGGCCCCTCCAGGCGCCAATATTCGGCGACACCCGGGCCCGGCTCAACTGCGTCACGTTCGACGCCGATGTCGATCTGCTCCCGCCAGTCGATCCCGCCGCCCGTGAGCTCGCCGCCAACGCGGGTGTAGCCGCGGAACTGGGGGCTGTGGACATTCTCGATCGCGAGCTTTTCTTCTTCCGGCAGCTCGAAAAAACGGCGCGACACGTCGAGGATGGCGTCCGTCAGCTCCTGCGGGATGCCGTGGCCGGCCAGGTACAGGAAGCCAACCTCATGCATGGCGTCGCGCAGTTCGTTACGGAACCTGGAGGCCTCGTCCGGGCCTGCATCCAGACGGGAGAAATCGATCACGGGCAATGTATCGAGCGTCAATGCACTTCGTCCTTTTCATCGAATGCCGCGAGCGTGCGGATTGTCCCGTCGCTTTCAGCCCGGCTGCTTGGGATGCCACACACCGAAACGGTTGCCGTGCGGGTCCAGGAGGTGCGCGAACTCGATCGAGCCGTTATCGACGAACGGGATGGCTACGCTCGCGCCGAGCGACTCGGCCTTGGCGATCGCGGCTTTCACATCGTCGACTTGTACGTAGAAGATCGCCCACGAGGTTCCCTCAAGCGAGGAAGTGTCCCACAGCCCACCCTTGTCGCCGTTCACCATCTGGTAGCCGGCAGGCGAGGACTCACCGAAGGTCCAGTCGAAGAGCGAGCCGTAGAAGGCCCGCGCCCTCTCGGGATCGGGCGATCCGACTTCGAAGTAGTTCACTGTGGACGCCATGGCTGTCTCCTTTCGATTTCCGCCGCAGATAAAGGACGGAGGCCGCCCGCGAGACCTGGGGGCGGCCTTTTCGAATAGTTAGGGCAGGACCTTGTAGAGGTCTACAACTGTCTCTTCCGGGGGCGACTCGAATCCGCCCTCGATGCCCGCCTGCATGCGGGGCATGAGGATGCCGTCGCGGAACTTCTCCCAACTTTCCTTCGACTCGTGGACGGCCATGATGGTCCAGCCGCCGGCCGACGGGCCTGCCGCATGGAAAGTCTGACCGTCGGGCAAGAGCCCCTCTCCTGGGTGGACGGCGGCGATAGACGCCTCGTATTGTTCCTTCGTGCCTCCAGGGAAGAAGTGCACGACTCCGTAGGGTGCGGCTTCCATATCTGCTCCTTGCTGGTGTGGACGGGTGTGGACATGCCAAGCAATAGACCCCGCTGCCCGGGATGTCAATGAGCTTTCACGGGCAGCGTCCAAATCCCGGATTCAGGTCCAGAATTCGTCTGCCTTTGCCGTGTCCTCGAAAAACTCCCGGCCCTCTACAACCTTTCCGTCGCGGAGCACGAAGGCGATGGCAGTTGCCATGTCCAGGGTCTTTCCGTTGTTTTCGGCGTGGGTCTGCTGAAGTGCTATTGTGTGGTCTTCTCCGCCGACGACGTCCTGGACCACCGCTTGGAAGGACCCCTGGGAACGCTCTCCCAGCTCGCCAAAATAGGCCAGTATGGCGTCGCGTCCCTGCTTCGTCCCGGACAGCACGCCGCTTCCAGCTGCGTACCAAACCGCATCCTCTGCGAACAGCTCGCTGAGTGTCGCCAGATCACCTGTGTTGAAGGCCTCGTACCCCCGCCGGACCAATTCGGCGTTTTCTGTAGCTCCCATGTTCGGATACCTCTCCGTCATCCTCGTCGGTCAATGGGACGGCTTAAGGCTATTCCTGGGCCGGGTGCCTGTCGATGGAAAGCTCCAAGTCCGGGGACCACACTACGGGCCCCTGCCGCCAATTCAGTGGCAAGCTTGACCACACAAACTCCGCACCCGTATGGAGGGCAAGCCGTGATTGACACCGCTGAGGCCGTTCTTCACGACGGTACGACCATCGCCATAAGCATCCACGGAAACGGGCGCGCCGTGATGATCCCGGCGCGCTTCGCCCCCTATCCGCAGGAGGAAGCCGAAACGATGCGCCGTTGGGGCGCTGATCCGGATCTGGGACCCAACGTGGTCAACGGACTCGCGCGATCCCACCGTGTCGTCGTCGCCGATTACGAAAGCCACCGGATGGCACACCCCGCACCGGACACCCTTACTCCGGAGAATGTCACGGCTGATCTCCTTGCTATCGCCGACGCCGCAGATGCCGGCACCTTCGCCTACTACGGCTACTCCTGGCTGGCACTCTGTGGCTTGCAACTAGCAATCCGCACTGATCGGCTTTGGGCATTGGTGATGGGCGGATTCCCACCCCTCGATGGACCATACGAGAGCATGTTGGCGGTGACCCGGGCAGCACACTCGATGTCCATGCAATCCGCCGACGTGGTTCCTTCACCTGCTCCTGACGTTGAGCCTGGAGACTGGGATTCCGTACCCGTTCAAACGAACGAAGCGCAGACCCGCCAGTTTGTGACCCTCTACGAAGCCCTACAGGATTTCGACGATTCCTCCGCCGCGGTTCCGCCAGGCTTGCCCCGGCTCGCCTTCGCAGGGGCGGACGACCGGATCGATTACGGCCCGGCGTGGGGCAACGTCCAGGTAAAGATCAGCGAGCCCCTGACAACGCACAAACAAGCCCTGATCAACGCCGGGTGGGATGTCCGTGTGCTTCCCGGCCTCGATCACATCGGAGCGATGCATAGCTCTGTCGTCTTGCCTGTCCTGTCGGACTGGCTCCGGAAGTTTGGCTAGGCCTTGTGCTCATTCACGAGGCTCTTGAGACACGTCCGGGCCGGTGGGACGATGAAGCAGTGAATCCCTTCTTCGAGTTTGTCGGCCACTTCTGGTGGCTGGTCTTTCCGCTGAGCGGGATAGCCGGCGGTTGGGCGCGGTCCTGGTCCAGGGCCAGCGAAAGGCGGCATCGCCGTCGGGTGGAGCTCTATCAGCTCCAGAACCGAGCGGCGCAAGCGGAGCAGGCCAGCCAGGCCGAGGTCCTGCGGCTGCAAGAGGCGCACGACGCGGTGAACCGGCGATGGCTGGAGTACGAACTCGACGTCGGCAAACTCATCGATTTTCCGATCATGTCGGATGTACGCGAGCCGCTCACCGTGGCGTTTCTCCGGGCCAAACGGGAGGCTGACGGCTTGCGTCCGGCAACTCCGGAAGAAATCACGACGGCGGCACGGCTGGCGGAGTATCGCATGGCCGTTCGCAGCTTCGAGCTGGCGTTCGATGTGGCGGAGCGGGAAGCCAGACGCGTCAAGGACAGCAATTTCACCGAGTCCGAGCGTCAGCGTCTGGCGACCGCCAGGAAGCTCCTCAGGATCGCTTCTGACAGTGCAGCGACGCCGGCAGAACGGCAGACGGCGTACAAGCGCGCCCGGCGCGAATTGGATGGGCTGATTGTCCTGCCCGAAGCGACCATCGCGGCCTTGGAAGAGAAAATCGCGGGAATGCTCGACGCACCCAAGGCTCCCGACTTCCATCAAAGCTGACAGGTGCAGTTGTCAGTGTTTGAAGGGATGAATGATCACGTATTTGTGATGCTTCCGGTGACGGGTCCTGGAACGGCGTGGAGTCAGTCCTAGAGGGGGTAGCCCAAGAGATTTCCGCCTGGCTGACAATCGAATATTTGCGTAAACCAGGAAAAGGAAGAAGCCCAGGGAAGGGATGAGCAGCACGAGAATCCAAGCCAAATCGCTCACAGCGCGCCTCCTATGCTCAGTTTCCGACCGAGCAAAGCTGTCGTCAAGATTGCGCTATTCGGTAGTGCACTCCACCTCAGCAGAGACCGGGGGGCTATCCACGGGGCCATGCGAGGCGTAGCTTTTTTCTCATCCCGGCAAGTCTGATTTGGCCGGGAACCGGCACTTACGAGGAGGACATCATGGACAACTTTCTCCGACGCGGCGGACTCGAAGTCCCGGAGCCCGTCCGACGCTTCCTTCAAGGCGAATCCGATCCTTCGCTCCGCATCGAGCAATACCAGGAGGGGGACACGCTCGTGGTCAGAGTGGATCTGCCGGGAATCGATCCGGAAACCGACGTCGACATCAGCATCGCCGACGACAATCTTCATATCCAGGCTCGGCGCGAAGAGGATGCCGAACGCATGGACAAGAGGGGCTACCGGAGCGAGCTCCGCTACGGCGAACGGTCCCGCAGCATCCCGTTGCCCCGCGGCGTGAGCCAGGACGGCATCGTCGCCACGTACGAGGACGGCGTCCTCGAAATCCGTATCCGGATCCCCGAACAGCCAGAGACGCCGACCACCAAAATCCGCGTTGTCCGTACGGGTGGCCGCGAAGCCAACCAGTCTCCGGAGGAGCCGCTGACCTAGCTCAGCCAACTGGCCCGGCGCAGGAGCCAGCCTAAAGACGCAAGCCTAAGAACCTCCGTTCCGTCCGTTTGGCCGCCGCGCTTTTTGGAGCCGCGGGGCTGGCCGCTTGTCCTGGGGAGCGGCGGCCTCGAGGTCAGTGGCGGGCATTGCGAGGACGGCGACGACGGTGAGAGCTGCGCTCACAAGCACGGCGAGGAATACCGCCGCAGAGGCGAATACAACTGCCTGCGAACTCTTCCCGCCACCGGGGCTGCCGGCATAGATCGCATTGGCCACGGCCCCGAAAACGGCTACGCCAAGCGAGCTGCCGATGGATCGCGCGAAGAGGTTGGTGCCCGTTACGACTCCGCGTTCGTGCCATTCGACGCTGGACTGGGCTGCGATCAGGCTCGGGGTAGCAAGTAGCCCCAGTCCGAGTCCGGCGACAAAGCAGCTGCCTGCGACGAGCACGAGATTCGGTGTGTATGCCGTAATTGCGAGGACCGCCGAACCGATGAGGGTGATGGTGATCCCGATCAATGCTGTTGCCCTGAAGCCGATCCGGAGGTAGAAACGGCCCGACTGCGAGGCGCTGATCGGCCAGCCGATTGTCAGGGCCGCCAGGGATAGGCCCGCAGTGAGTGGCGACACCGAAAGCGCGCCTTGAAGGAAGGTGGGAACGTACGAGGTGAGGCCAAGCACGATTGCTCCAGCCCCGAAGGAGATCAGTGCGGTCGTGGCAAGAAGGCGCCTCGACACGACCCACGGCGGAAGGACAGGTTCAGCCGCTCGTCTCTCGACCACGACGAAGGCAACGAGCAGGACTGAACCAACGGCGAACACTGCGATGCTGATCGGAGAGTCCCAGGCCCATGCCTGGCCACCTTCCAGGGCGCCGAGGATGGTCAAGGTTAACGTGACCGTGAGAAGCGCGGCTCCAAGATAATCGACGCGGTGCTTTACCCGTTCGATGTTCTCCTGGAACCTTTGCACGAGCATCCACGCAGCCACGATGCAGAGCGGAACGTTGACCAGGAAGATTCCGCGCCAGACTCCAAGCGAGGAGAACACCCCGCCCAGAGTTGGACCGACAACCGACGAAGTCGCCCACACGCTCGCGAGGTAGCCTTGCACCTTCGCGCGCTCGGCCAGGGTGTAGATATCGCCGGCGATGGTGATGGCCACGGGTAGAACCGCGCCGGCGCCCAAGCCCTGCACTACGCGGAAGGCGATGAGCGCGGGCATGCTCCACGCCAACCCGCAAAGGATCGATCCGAGCAGGAAGAGGCCAATGCCAGTGAGAATGATCGGTTTCCGACCCGCCATATCGGAGAGTTTCGCGTAGACCGGAACCGAGACGGCCTGCGCGAGCAGGTAGGCGGAGAAGAGCCACGGAAACGAGGCGAACCCACCGATTTCATGCACGATCGAAGGCACGGCGGTGGCCACGATGGTGGCATCGATCGCGACGAGACCGCTCGAGAGCATCAGGGCTATGAGTATCGGGCCCCGCTTGGAACGAAAGCCTACGCCGTCGCTTTGAGTTGCCATGTCGGCCCTGTCTTTCCCCTACGCTCGGGCGTATCCTAATTACGTTTCCGGCACCGGCCTCGGCCGGCGTTTTTCTCTGCACCCACTCAGTTAGGCGTCATCCATGGAGATGAACATCAGGGACCACTGGGACATGCTCAGCCCCGAAACCCAGCACTGGCTAACGGACAACCCTGGATGCGTGGTTTTGCCGCGAACCATCACGGAAATAATCCATCAGGAAACCGGCATCACCCCGGATTCCGACCGCCACAGCCAAGTCAGCCTCTCCCCCGAGGACCTGAGCTTCATCCGGGCCAAGGCTGAAGCAGGCCAGGTCCGGCCGAAGTAACCGACGCCGAAGTAACCGATCCCGTCAGTTGTCGCCGTCTTCATCAGCCGGCGTCGGTCGATCGGCGGCCTCACGTCGATCGGCGGCCTCACGCAGTGGCCCGACGGCCCCCTCCTTGCCGTAGTCCCCTTTGGCGTACTGGCCGATTTCCGACTCTGCTGTGCGCCCCGGAACCGCTCCGGCTTCGCCGAGGTCTGCCTTTGCGTAGCGCCCGGATTCCATGGCCTCCTCGCCCAAGGGTTCGGGCAAGCCTCCTTGACTGCCGGCCGTGCCGTAGTCGCCTGCGATGTATTGGCCTTCTACGTCTTCGGAGTGCCGCCCGGGCTCCGTTCCGGTCTTGCCGTAGTCCCCCTTGACGTATCGGCCGCGCAGTTCCGGTTTCCCGGGAACTCCGCTCTTCTCCTCTTCAGTGGGTGCTTCGACGCCGCTGCTTTCGGTCATGATCTTGCCTTTCCCGCAACCAACCTTGCGTCTCCTTGGCGCCCCTTAAGTTTATCGATGGGCTTTGCGGGGCAACAGGGCCACGCGTTGTCCTCGGGTCGCGCTTGTGTACCAACTCCCGCATGCGTTCCAACGTACTGAGTGTCCGGACCGTGATGTGCTGGTACTCCTGCGCGCGGCCTACCCGCGCGAGGACGCTACGGGAAGCATCGGTGCGGACCGACCAATAGATCCGGCGTCCGGCGGGTGTTATTTGTTCCACGTCCGGTTCCGGCTCCATACCGGACAGCAACTCGGCAGCGGTGACAGATCCAAGGAGGAAGATCACGTAGTGGGCGTGGCCGGGCTGCTCGCGCCACACCGCCGGTGCTTCTCGCAGCACGCGATCGAGTTGGGTTCCAGTCAGGACAACCGCTGGCGTGGGCCGCCCGAGCCGCTGCCCCACTGCGCGCCCAAGATCCTCGGCCAGGCGTGCCGTGCTGGTCCGCGGCGCCTCTATGACAAGGTTGCCGCTCGGCAGATATGTAGCCAGCACGGAGATACCCGTCTCCTCGACGCACTCACGTAAGGACGCCATCGTGATTCGCGAGTTAACCCCCGCGTTGACGGCCCGGAGTAGCACGACATAGCGCAAAGCCGACCTCCTATTGCTGCGCCATGGCGGCGCATCCGGTGGCGTTCGTGTATTTGCCCAGGGACGGCTTGTAGCTGTCAAGCTGAACGCTGGCCCTCACGAGTGCCCGGAGTTCGGACGGGCCACCCGTAACCGCTCCTGCGGCCCGGGCCTGAACCAGAACGTTCCCGAGCGCCGTGGCTTCCACGGGGCCGGCAATAACCGTCTTCCCGCTGGCATCCGCTGTGAGCTGGCACAGCAGCCTGTTCTGGGAGCCGCCACCCACGATGTGGACCACCGATGCGTGCTTGCCGGACAGTTCCTCGGCGCGTGCCAGGGTCCTGGCGTAGCCGGCTGCGAGGCTGTCCAGGATGCAGCGCACGACGGCGGCTGGCCGGTCTGGAAGGACGGCACCGCCGGCGCGAACCGCAGAGCGAATACGGTCCGGCATGTTGTCCGGCGCGATGAACGCCGGATCGTCGGCGTTGATCTGGGGGCCTCCGGCGGGAAGTGCCGCCGCGGACTCCAGGAGCGCGGCTAGTTCCTGTTGATGCCCTGCGGCGGCCCAGGTGCGTTGGCATTCGCTGAGCAGCCACAGTCCGCCGACGTTGCGCAGGTACCTGATGGTGCCGTCGACGCCCCGCTCGTTGGTGAAGTTGGCCAAGCGGCTTGCTTCATCGAGGACCGGGCTGTCCAATTCCACACCGACGAGGGACCAGGTGCCGGAGGAAATGTAGGCGAAGTCTTCCTGCCGGGCCGGAACGGCTGCCACGGCCGAGGCGGTGTCGTGCGATCCCACGGCAACCACAGCAGTCTCCGCCGGCAACCCCGTCCTGGCCGCGATCTCCGGCAAGAGCGTGCCTACGGTCCCGCCCGGCTGGATGATGGCCGGGAACAGGTTTTTCGGTATGCCGAGTGCCTTGAAGAAGTCGCAGGCCCACTCCCCCGCGACGGCGTCAAAAAGCCCGGTGGTGGACGCATTCGTGGCCTCGGTACGGCGTTGCCCGCTCAGCTTGAACGCAATCAAGTCGGGTATGAGCAACGCCTGGACGCCGCGCAGTTCTCGTTCGGTGGCAAGCTGGTAGAGCGTATTGAACTGGAGGAACTGCAGTCCGGTGGTGGCGTAAAGCCGCGCCGGGTCCAGCACCTTGTGGACGTCCGCGACGGCGGTGCGGCCGCGCTCGTCGCGGTAGCTGAACGGCTGCGCGATCAGCTTCCCGGCTTTATCCACGAGTCCGTAGTCGACGGCCCACGTGTCGATCCCGATGCTGGCGATCCGCTCCCCGCTTGCGGCGGCCGTTCCGGCGGCGGCCGCAAGTCCCGTGAGCACCTCGTCGAACAGTGCGTCGAAGTCCCAGTGGAGTCGGCCGTCGAGTTCTACGACCCCGTTGGGGAATCGGTGCACTGTTTCGAGCTCGGCCCGCCCGTCGGTGACCCGGCCGAGCATGACGCGGCCCGAGGACGCTCCGATATCGACCGCCGCGAAAACGCGGCCGGCATGGGCTTGCCCGTTCATCGGAGGAAGGCGGCCGCGACGCCCGCGTCCACCGGGATGTGCAGGCCCGTGGTGTGCGAGAGTTCGTTGCTGGTGAGCACGGCGGCCGCGTTGGCCAC
>NZ_JBFBKR010000032.1:0-38577 GCF_040686575.1 Arthrobacter sp. NPDC080073
CTGGCCGAACTCGCCCACGAACTCGAACAACTCGGCGGACACACCGAAGCCCTCAAGGAAGTCCAAGCCGAAGTCGCCGGGGTAACCGAAGTCGCCGACGCGGCATACGAAAGCAACGCCAAGCGCCACTGAGCGCAAAAGTTCACAACCTGATGGAGCAACCATGGAAATGCTAATAGCTGGAAACTGGCGCGGTGCCGCCGACGGCAGGACCGAGGAAGTCCGCTCGCCCTTCGACGGCCGGACCATCGACACGGTTCCCGTGGCGACAGTCCAGGACGCCCAGGCCGCCCTTGACCGGGCCGAGATCGGTGCCCACCTGCAAAGGACCACGCCGGCCCATGTCCGCGTCGACATCCTCCTGCGTGCAGCCGCCCTGGCGGATGAACGAGCCGAGGACATCGCCCAGACGATTAGCGCAGAAACCGGAAAGCCCATCACGGAGGCGCGGGGAGAGGCCAGCCGCTCCGGCAACATCATCCGCCTCGCTGCCTATGAGGGAAGCCAGCTGTACGGTTCCACGCTTCCTTTGGACGCAAACGCCGGGACTGGCTTGGACAAGATCGGCTTCACGTTGCGGCAGCCGGTGGGAATCGTCGTCGCCATCACCCCGTTCAACTACCCCGCCTTGCTGGTGTTGCACAAAATTGCACCCGCGCTGGCAGCCGGTAACGCCGTCGTACTCAAACCCGCACGCGCAACGCCGCTGACGGCGCTGAAGCTGGCACAGTGCTTCGTCGACGCCGGCCTGCCGCCCGAGGCGCTGTCCGTGATCACCGGACCAGGCAGCTCCCTGGGCGACGTGCTGGTGACGGACCCGCGGGTCCGCAAGGTGTCCTTCACCGGGTCTACGAGCATCGGAACGCGCATCAGTTCGATCGCGGGAGTGAAGAAGCTGTCCCTCGAATTGGGGGCCTCATGCCCGGTGATCATCCTGCCGGACGCGGACCTCGAACTCGCCGCCACCGCAGTGGCTGCCGGCGGCTACGTCAACGCCGGGCAGGTATGCATATCCGTTCAGCGGGTCATCGTTGACCGTCGGGTGGAGAAGGACTTCCTGGATGCGTTGGTCCCGAAGGTCGAAGCGATCGCCGTGGGCAACCCCAAGGAAGAGGGCACCCGGCTCGGCTCGCTGATCTCCGAAGAGGAAGCATCACGCGTCCACACGTCCATCCTGGAAGCCCGCCATTCGGGCGCCCGGGTCCTCACCGGCGGTGACCGTGACGGCGCCGTGGTGACTCCCGCCGTCGTCGCGGGCGTCGACCCCCGGTCGCCGCTGAGCCGGAACGAACTCTTCGGACCCGCCGTCGCCGTCTCGTCCGCGCAGGACATGGAAAGCGCCATCGCGATGGCGAACGACAACGAATACGGCCTGGGTGCCGGCATTTTCACGAACGACGTCGCCGGAGCGGTCCAGGCCATGCGGCAGATCGACGCCGGCAACATCCACATCAACTGGTCGCCGCTGTGGCGTGCCGACCTCATGCCCTACGGCGGCTTGAAAGGCAGCGGGATCGGCAAGGAAGGCGTCCGCTCTGCTGTCCAGGAAATGACCGAAGAGAAGACGGTCGTCCTGCATGGGCGCCCCTGGTAACCACGACAACGGGAATAAGGCAATGACCACACCATCGCAGACCATCAGGCTCACCACGGCCCAAGCGGTCATCAAGTACCTGTCCGTACAGTGTTCGCTGGCCGACGGCGTCCGCCGCCGCCTGGTCCCCGCAGCCCTCGGCATCTTCGGCCACGGCAACGTGGCCGGCCTGGGACAGGCATTGGACGAACTGGCCGACGACATGCCGTTCATCCAAGGCCGGCACGAGCAGTACCTGGCCCACATCTCCACCGCGTATGCGAAGGCGAGCCGTCGCCAGGCAGTTCTCGCCGTCACGGCCTCGATCGGCCCGGGCGCGCTCAACCTTGTGACCGCGGCCGGCCTGGCAACAGTGAACAGGATTCCGCTCCTGCTCCTGCCGGGCGACACCTACGCCACCCGGCACCAGGGCCCGGTGCTGCAGCAACTCGAACACCCCACCGAGGCTGATGCCACGGTCAACGACGCGTTCCGCCCGGTATCGCGCTTCTTCGACCGGATCAACCGCCCGGAGCAGCTCCTGACCGCGCTTCCGCAGGCCATGCGTGTGCTCACGAGCCCCACGGACACCGGGGCCGTGGTCATTTCGCTGCCCCAGGACGTGCAGTCCCACGCCTACGACTTCCCGGCCGAATTCTTCGAGCCGCGCGACTGGAAGATCCGCCGGCCGCTGCCGGACCTGGAAGAGATTGACGACGTCGCCCGGCTCATCCGCTCAGCCGAGCGTCCGGTGATCATCGCCGGCGGCGGCATCCACTACTCCGATGCCCACGCGGCGCTCGAGGCACTGGCGGGACAGACCGGAATTCCCGTCGTCGAGACCTTCGGCGGCAAGGGCGCCGTGACCAAGGACGAATGGTGGCAAGTGGGCGGCGTCGGGCTGGAGGGGAACTTCGCGTCCAACACCCTGGTCAAGCAAGCCGACCTCGTACTGAGCGTCGGCACGCGCCTCACCGACTTCGCCACCGGTTCGCAGTCGATCTTCGAAAACCCGGACGTCCGGTTCACGTCCTTGAACATCGTGGATGCCGATACCCGCAAGCAAGGCGCCACCGGCATCCTGGCGGACGCGCGCCTCGGACTGGAAGCACTTGCCCGCTCCCTGGAGGGTCACAGCACCAGCGAAAAGTGGCAGGAAACAGTCCATTCGGAGAAGGCAAAGTGGGCCCCGATCCGGTCCCTGTGGCTCGACGCCGACACTCCCTTCCGCCCGGAAGACCACCCGGACGCGCCGGTCACCGGTGCTGTCCTGACCCAGCCGCAGCTGATCGGCCTGATGCAGGAGCACGCCCGCTCCGGTGACACCATCATCGCCGCGGCCGGAGGACCTCCCGGTGACCTGCAAAAAGTCTGGGACGCCACGGGCAACCGCAATTGCCACCTGGAATTCGGCTTCTCCTGCATGGGCTACGAAATCGCAGCCGGCATGGGCGTCCGCCTGGCCGAGGGCAACAACGACAACCGCGTGGTCACCTTCATCGGCGACGGCACCTTCCTCATGGCACCCACCGAAATCCTCACCGCCGCGCAGGAAGGTCTCAACGTCACGGTTGTCGTCTCCGAAAACCACGGCTACCAGGTCATCCACCGCCTCCAGATGAACCGCAGCGGCAAGGAATTCGGCAACGAGTTCCGCTACCGCACCACCGGGGGCAGCGTCGCCGTCGAAGACGCCCCCAAAGCGCGGCTGGATGGCGATTACCTCAAGGTGGACCTGCGGCAGATCGCCGAAGGCCTGGGCGCCCTCGCCATTCGGGCAAGTACTGCCGCCGAGGTCCGGGAAGCGCTGGCTTCCACTCGCGACACCCATGGACCCGTGGTGATCGTGGTCCCAACCGTTCCCCACGTTGACTTGCCCGGCGGAGACGTCTGGTGGGACGTGGCTCCCGCAGAAGTATCCGGACAGGAATGGGTCCGTACCCTCCGCGCCGATTACGAGCAGGCAAAGAGCCGCCAGCGGTGGTTCGGATGAGCGGCGGAAACCACGACGACGGCGGACCGCTCGACGGCGGTCAGCTGCGGCGCCGCTTGGCCGCCGGGGAAGTCACAGTGGGAACCTTCGTCGGCATGGCTTCGGCAACCGCGGTGGAAGTGTGCGCCGCTGCCGGCGCGGACTGGGTGCTGATCGATCTTGAGCACGGCTCCGGAGGTGAAGATGCCGTGCGCGACGGTGTCCTTGCGGCCGGAAGCTACGGCGTCCCCACCCTTGTCCGGGTGGAAAGCGCCGAGCGGATCCGCATCGGTCGCGTGCTGGATCAAGGCGCGGCAGGCATCATGGTGCCCCGCCTGAAAACCGTTGAAGAAGCCAGCCAAACCGTGAAGCACATGCTGTATCCGCCCGACGGCGACCGCGGAGTGGCAACGTACAACCGCTCCTGCCGCTGGGGCATGGACAGGGCTCCGTTGAGCGCGGACCAGCAGTCAGCCGTGGGGATCATCCAGATCGAAACCCTCGACGCACTGGAGCATGTCGAGGAGATCGCGGCGCAGGAGGGCGTGGACGTCCTTTTCGTCGGACCGATGGACATGTCCTTCGCTTTGGGTGTTCCGATGCAACTGGATAGCAGTGCCTTCCAGGAGGCATTGCAACGGGTGGTCGCTGCCGCGCAAATGCATAACAAAGCGGCCGGGATCCTCGCGGTGGACGGCATGGCTGCGGCCAAGTACGTCCGCCAAGGCTTCCGGTTCGTGGCCATCGGCTCGGACTCCACCATCATGGCGGCGGCGTTCCGCGACGCGTTCGACACCGCCCGCAACTGACAAGAATTTTCAACAAGAAAGGCAATAACGTGAGCCAAGAATCCCGCACAGTCGGTGTAGGCCTTATCAGCGTCGGATGGATGGGAAAGCTCCACTCGCGCGCCTACCAGACGGTTCCTTACGCCTACCCGGAGCTTGGCTTGACCACCAAGCTGGTCATCGCGGCGGACACGGCACCGGACCGGGTGGACTACGCCCGCGACGTCCTCGGCTTCGCGGAAGGAACCACGGACTACCACGATGTCCTGAACCACCCGGACGTGGACGTCGTTTCGATCTGCGCCCCCAACTTCCTGCATGCCGAAATCGGCATCGCAGCGGCCAAAGCCGGCAAACATTTCTGGATCGAAAAGCCCGTTGGGCGGGGCTACGAAGAAACCGCAGCCGTGCAGGAAGCAGCCGTGGAGGCCGGCGTCGTGACCTCCATCGGCTACAACTACCGGCATGCCCCCGCGGTAGAGCACGCCAGGAAGCTCATTGCGGACGGGCGCCTCGGCCGGATCACCAACGTCCGCGCCGTGTTCTTCTCGGGGTACGCGTCCGAACCCAATGGGGCGTTGTCCTGGCGTTTCGACCGGAAACTTGCCGGCACCGGTGTGCTGGCGGACCTGTTCAGCCACGCAACGGACCTGTGCCAATATGTAGTTGGGCCCATCGCCGAGGTAACCGCGCTCACAAGCACGGTCTACACGCAGCGACCCAAGCTGGCGATGGGGTCAGGGACGCACTTCGCGGTGATCGAAAACGGTGAAATGGGAGAGGTCGAGAATGAGGACTACGCTGCAGCGCTGGTCCGCTTCGGCCCGTCCGCCCGCGGGGCAGGCGCCGTCGGCACCATCGAATCCTCGCGCGTTGCCGTTGGACCCGAATGCGGTTACCAGATCGAGGTCTACGGGACCGAAGGCTCGCTCAAATGGGACTTCGAGCGCATGAACGAACTCAAGGTCTGCCTGGGCCGCAACAACGACGAGCAGGGCTACACCACGGTCAACGCCAGCCCCCGCCACGGCGACTACGCGCACTTCCAGCCGGGTCCCGGCAACAGCATGGGCTTTGACGACCTCAAGGTCATCGAGGCCAAGAAGTTCCTCGTCGCCGTCACCGGAGGAACCCAGGAAAACTCCAACATCCACGATGCCGCTTCAGCCGCCGCCATTGTCAGCGCTGCCGAAGCGTCCTCGCTGTCCGGCCAATGGCAGAAGATCGAGGAAATCCACGGCACCACGGCAGCGCGGGCCTAACCATGGCACCTCCATCCGCCCGGCGGCCAACGATCATGGACGTGGCTGAACGCGCCGGCGTTTCCAAGTCGTTGGTCTCACTCGTGCTGCGCGACTCACCGCGCGTCAGTGACGAACGCCGCCAGCGGGTGCTCAAGGCTGTTGAAGAGATGGGCTTCGAGTTGAACCTCGCGGCCCGGTCACTGGCAACACGGGACAGCGGAACCATCGGGGTGCTGGTCAGCGATATGCACAACCCGTGGGCCTTCGACGTCGCCGACGCCGCACGGACCGTGCTCGAAGAGGCCGGGCACACCGTCCTCTTCAGCGCGGTCACGGCGGCAGGCAGGGGAGTGGACCAATCCATCCTGCAGGCCTTCCGGGACTTGCGCGTCGCGGGACTCCTCGTCGTCGGAACGGTGCCTGACCAGCACCCGTTCAGCCGCGCCGTTTCCGGCGGGGCTGTGGTCTTTGCGGGTGGAGGACCGGACTACATCGACACCGCCGATATCGTCCGAAGCGACGATGCCCTTGGCATGTCCATGGTTGTTGAGCACTTGATCGCCCAAGGACACGAGAACATCGTGCACCTTGGCGGTCTTGGCGGTTCGGTTGGCCGGGAACGCGTGGACGGCTATTCGGCAGCAATGGAAGAGCACGGTCTGGACCGCTACATCCGCGTGGTCGACGCCGACTTCTTCCAGGAATCCGGCTATGTTGCCGCGCAACGGGCCCTGGGCTCCCGCTCCGAGCACCAGCGCCCCACAGCACTGGCCTGCATCAACGACCTCGCCGCTTTTGGCGCCATGACAGCTGCCGATGAACGCGGAGTCGAAATAGCCGTCACCGGTTATGACAACATCGCGCTGGGCGCCATGCCGCGCCTGGGGCTGACCACCGTCGACCCGGACAGCTCCACCATCGGCGTCACAGGGGCCAAAACCCTCCTGGAACGCATCCATGGTGAAGGCAGCGGGTTCGTCCACCATTCCGTCACGCCCCACTTGGTCGTACGGAAATCCAGCCTCCTGGGCCTTTAGAACACGCAGGTCTCTAGCAGCGCTTCCAGCACCACCGATAACAACGCCATTTTCGGCGCAACCCCATACCCACATCTTCAAGGATGACGATGGCTTCCATAACCACACCCCAAATCTTTGTCGCTCTCGGCAGCGTCGAGCGGGACCTCGTGGAACCGCTCCTCTCCGAACACCAGCGGCTCATCCAGGACCCCACCGAGGAGGACCTGGCCAACGCCGATGCCGCGATCGTCAGGGCTGCCTACCGCGTGGACCGGGAACTGTTGGACCGCATGCCCGCCCTCAAAGTCATCGCCAGGACCGGCGTCGGAACCGACCTCGTGGACGTCGCCGAAGCCAAGCGACGCGGAATCCCGGTGGTCATCACGCCCGGAAGCAACACCGCCTCGGTGGCCGAAGGCGTGTTCGCCCACCTGCTGGCGCTCGTCAAGAAACTCTCTCCACTGACCGCGCTGGTCCGCGAGGGACGCTGGGAGCAGCGTGCCGCCGTCGGCGTCGGAGACCTCGAGGGATTCACGCTCGGCATCATCGGCTACGGCCGGATAGGCCGCCGGGTAGCGCGTATCGCCGAGGCTTTCGAGCTGAAAGTCCTGGCCTACGATCCTTTCGCCGAAATCCCCGTGGGGATCCGCCGTGACACCGTGGAAGAACTCCTTGCGGACAGCGATTTCGTCACCCTCCACGCACCCCTGACACCGGAAAACCACAACCTCATCAACACGGACCGGCTCAAGGCCATGAAGCCCGGCGCGATCCTCATCAACTGCAGCCGCGGCGGCCTCGTCGACCTCGACGCCGCACACGAAGCATTGCAGGCCGGCCATCTTTCCGGGCTCGGGCTGGACGTGTACGATCCCGAGCCGCCCGCCCACCACCCGTTGTTCGACCACGAAAACGTCGTCCTGACTCCGCACGTGATGGGATTCACCCGTCAAGGCATGGCCCACACTGTCAGGGACGCCGCACAGGGCGCGGTTGACGTCCTCGCTGGCCGCACGCCCGCCGCGGTGGCAACGCTATGACCGCTCTGAACTTGGACACATCCCCGTCCACCATCCAGAACCAACCCAAGCCCAGCCTTCTCCGGGCAGCCCTTTAGAAAGGACCCCTCCACATGTCCACTGATCGACCCCTCAAAGTAGCGCTGTTCGGTTCAGGCCGCATCGGGCAGGTCCACGCCCGGAACATCGCCGAGCATCCGGACCTGGAATTGGCGTGGATCGCCGACCCTTTCATTGAAGGAGCCCGCACCTTGGCGGCCGGGACCGGCGCCGTCGCCGTCGAATCGGCCGACGAGGTCTTCGCGAACGGCGACCTTGACGCCGTCGTGATCGGCTCGCCCACCAGCACGCACGTGGACTTGATCTCGCGCGCCATGGCACAAGGCGTGGCAGCCCTCTGCGAAAAGCCGATCGACCTCGACATCGACCGGGCGCTCGCTTGCCGCGACGCGATCAAGGGCAACACCACGCCCCTAATGCTCGGGTTCAACCGGCGCTTTGATCCACACTTCGCGGCCATCCAGTCGCGCGTCGCAGCGGGAGAAATCGGCCGCCTCGAACAGCTGACCATCATCAGCCGCGATCCCGCGCCCGCGCCCGCTGCCTACATCGTTACCTCCGGCGGGATCTTCCGGGACCAGAGCATCCATGACCTGGACATGGCCCGGTTCTTCGTCCCTGACATCATCGAAGTTTCGGCCACCGGCGCCAACCTGTTCTGCGACTACATCGAGGAAGCCGGAGACTTCGACTCGGTGGTCATCACCCTCAAGGGCCGCGACGGCGAGCTGGTTACCATCACTAACTCCCGCCACAGCGCCTTCGGCCACGACCAGCGACTGGAGGCGTTCGGCAGCGAGGGGATGCTCAGCGCAGGCAACGTCACCCCGACGACGGTGCGCAGGTATGGCGCCTCGGGCACCGAAGAGGCCGATGCCTACCTGCCGTTCTTCCTGGAGCGTTACGCCGCGGCTTACCGGAACGAATTGGACAGCTTCGCCAAGGCCATCCGCGCGGGCACCCCCTGCAGCCCGGGATTCGACGACGGCCTGCAAGCGCTCGCCCTGGCCAACGCGGCTGAAGAGTCCGCCCGCTCCGGCCGCGCCGTCAGGATCGAAAATTCAGTCAAGATCGGGCAGCTGTAGCCATGCCGCTTCTCCAGGACAAAGTCATCCTGATCAGCGGGGGCACGCAGGGTTTGGGCGCCGGAGTCGCGAGACGCGCGGCGGCAGAGGGTGCTGCCGGGATCGCCGTCACAGGCCGGAACGCGGACTCGGGTGAACGGCTCGCCGCGGAAATCACGGCATCCGGCGTCGAAACCCGGTTCATCAAGACCGATCTTGCCGACGTCGAACAGGCCCGGAACTCGGTGCTCGAGACGATCAACGCCTTCGGCCAACTCGACTGCGCGGTCAATGCGGCCGGCCTGACCACCCGCGGCACCATGCTGGATACGACGCCCGAGCTCTTCGACGCGCACATCGCGGTGAACCTGAAGTCGCCGTTCTTCATCATGGCCGAAACCATCAAGCATCTTCGTAGCAGGGGTGTGCCAGGAAGCATCCTGAACGTCATCTCCATCGCCGAACTCGGCGGGCAGCCGTACTTGGCGCCGTATGTGGCGGCCAAGGCCGGCCTGGCCGGGGCAACCCGCAACGCCGCACATGCGCACCGTTGGGACAAAATCCGCATCAACGGGCTCGACATCGGCTGGACCGCCACGGACGGCGAAGCCGAAACCCAAAAGAAATTCCATGGCGCAGGGGACGACTGGCTGGAGAAGGCCAACGCATCCGTCCCCATGGGAAAGCTCGGACAAGTGGACGAGATCGCCGAATTCATTGTCTTTCTCCTCTCCGACAGGAGCGGTGTTGTCACAGGCTCGGTCATCGACTGGGACCAGAACGTATACGGAGGATCAGATTGAGCACTATCACCAAGCGCCTTGCCGCAGCACCCATTTCCTGGGGCGTCTGTGAAGTCCCCGGATGGGGCCACCAGCTCGAGGCGGACCGGGTCCTGTCGGAAATGACGGCGCTGGGCATCGGCGCTACCGAGTTCGGCCCCACGGGGTTCCTCCCCGAAGAGGCTGCCCAGCGCGCGGAGGTGCTGAAGCGGCACAACCTCCAAGCGATCGGCGGCTTCTTCCCCGTCATCCTGCACGACCCGTCCAAGAACCCCTTGGACGTCATAGCGGCCGAGCTGGATGCGTACGAAGCTGCGGGGGCCAGCGTCATGGTCCTCGCGGCGGAGACCGGCGTTGCAGGTTACGACCAGCGCCACGAGCTCGACGCCGAAGGCTGGGAACTGTTCGGCAGGAACCTTGACGCAGTGGTCAAGGCAGCAGCGGACAAAGGCATCCAGGCAGTGGTCCACCCGCATGTGGGAACCATGATCGAAAGCACCTCGGATGTGAACCGGGTCCTGAACGACACCGCCGCAAACCTGTGCCTGGACACGGGCCACCTGCTCATCGGCGGAACCGACCCGGCCCTTCTGGTTCGCGACTACGCCTCGCGAATCGGCCACACCCACCTGAAGGACGTGCGCAAGGCCGTCGCTCAGCGGGTCCAGGCAGGCGAGATTTCCTACACGGACGGCGTCAAGGGCGGCATGTACGTGCCGTTGGGCCAAGGCGACGTCGGCATCGCCGGAATCGTCCGGAACCTGCTGGGCGCCGGGTACGAGGGCTGGTTCACGATGGAGCAGGACACCATCCTCGAAGCCGAACCGACCGACGACGGTCCGGTCCGGGACGTGCGCCAGTCAGTCGCGTTCCTGCGCGAGCTCGAAGCGGAGATCGGCTGATGAGCGCTGTCCGCTGGGGCGTGCTGACCACGGCGAGGATCGCCCAAGGTCGGTTCCTGCCAGCCATGAGCCGGGCTCGTAACGCAGTTGCGTCGGCCATCAGCAGCCCGAACGGAAAGGCAGCCGAAGTTGCAGAGCGTTTCGGCATCCCGGCCGCCTATTCTTCCCACGAGGAATTGCTGGCCGATCCAAGCATCGAAGCCGTCTACCTTCCTTTCCCCAACTCGCTGCACGCCGACTGGATTGTTGCGGCCGCAGAAGCTGGAAAGGACATCCTCTGCGAAAAGCCGCTCGTCGCCAACACCCACGACTATCGCCGGGTGCTGGAAGCCTGCGAACGCAACGGGGTGAACCTTATGGAAGCGTTCATGTACCGCTTCCATCCCCAGCACCAGAAGGTCCGTGAGTTCATCGATTCGGGCAAGATCGGCGAGCTGGTGTCCATGCACGCCCGCTTCCACTTCGTCATGGACCGAAGCGAAGGCGAGGTCCGCCTCCAGCCGGGAATGGACGGAGGTGCGCTCAACGACGTCGGATGCTACGCCGTCGACGTCATGAACATGGTCATGGGCCGCGCGCCGCAAACCGTCTACGGCAAAGGCACAAGCCGTACGGACGCGGTGGAGACCACTATGGCCGCGATCCTGGACTATGGGGACGTCCTGGGAACGCTGGACTGCGGTTTCGAGGGCCCGCGCACCAACACGTTCCAGATCATCGGCACGAAAGGCCAGATCACCCTGGACAAGGCCTTCGACCCGGATCCGGGCGAAATTGCCCGCGTTACGGTGTCCTTCCGCGACGGCCGGACTGAGTCCGTCGACATCGGGGAAGACCCGTTCAAGACCGAAATCGAACGGTTCAGCGCGTGGGTGCGCAACTCCGGGCCCGAGCTCGTCCAGAGGGAATTGACCGAACAGAACCTGGCTGTGCGCCTGGCGCTCCAGGAATCACTCGCCACCGGCTTGCCGCGGGATGTCAACGACGTACATGCCGTGGAGCACCACCTACTACAGGAGCAGTAATGACCATCATCAACCACTTCATCAGCGGCGCCGAAGCCGCTGGTAGCGGCACAGGCACCAAACCCGTCTACAACCCGGCCACGGGTGCCGTTACTGCCCAGCTCCGCCTGGCCAACCGCTCGGATTTGGACGCGACGGTTGCCATCGCCAAGGATGCCGCGGCGTCCTGGGGCGACGTTTCGCTGGCCAAGCGCACTGCCGTGCTCTTCAAATTCCGGGAACTCGTAGCTTCGCACATAGAGGAACTCGCGGCCCTGATCACCGCCGAACACGGCAAGGTCCTCAACGATGCCAAGGGCGAGATCGGCCGCGGCCTGGAGGTCATCGAGTTCGCCTGCGGCATCCCGACCCTGCTCAAGGGCGAGTACTCGGACCAGGTCTCCACCGGCATCGATGTGTTCTCATTCCGCGAGCCCGTCGGCGTCGTGGCCGGCATTACCCCGTTCAATTTCCCGGTGATGGTGCCGCTGTGGATGGCGCCGATGGCGATCGCCACGGGCAACGCGTTCATCCTCAAGCCCTCCCACCGCGTCCCCTCGGCCGCGATGCTGTTGGCCAAGCTGTGGAAGGACGCAGGCCTTCCCGACGGGGTGTTCCAGGTCCTGCACGGTGACCGCGATGTCATCTCCGGACTCCTCACGCACCCGGACGTGGACGCCATTTCCTTCGTGGGCTCCACCCCTGTTGCCAAGCACATCCTTGAAGTGGCAACGGCCCACGGCAAGCGGGTCCAGGCCTTGGGCGGAGCGAAGAACCACGCGATCATCATGCCCGACGCCGACCTGGACAACGCTGCCGACCACCTGGCCGCGGCCGCGTTCGGTTCCGCCGGGCAGCGTTGCATGGCCATCTCGGTTGCGGTCGCCGTCGGCGATGCCGCCGATCTGCTGGTGAAGAAGGTCGAAGAGCGTGCCCTCGACGTCAAGGTCAAGAACGGCACCGAGGCTGACGCCGACATGGGTCCCGTGATCAGTCCCGAGTCCCGGGAGTTCATCGTCAAGACGGTGACCGAGGCGGAGCAGGCCGGCGCCGCGATGGTCGTGGACGGCCGTGACCTCGTGGTCCCCGGCCACGAAGAGGGCTTCTGGGTCGGCCCCACCCTGATCGACCATGTCAAGACCGGAATGAGCGCTTACCAAGAGGAAATCTTCGGCCCGGTCCTGGTGGTGGTGCGGGTGGAGGATCTGGACGCAGGCATCAGGCTGATCAACGCCAATCCCTACGGCAACGGCACCGCGATCTTCACCTCCTCCGGCGCCAACGCCCGGAAGTTCCAGCGGTCCGTGGACGTCGGCATGATCGGCATCAACGTGCCCTTGCCGGTACCGGTGGCTTACTACTCCTTCGGGGGATGGAAAGCATCCCTGTTCGGGGACAAGCACATCTACGGTCCCGAGGGTGTCTCCTTCTACACCCGCGGCAAGGTCATCACCTCCCGCTGGCCTGAGTCGACCCACGCCTCCGGCGCCTCCTACAACTTCCCGTCGAACTAGTCCCCACCGGCTCCCAACCTTCGCAAGCTCAGGTCGGGGCCCTCGCCGGCGTGGGCCCACCCACCGGCGGGGGCCGCCGCACCCAACTGGCTCGCATTTGTTGTCGTTTTGGGGCCTCATAACGACAACTACTGCGGGTCAGTTGGGCCGACGGGTGTTTCGAAATAGTGGCAGGATCGAACCATGACTGTGTCGTTCACATGCCATACGCATATCGGAATGGAACCCGGGGAACTCTTCGACCTTGCCCGCAACGTCGACGCCCACGTTGGCTCGATGGCCAGGTCCCGGGAACGTGCGGTGGCCGGCGTGGTGTCCGGGCTGCTGTCGGAAGGAGACGAGGTCACCTGGCAGGCCTGGCATTTCGCTGTACCCCTGCGAATGAGCAGCCGCATCACCCGGTTTCGCTTCCCTGATTCGTTTACGGACGAGCAAGTGCGGGGTCCCTTCCGGTTCTTCCGGCACGTGCACGAGTTCCTTCCCGACGACGACGGCGGCACGCTCATGATCGATCGCGTCGAGTTCGCGGCGCCCTTCGGCGTCGTGGGCCGGCTTGCGGAGAAAGCTTTCCTGGGGCGATATCTGCGTAGCCTCATCGAACGGCGCAACGAATACCTTGCCCGCAACGGTGCCGCCGCATGATCAGGACGGCCCGAGCGGACGAACTGGAACGGCTTCGCGGGATCGAATTCGCCGCCGGGGAGATCTTCCGTTCCTGCGGAATGGACGCCATCGCAGACGACGAGCCGTTGACCGTCACGGAGCTAGCTCTCTACCAGGCGCGCGGCGGTGTTTTGGTGTTTTCCGACGCGTCAGACGCGCCCGTGGCCTATCTCCTGCTTGAACGCCTCGACGGAAATGCCCACGTGGAGCACTTGAGCGTCCACCCATCGCAAGCGCGGCAAGGCCTCGGGAGCAAACTGCTGGACGTCGCCGAAAAGTGGGCACACGCCGAGGGTTTGGAGTGGCTGACCCTGACCACTTTCCGCGATGTTCCGTGGAATGCGCCCTACTATCGCAGGTTAGGTTTCGAGGAACTGGATCCGGAGATGTTGGAGGACGGACTCCGCGGCATCCTGGAATGCGAGGGCTTGGTGGGCCTGAGCCGTTGGCCGAGGATCGCCATGCGGCGGCGCGTCAGGTCAATCCTCACTCAGGGAAATTCTGTCAGTCTGCATTGACACGCCCATACTGTCAGTTCAAACTGACGGCTGTCCATGCCGGCGCCGAGGAAGCCAAACGCCGCGGAGACCGGAGAATCGGCACGGACCATTTGCTGCTGGGATTGCTCCACGACCCCGAGAGCTGCCGTACTTTGGAGACGGACCTGGAGTCGGCCCGCGCCCAGCTCGATGCCCTCGACCAGCAGGCGCTGGAAGCCGTGGGCATCACGCTGGGGGACTTCGGCCCGCTGGATGCGCCCAAGGGAAGCAGCCGAACCACCTTCACCTCGGCCGCCCGCTCAGTCATTCAAGACTCCTTGGTACTGACCACCCGGGAGAAGGCCCGCAGGATCAGCGCGCGGCACCTGCTGCTCGCCCTGCTGGAGCGGCAGGAACCAGATCCGGCCGCCGTCCTGCTCCATACCCTGGGCCTGGATACGGCGACACTAAAGGCCCGGCTCCAGAATCCGGGTGCCTAAGCTGACTGTCGCTGCGGGCGCCAGTAGTACAGGTCCCCGAAATAGTGGTCCTTCGTAGTCGGCGGGTCCGCGCAGGGTGAATTGCTGGTTACCCGGCTGGGGGCGGACCGGTGGAAGCCGGGCAGGGGCGGGGCTGTTGATTGGTAGGTATGTCCGGTGGGGGTGCGGATGTCAAAGACGTGCCGTGGCCCAATACCGGTTTGTGTTGTCCAGCCTTTGAGTTCTTTGGTGTGGTTGCAGGCCTCGCACAGGCCCGCCCCGTTGGCCAGGCTGGTGGTGCCGCCGTGGTGCCAGGGGATGATGTGGTCGAAATGCCTGATCGGCGCGTCGCAGTAGGGTGTCCGGCAGGTGTCGTCGCGGGCCTGGATGAAGCGCCGCATCCCTGCCGGGAAGAGCCGCGCCCTCGAATCGGCGGCGACAAGGTCCCCGGTCCCGGGGGCGGTGAAGAGACGACGGAGCCAGAGCTTCAAATCTCCGCCCTGCCCGGGCTGGCCGGGCGCGCCGTGCTCGTTCCCGACCTGCCCGGGTTCGGCGTGGCCCTTATTCCCGGCGAGCATTGCCCGTGCCCAGCCGGCGGGCACGATGCCGAAGCCGGGCAGCCGTGCCGGTTCGGCATCTCCCTGGAACAGGGTCCCGTCGGTCATGACGAGCTGGACCTCCACCCCGCTGATCCCGCCGGGGGTGCCGGTGGTGCGTTCGACCAGCGCGTCGGCCATGATCTGGCCCCGGGACCGTGTCTCCTCCCCGGCGTTGCGGAGGGTGTCGGCGTGCCGGGACAGGGCCGCGTGCACGGCCACGCCCTGGGCGACCGGGAGCAGTGCGGTCAAATACGTCATGGTGTCCGGGGCCGGGCGCAGGCTCACGTGCCGTTCGGCCGCCGCGTGGCTGGCACGCTGGGTGGCCGAGCGCGGGTCCCGGCGGTAGGCCGCGGCGATGATCGCCTTGTCTCCCATGCCGTCGAAGGTTCCGGTGTCGGGGGCGATTTCCTCGTCCACGGCGCAGCGGTCTTCGGCGGACAGGCAGGCGGTTTCCTTCACCAGCAGCGTGGCGCGCCATTCGCTCAGCCGTCCGGTGTCGAGGGCGGCGAGGGTGTGCGGCATTTCGGTCACGAGGGCCTTGGCGAGTCCGTGGAGCCGGGCTCCGCGGGCGGGGGATTCCCGCCGGGCAAGGGCCACCTGCGCGGAGACCCCGCGTCCCTGTTCCTCGGCCGGGACACCGGCGGCCGCGTCGGCGCGGCGCTGGGCGGCATCGAACGCGACGGCGATCCTCGCCTGAGCGGCCGCGGCCGCGGATTTCAGATCCTCCAGCCCACGCAACTGGTTGATCAGTTCGGCCGGTTGAGTACCGTCGGAGCCTGGCCGAAGCGATCTCACGGCATTGATCAGGTCCTGCACACGGACGGCAGGGACAGCCTTCGGAACCGCCCTGCCGGACGGCGCGGTTGATCCGATCAGCTGTGTTCCCCGGTTCCCGGCCATAACCAAAGCATTTCAGAGGGGTCTGACATTAACAGGTCGAAGAACGCCTGCCGGCCGAAAATCCCGAAAACAGGTAGCTCATGCCCGTCCCCTACCCCGCAACCAGCTCAACCTCGTAGCCGTCGGTGTTGACCAAGTAGGCGGCGTAGTGCCCGGCACCGCCGGCGTGAGGATATTTGCTCTCGAACATCTCATACCAGCCCGAGTCCGCGCCGAGCTCCCGGAGCCGGTCCACGTTCTCCCTGGTGCCAGCATGGAAGGCGAGATGGTTGAGCCCGGGCTCCGTCCTGCGGTGCGTGCTTCCCGTGAGCGCCGTGGACTGTTCGATCACGATGTATGTGGCTCCGAGTTTCCAACTGCAGCCATCGGGCCACTCCTGGAATTGTTCGTAGCCCATCTCCGCTAGTAGCCAGCCCCACTCCTCCTGGGCGCGGCCGATGTGAGGTACCCAAATCTCTACGTGGTGCAGCGAACCCACTGGAACATCAGCCATGCGCAGAGTCTACGGTTGCCGCGAGCCGGCGGGAATGCCCGGCACCTCCACCACGAATGCCGCGCCGCCCTCAGGCGCAGACCGCACGCTGATGCGGCCGCCCATCCGCTGCACGATCCTTGCGGCGATGGACAAACCCAGCCCGCTACCAACAGGCCGTTGTCCCCTGTATCTGGCAAAGAGCGCGCCGCGTTCAAACGCGACGGCGGCATCCGCCTCGGTCAGGCCAGGCCCGCCGTCGCGCACTTCCACGCTCAGCCCGCTGCCGGATGTGTATGCGGCGAGTACCACGGGAGAGCCTTCGGGTGTCACGCGCAGCGCGTTTTCCAACAAGCCGTCCACCACTTGGCGCAACCGCTGGCCATCGCCACGGACCGGCAGTGCCCCTGCAGGCAGTTCGAGCCGTCCTGCGATCCCGTTCTGCACGCAGACCGCGTGCCAGGCCTGCCAACTCTCACGCAGGATCAAGGATGCGTCCACGGGCTGCAGTTCCACCCGGAAATCATCGGACTCAAGCCGTGCCAATTCCAGGAGATCGCGGACGAAACGGTCCAGGCGGTTGGTTTCGGCCACGAGGGTCTGACCGACCCCGCTCACGTCGTCGCCGCTGACCACGCCATCGGCAAGGGCCTCGGCGTAGCCCCGCAGCGCGGTCAGGGGTGTCCGGATTTCATGCGAAATGGAGAGCAGGAACTCGCGTTGGCGCCCTTCGCTGGTCCCGAGTGCGGCATCGAGGGCTGCGAGCGCCTGCGAAACCTCCACCACTTCGGCCGGCCCGCCTGGCGCCACAGCCACGGACCGTTCTCCTGCGGCGAGCCGATGGGCCGAATGTGCTGTGCGCACCAACGGCCGGCTCAACCACTGGGCCAACAAGCCGCCGGCCACGATGGCGAACACGAGGCAAACCGCGAGGGCGATCAGCATGCGGCTCAGCAAGGGAGCCGCGGCCGCGCGGATTTCGGACACGGGTTGCGCCAGCACCACACCGCCGCCGGCCGCCAAGGGCCGGGCCTCGAGGACCACCGTGTTCTGCGGACCGTTCACCGACGTCGAGACCGATTTTCCGGCCAAGACGTCCGCCACGGTCCTGGCATCCACCAGCCTGGCGCCGCCGCCTGTTACGCGGCCGTCGGTGCCGATTTGCGCAAGCCTCGCGCCGTGCGTGAGCAGATCTGCGCGCAGGTCCTGCAGGCTTCCAACGCTCGACTGCTTGCTTAGGGAATCGGCCTCAACCGCGAGATACTTCTTGGCTTCGTCCACCGCGGTGGCGTTGACCAGCTGCGCCGCCAGCAGGCCGGCGAGTACGACGGCGACAGTCGCGACGGCGGCGATCACCGCCGTCGTGCGACCGGCCAGTGTGCCGAACCAGCGCCTCACGTGGCTCCCCCGGCGCCGGGGCCGGGCCCGGACACGTGGGGGGCTGCGGCCGAATAGCCGACGCCGCGGCTCGTCGCGATGGGGGAGTGCCCGCCGAGCTTGGCGCGGAGCTGCGCGATGTGCACATCCACTGTCCGCCCGGCCGCATAGCTGGCCTGCCCCCACACGGCGGACAGGAGCTGCTCACGGGAAAAGACCCGGCCAGGCTGGGCCATGAGGTAGGCGAGGAGGTCGAATTCGGTGGCGGTCAGCGTGAGTTCCTCGGCGCCGGCGCGTGCGGTCCGGTTCAGCGGATCCAGTTCGACGCTGCCCAGCACAAGCGGTTTGGACCGCGGGGTCCCTTCAGTCCGGCGCAGGACCGCCTTGACCCGGGCGACCAGTTCGGAGGGCGAAAACGGCTTGGTGAGATAGTCGTCGGCGCCCAATTCCAGGCCAAGGACGCGGTCCACTTCCTCATCACGGGCCGTGACGAAGAGCACCGGAGTCCAGTCCTCTGCCTGCCGCAGTTGCCTGCAAAGCTCGATCCCGTCCATGCCCGGCAGCCCGACGTCGAGGATCACCGCGACCGGTTTGAGCCGCTTGATCTGCGCCAGCGCGGAAATCCCGTCCCGCTCAACATGTACGCCGAAACCTGCGCGGCCCAGATATAGGCGCTGGATATCGGCAATTGCCTGTTCGTCCTCGGCAATCAGCACTAAACCTCGGCTGTCCTCCATGCGTCCATTCAACAGCAATCGCGGAGCCCGGCAGAGTCCTTGTTAGCCGGCGGGGACGGTTTTACATTCCTCGAACATTGGCCGAACAGTCAGTTCATGCGGCCGGAGCAGAGTGTGGTGAAGAGCGCCGGCGGATCGACCACCGGCCGGAACAAAGGACACGGACCATGGACAACAACCAATTCCCCCCAGCTCAGCGGCGCAAGCGCAAGGCCCGCACCGCCGTCGTCGGGGTCCTGGCAGCAGGCCTCCTGCTGGGTGGCGGCGTTATCGCCGCCAACGCAGCTACCTCGAGCAACACCGGCGCGACGGCGGCAGCCACCTCCCAGCCCACCGCGACGGCTGCGACGGCTGCCGTTGCGGCCAAGACGGCCCTGGGGCGGCACCCGCTGGCGGTTGGCCTGCGGTTCTTCGTGAACGGTGACAGCAGCAAGCCGAACTACGGCCAGCGCGCCGCGAAGATCGCCACCTTCATCCTGGACAAGCGCCCGAAGCTGGCCGCAAAGCTTCCAGCCGCGCTTCAGGCGGACCTGAAAGCCCTGAAGGATGCGGCGGACGGTGATCGGGTGGCGCAGGCCACGCACATCAGGGACACCGCCCTGAACGGCGGCTACGGTCCGGAGATCCAGGCACAGGCAAAGCGGCTGCAGGAGCAGAAGGCGAACCGCAAGGCCTGAATGACCAGTCTTGTGCTGCCGACCCGGGCCGCCGGCAGTCCGCACCGGCAGTGTGCCTACGCCGGGACGGGGTCCCGGTCCGGCTCCGTTGCTGCGGGGGTGCCGTCGTCGAACGGCATTTCGTCCAGGTCGATCAACGGGTTGGTGTCCTGGGTTGCCACCAGTTCGCGGGCCTCGGCCTGGGTGTCCACGCTCGGCATGGAGCCCGGGAGCGGACGTCGGGCGGATTCGCGCAGGAAGTAGATGGCGATTGCGCCAACCACTGACGTGCCCATGAGGTAGTAGGCGGGCATCATGTCGTTGCCGGTGCCCTGGATCAAGGCAGCGACGATGAACGGCGTGGTGCCGCCGAAGATCGCCACGGAGAAGTTGTAGGCGATGCCCATTCCCCCGTAACGGCTTGAGGTCGGGAAGAGTGCCGGCAGCGCAGAGGCGAGGTTGGCTATGTAGAAGGTGACCGGGAAGGCGATCAGTGCCAAACCGGCAAGCGTGGACCAGATGTCGCCGATGCCGATGAGCAGGAATGCCGGAATGGCGAACACAATGGTGCTGATGGCGCCGATCCACAGGACGGGCCGGCGGCCGATCCGGTCGGAGAGCTTGCCCGTCAGCGGGATGCAGACTGCCATGATGACCAGCACGGGGATGGTCAGCAGGGTGCCGTGAACGGGGTCGTAGCCCTTGGACTCGGTCAGGTACGTGGGCATGTAGGAAGTCAGCATGTAGCCCACGGTGTTGGCGGCTGCGGCAAGGATCATGGCGAGGATAATCTGGCGCCAGTACGCCTTGACGATGCCGATGGGGCCCTTGGCTACCGCGGCATCGCCCGCTGCGGCGTCCGCCGCGACGGCTTCCTGGGCGTCCAAGGTAGCTTGGAACTGGGGTGATTCCTCGATCTTGCTACGGAAGTACACAGCGATGACGCCCAGCGGACCCGCGATGAGGAACGGCAGCCGCCAACCCCAGTCCTCCATGGCCGATTGGCCGATGGTGAGCTGCAGGATGGACACGAGCGCTGCGCCGAGGGCGAATCCGATGTAGGAGCCCATATCCAGGAAGCTCGCAAAGAAGCCGCGGCGCTTGTCCGGAGCGTATTCGCTCACGAACGTGGTGGCGCCGGCGTATTCGCCGCCGGTCGAGAAACCCTGGACGAGTTTCAGGATGACGAGCAGTGCGGCTGCCCAGATGCCGATTTGTGCGTATCCAGGCAGGAGTCCGACGGCGAAGGTGCTCGCCGCCATCAGCAACAGTGTTGTGGCGAGCACCTTTTGACGGCCCACCTTGTCACCCAGCCAGCCGAAGACGACCCCGCCGAGCGGGCGTGCCACGAAGGTCGCGGCGAAAGTTCCCAGGAGGAACAGGGTCTGCACGGACTTGTCGGCCTCGGGCAGGAAGACGGGTCCCATCGTGGTGATGAGGTAGCCGAACACGCCGACGTCGTACCATTCCATGGTGTTGCCGACGATCGTGCCGCCTAGTGCTTTTTTCAGCATGGGCTGGTCAACGACGTTGACGTCGGATACCTTGAGTCGACGGCGTGTTGGAAGTTTCAATTTTGAGGCACCGCGTGACGCGGTCTTGCTCGTTTCAGCGGCGTTCCTAGCGCCTGCTGAAGAGTCGGTGATGCTTCGGTCTGTGGGCATTTGGGCTTCTCCTAGGGAGATCATTTGCTTGCGACATACAGCTGCTCCGCTCTGGGCAGGGTTTCGATTTTACGCGAAATTCGCCGAAGCTGAGAGCCGGAGTCCGACTTTCGGGGCTATTCCGGCCCGTTTTTGGCACAAATGTCTGACATCCAAGTGCCGCCTATAGCCCCGGAATCACGCGGACTTTGGCGTGCCCAGGGACTCCGTTACCAAATTGTTTGGTTCAGGACCCTGAAACGCACAGTTTGCTGATCATTTTCGGTGGGTTTCCTGTAGTTTTCCGAGCACCACCGTGGCGTCGAATTCTTCAGAGTGCACCACCCGCGCGGACAGGCCAGCTTGCCCGAACAGGGCCGCCGTCGTCCGGGCCTGCCGGAGGCTCGTTTCGATCAGTAGCCGGCCTCCGGGAGCCAGCCATGACGGAGCCTCCTCCGCGATCCTGCGCTGTACGTCCAAACCGTCGGTGCCGCCGTCGAGCGCCACCCGCGGTTCATGCAGCCTGGCCTCCGGCGGCATCATCCCGATCGAGTCCGTAGGGACGTATGGGGCGTTGGCCACCAGGACGTCAACCCGGCCGCGAAGAGTGTCCGGCAGGGCCGCAAAGAGATCTCCTTCATGCACTTGTCCGCCAGCCGGCCCGATGTTGCGGCGCGCGCAGCGGACCGCAGCGGGGTCGACGTCGGCCGCGTGAAGCTCAATCCCGTCCACCGCTGCAAGCAAGGCGGCACCCACGGCACCTGAACCACAGCAAAGATCGACGACGACGGCGCCCCGCCGGGCAAGGCGGGCGGCCTGCTGGACGAGGTATTCCGTGCGGCGCCGGGGGACGAAGACACCCGGATCCACTGCGACGTGCTGGCCGCAGAACTCAGCCCAGCCCAGGAGGTATTCAAGGGGCAAACCTGAGGCGCGCTGTTCGACCAGGCGGTCAAGGTCACCGGGAGCGTGCGCCGCGGCAATAAGGAGCGTGGCCTCGTCTTCGGCGAAGACGCAACCGGCCGAACGGAGGCGTGCTGTGATGGCGGAATGGGAAGGCTGGAACGTGGGTGCTGACATGGAGAGCCTTTCGGGGTACCGAGGGGTGCTCTCCGGGCCATGCTAGCCGAGGTCGGACGCGGAGGCCACGAGGGAAACGGCGTCGACAAAAGCCGGGGTTCACAAATACGGCCGGGAGTGTCTAGGGTGGGTGCATGGGAACACTGATTTTTGAATAGACCAGCGGGTCTTGGTTCGTCGCAGGCAATGGCCACGCCACTGAAGACGTTAAGCCGCTGAGTTTAATCCGACAAAAATCCATGCCTGTTGAGGCTTCGCCTCCGCGCCGTTCCCGTTATTAGGCCCAGGGTCTCGCAGCGGACGTCGCGTCCCGATACCTCCTCCGGCAAACAAGAGCTTTAAGGAGTCCACTGCATGACACCGAACACACCCGAAACCGACGCTGGGCAGGAACCAGTAGCGCAGGAAACCGAAGCCCCGGCTGCCGGTGTCAGATCGAAACTGACTGACGCGCAGAAGGAAATGCTCGCGAGCAAGTCCCGTGGCGGGGCAGCGAGCAGCTGGCAGAGCACCGGAAAAGGACACAAGCCCACTCAGGCGAGTGGCAAGCTGGCCAAGTCCGAGAAGAAGGTCCGCTGGTAGATCCTGCAGACAAGCGGACGGCTCCCACCTACTATGGAAAATCCCTTCGTTTCAATGCAGAAAGGAAGAACAATGGCTGCGAAGCACGTTGAGCAAAAAATCAATCCCGAGGTGGCCAGCCACCTGGTCGAGTCGATGGATAAGGCGCCCATGCCGGCCCCGGCAACCGTGGCGATGGCACTGGGCTCGACCCAAGGACCGGCCTGGCCGGACGGTAGCGGCAAGACCAGGCACCCCAAGGATCGCGGCGCCAGCCACGGCCGCGTAGGCCAGCAGGCGGCGGTGACCGCGATCCACCGCACTAGCCGTCCCCAGATGCCGCACTCCTCCTAAGAATATTCGCCCTCCTCAGCCCAACTGACTCGCACTTAATGTCGTTATGAGCCCTCATAACGACATCTGCTGCCAGTCAGTTGGGCTGAGCTACGTGCGTGGGCGTGCGCGAGGCCTGCTTGGGCATCAGGGCGCGCGCTCGACGTCGGCAGGGGACTTGTCCGGGCGCCATCCGCGCCAGACGGGATGGCGCATCTTTTCGGTGCCGGTCCAGTCGCCGAACGTCACCTCTCCCACGAGCTCGGGGGACACCCAGTGCGCCGTGGCGGCGTCCTCGGCCGGGATGTCGAGGAAGGGGGAATCCGGGCGATCGAGCCCCTGCATGCGCTTCAGGATGTCGCGCAGCTGCCAGTCCTTGAAGCCGGTGCCGACGCGGCCGGCGTATCGGAGCTTGTCGCCGTCGGGAATCCCCACCAGCAACGCACCAATGGTCCCGAGCCTCGCCCCGGCGCCAGGCCGCCAGCCACCCACCACCACTTCCTGCGTGCGTTCCAACTTCAGCTTGATCCAGGACCTGCTGCGCCGCCCCGGCTGATACCGGCTATCCGCGCGCTTCGCCATGACGCCCTCCAAGCCAAGCTCGCCGGCGCTGGCCAAGATGTCGTCCAGGTCGTGTTCCAGGATCTCGGATATGTGGATAGGGGAGCCCTCGGCGGGCAGCTTGGCATGGAACGCCGCCAGCCTGTTCCGGCGTTCGCTAAGCGGCAGGGAAGTGAGGTCGGCGCTGCCGCTTGATCCGGCGTCGTACAGGAGATCGAACACCATGAGTTGCACCGGGACCGCGGCCCGGGCGCGTTCGACGTCCCCGGGTTTGAAGAGGTTCATCCGCTTCTGGAGCAGTTCGAAGCTGGGCCGGCCGTTCTTGCTGAGTGCGACGATTTCGCCGTCTGCCACGAAATCGTGGTCAGGCCAGTAGCGCGGATCCGCCAGTTCCGGATACGTGGGTGTCATGTCGATCCCCGAGCGGCTGGTCAACCTGATCTTGCCGCCCGAACCCGAAACGATGGCCCGGAAACCGTCCCACTTGAGCTCAAACAACCAGTCGCCGGAGGAGACATCGGCCGTGGTTCCGGATGTTGCGAGCATGGGCGCGTAACTGGGCGCCCCGTTCGATTGTGGCGCGGCGTCAGGCAACAGCACCGCCCGATGGCCCGGTTTGTCCTTCATCAGGTGGATCAGCCACTGCGACGGCGACTCTCCCGTGTGGATGAGGGCGAAGCGGCGGGTACCGTGCAATCCACCGCCGGGTTTGCCGGTGAGGGTGGCGATCACTTCCTTGCCGTCGCGCCACTTTTCGCACTCGAACTCGCCGCTATCCCAGATGCTGACCGTTCCGGCACCGTATTCGCCCTTTGGAATGATCCCCGCGAACTGCGCATACTCCATCGGGTGGTCCTCCGTGCGCACCGCGAGATGGTTCTTGGCCGGAGTGTCCGGCACGCCCCGCGGCAACGCCCAGGACGCCAGGACGCCGTTGTGCTCCAACCGGAAGTCCAAGTGGTACCGGCGGGCATGGTGCTCCTGGATGACGAAGATTCCGCCGGGCGGATTGGGTTCCGCGTCGGCCTGGAGCGGGCGCAAACCGGATTGGTGTTCGACAGCAGGAAACGGTTCGGGCGTGCGCTGCGGGTCGCGCTTGTCCACGTAGCTGGCGAGCCGCGGGTTCACGGCGGCGGTGCCTGCGGCGGCGGTGCCTGCGGCGGCGGTGCGCGCGACGGCGGTGCGCGCGACGGCGGTGCGCGCGACGGCGGTGCGCGCGACGGCGGTGCTGGCGCGGTCCGCGCCGGGCGGCCCGCCGTCGTCGTTCTTGGTTCTGGAGCGGCCGGAGCTCCTGGAGCCGCTGCCCCCGTGCCCTGGAGCATGTCCGGACCGCCCGGCCGCCACCGCGGCGAAGGGGTCCTTTCCCTCTTTGACGCGCTTCATGACGGCCGTGAAGTCCAGATGCTCAAGCTTGGGGGAGGAGAGTTCACGCCACGTCCTCGGTGCGGCGACCATGGGGTGGGCCCGCCCGCGGAGGGAGTACGGGACGATGGTGGTCTTGTTCCCGCTGTTCTGGCTCCAATCCACCAGCACCTTGCCGTCGCGCCGGGTCTTCTTCATGTCGCTGACCACGAGGTCCCGATGGTCAGCCTCGAGCGAGCGCGCCAATTCGTGCGCGAACGCGGAGACCTGCTCCCACTTGCGGGTGCCATCCAGGCCGGCGTAGAGGTGGATGCCCTTGCTCCCGCTCGTCACGGGGACCGGATCAAGGCCGATGTCCTCCAGGATGCTGCGCGCCAACTTGGCGACTTCAACGCATTCGGGAAGACCCGTCCCGGGACCCGGATCGAGGTCCAGGACAAGGCGGTCGGGCGGCAACATGGTTCCGTCGGCGTCCACTTGCCATTGCGGCACATGGATTTCCAAGGCTGCAATCTGGGCCAGCCAGGTGAGCGTGGCGAGGTTGTTTACGAGCGGGTAAACGTTGCTGTGCTCCCTGTGTTGGATGGTGACCCGGGGAACCCATGACGGCGTCGAGTCGTCCAGGTTCTTCTGGAAGAACATCTGCCCGGGATCCTGGGTGGTCCCTACTCCGTGCACCCAGCGTTTCCGGGTGGCGGGCCGGTTGGCGGCGGCCGGGATCAGGAACGGGGCCACGGCGGCATAGTATTCGAGCACTTCGGCCTTGGTGGTGCCAGTCTCCGGGTAGATGATTTTGCCCAGGTTGGTGAGCGTCAGTTCATGGCCTTCAACGTTGACGCGCTCCTTTTGGCTGGTTGCCACCTCTTCACCTCCGCCTTGTTGTGATGTTCACTTAGTGCATGAGGGCCATTTGGAAGGGTTCTATCGCGTTCGGGCTGGTCAACGTACCCGTCAAGCTCTACAGCGCCACCGAGGACCACGATGTCAGTCTCCACCAGGTCCACAACAAGGACGGAGGCCGCATCCGTTACCAGCGGAAGTGCGAAATCTGCGGCTCTGTTGTGGATTATGAGGATATCGATAAGGCCTATGAAGAGGAAGGCCGTACCGTGGTGCTGTCCGCGGCCGATTTGAAGTCGCTGCCTGCGGAGAGCAGCCGCGAAATCGAAGTGGTGGAGTTCGTTCCGGCCGAGCAGTTGGATCCCATCATGTACGAACGGCCCTACTACCTGGAGCCGGATTCCAAGTCCCCCAAGGCTTACATGCTGCTTTTGCGGACCCTGCAGGATACCGAGCGCGTGGCCATTGTGCAGTACGCCCTCCGGCAGAAGACCCGGCTCGGGGCCTTGCGGGTACGTGGCGACGTCCTGATGCTGCAGTCCCTGCTCTGGGACGACGAGGTCCGCGAGGCCAACTTCCCGTCGCTGGAGACCGACGTCAAGATCTCGGACAAGGAGCTCGAGATGTCCTCGGCCTTGGTGGACTCCATGGCGCGCGATTTCGAGCCCGAGCAATACACCGACAACTACCAGGTTCAATTGCGCCAACTCATCGCGGCCAAACTCGAAAAGGGCGACTCCATCGACACCGAGGAAACGTTCGGTGTCGCAGCCAGCGAAGGGGAAGGCGGCGAGGTCATCGACCTCATGGAAGCCCTCAAACGGAGTCTCGACAAGAAACGCGGCAAAGCATCCGCTGGGTCGGCCGCTGAAGGGTCCGACGACGGCGCCACCGCCAAAGCGGCCAGCAAGCCCAGGGCGAGGGTCAAGAAAGCCTGACGCGCCGCCGTCGTGCGCTTCGCGAAAACTGGACATGTCCCTCGTGGCCGGGGCGGGAGTACGGCACATGTCCCTCGTGTGAAGCGAGGGATGGGCATAATGCGGATATGTCCGTTCCCGGGTTCGCGGGGAGGGCATGTCCCTTGTGGCCGGGGCGGGAGCGAGGCACATGTCCCTCCGGGCCGGGGCGGGAGCGAGGCACATGTCCCTCGTGTGAAGCGAGGGATGGGCATAATGCGGATATGTCCGTTCCTGGGCCCGAGCGGAGGGCATGTCCCCTTGGATGCCCTAGTGGTTTCGCAGCGCCGAGATCAGTTCGGATTTCTTCTTGCCTGAGTACCCCGTGAGCCCCAGTTCCTTGGCCCGGGACTTCAGCCGGGGCACAGTCCAGTCCTCATAGTCGCCCGAGGTGCCGCCGCGATGGCCGATTTCCTTGCGGCCTTCCTTGGCAGCGGCATTCGAGATTCTGGCGGCCTTTTCCTTCGAGGCTCCATCCTCCCTGAGGGTTTCGTAGAGTTCCGGGTCCTTGAGGCTGGGATTCTTCTTGTTTGGCATGTGTTCCTCCTGCGGTCAAGATGCCGGCTAAGACGGAAGCTCCATCCGGAACCCGCAACGGCACTGCAACACCTTTGTCGCCAGGTACACGTCGAGAAGGTCGACGGCGGGGTCCTCAGTGGACATTGGCGCATACACGCTGTGGAATCCTGTTCCCGAAATCTTCATAGGTTCGCCGCAATGGATGTATTCGCCACCGAATTGCAGCACGCCTGATACCGAGCCTCGCTGGTTCAGGATGGCCGCGACGTCCTGGAAGGTCGCAGCGTGGGCATAGAACGTGTCGCATTCAACGCACGTGTAAGCGACATCCACGAGCTCTGCCACCGGTGGTTTGAGCGGCTCGATGGAATCCAGGATCACATGCTCGGCAGTGCGGCAAGTGGCGCACCAGATTCGTTCCGCTCTTGGGCGAGGTGCGCCGTCGGGAACGATCGGGTCAGAGATAGTCGGCATCGACTTAACTCCTTGAAGCGGGAAGTGCGGCTCCCGCGCGAGGCGGAAGCCGCACTTCGAGCGGATTTAGTCCTTCTTGAAAGCGTCCTTGACCTTTTCGCCGGCCGTTTTCAGGTCGCTCTTGGTTTGATCCATCTTGCCTTCGGCTTCGAGCCTCTCGTTACCCGTCACCTTTCCAGCCGCTTCCTTGGATTTGCCTGCGAGCTTTTCTCCGGCGTTCTGGATCTTGTCATCTGCACCCATGGACGTACTCCTTGCTGGTAATGGATTTACTTCAATCCGCCGGGCAGCCTGCGCCCGGCCGATGGGCCACGCGTCCTAAATGCTGTTGTCGGTCAAACTCCGTGTGACCGACGGCCGGACATGAAGGTGAGAAGCCAGCCGATGGCCGCGACGATCAGGAGGACCACGCCGACCCAGAGGAGCCAGCTCACGGCCTGCGAGAAACCGCCGACGAGCAGAAGAACGATTGCCACAACGCCTGCAATGATCAGAAGAGTGTTCACAATGACACATTCCTTACTTCAGCGGGACCGCCAGCAAGCGCCGTGGCCCCTTGCGATGTATTCGATTGTCAGTTCGCATGCGAACTGTGGTTCCCCGCCGGGCCCCCGGACCCCATGCGAGGTCTTGCTGCAGCGGATGCGTCCGTCTACGGAATTTCCATCCCTCACGAACCGCCACCGACTTCCTCCATCGTACTACTAAGTACGCTTATCAAATCAAGTACTAAGTACACTTATAAAAGTTTTTGGATATCGTCGTAGGGTAAACGGAAGGTCGTGCGCCGGTTTACAGCGCACGCATCGGATGGTCGTTTAGGAGGAGAAAACGTGAAAGCATCGCAAACCCTGGCAGATAATCTCCAACTGGTCCTGACGGATCTGATTGAACTCCAGCTCCAGGGAAAACAGGCCCATTGGAACATCGTTGGCCCCAATTTCCGGGATCTGCATCTGCAGCTTGACGAAGTCGTCGCAGCCGCCCGGGAGTTCGCCGACGAAACAGCCGAAAGGATGCGGGCGCTCCACGCCCTCCCCGATGGCCGGAGCAGCACCATCGCGGGCTCAACCAGGCTGGAGCAATTCCCCGCGGGACTGACCAAAACCACGAACGCCGTGAAGCTGATCACCGACCGCCTGGAGCGGACTGTCCAGACCATGCGCGACGTCCACGACGAAGTAGATGAAGAAGACCCCACGACGGCGGACCTCCTCCACGCGTTCATCGCCCGTTTGGAACAGCTCGCCTGGATGATCAGTGCCGAGATCATGACAGCCAGTGCCTCAGTGGCAGACCCGCAGGAAGCCTAGGAACCCGGGAAGACAGGCAAGCGGCGCCAAGGCATGGCACGGCTCCGCCGCAGCAAACCCGGCGCTCCGGGCATTTCCCGGCGAAGGTCCGGCCGCGGATTCAGTTACCACCGTCCGGACGGATCGCTAATCACCGGTGGGGAGCGCAAACGCATTGAAGCGCTGGCGATTCCTCCTGCGTGGACCGACGTCTGGATATGCCCGTTCGCGAACGGGCATATCCAGGCAATGGGAGTGGACGACGCCGGTCGGAGCCAATACATCTACCACCCGGACTGGCGGGCTCGCCAAGACGCAGAAAAGTTCGCCCGGGCTGCGCGCCTCGGAGCCCTCCTGCCGCAGGCGCGCCGTCTGGTCTCGCGCCATCTGCGGGAGTCGGCGTCGGAGAAGACCAAAACCTTGGCCGCGGCCGTGCGGCTCATGGATCTCGGCGCCTTGCGGGTTGGCTCCGACGGCTACACGCGCCGCAACGGCTCGTACGGGCTGACCACGCTGAGGTGCAAACACGTAAAGGTCAACGGGGATACGGTTTCCCTGCACTTCCCGGGGAAAAGCGGGCAAACGTGGGATTCCACCATCGAGGACCCTGTGCTGGCCCGGTTCCTCGGACCGTTGGCAGGCAGGCCCGGCAAGGAAGTACTGCTGGCCTTCCAGGACGGTGAGGGCGTGGTCTCACTGAATGCCACGATGGTCAACGATTACCTTCGCCACATCACGGGCGGCGACTACACGGCCAAGGACTTCCGCACCTGGAAAGGGACCGCGGCGGCCGGCATGGCGCTCGCAGGCAGATCTAATGTGCCGGCCCGCCAGCGAGTGCTCGAGGCGATCAAGGAAACTGCCAAACTGCTCGGCAACACGCCTACGGTGGCGAGGGCAGCCTACGTCGATCCGCGCGTCGTGGAGGGTTTCCTTGTGGGTGATTTCGAACAGCTGAAGGCTACCGAGTCGGATATTGCGGCCTACCTGGGGTCATTGCCCTGATTTAACAAGGAGCATGCTCCCCGTTGACTGCGAGGGATGGACATATTAGGAATATGTCCATCCCTGAGTGTCAAGGGAGAGCATGCTCAGTGGGGTTATTCGGCGTCGTGGTCCGTTTCGAGGATCTTCACGAGGCGGTCCAGGGCTTCGTCGGCCCCGGCACCCTCGGCGCGCAGTACGACGACGTCGCCGAATGAAGCTCCGAGGCTCATGAGGGACAGGATGCTGGCGGCGTCCATGGCGTCGTCGGCGGGTTCGCCTTCGCGGGCGATGGTGACTTCGATGTCCAGCTCGCCGGCGGCCTCGGCGAAGATGGCTGCCGGGCGGGCGTGCAGGCCGACGCGGCTGGCGATGGTGGCGGTACGTTCGGACATTGTTGCTCCTTCGATTGTGGGCTTGGGGAAAGTCTAGAGACCCAGCTCGTCCAGGATAGGCAGCTGGGCGCGAACGGTTTGGCGCGCGGCGGATGCACTCGGGGCGGCCAGTGCCGCCGTCGCGAGCTTTTGGGCTTGTGCCACGGTAACAGTTGCCAGGACAGCCGAAACGGCGGCCAGGGCGCGTGCACTCATGGAAAGCGTCGCGACGCCCAATCCAACAAGTACGACGGCGAGGGCGGGGTCCGCGGCTGCCTCACCGCATACTCCCACGGGCCGGGCGCTGCCGCCCGCGCTGGCGGCAGCAGCGCCGTCGGCGGTCAGCTTCACGAGCTGCAGCACGGCGGGCTGCCAGGGATCATTGAGCGTGGCAAGCGGGCCGAGCTGCCGGTCCGCGGCCATCGCGTACTGGGTGAGGTCGTTGGTTCCGAGCGACGCGAAGCTGACTTCGCGCAGCACGGAGGCGGCGGTCAGGGCGGCAGACGGGACCTCAACCATGACGCCGGGGGTCTTCAATCCGGCGGCCGAGCAGAGGGCTGCGAAATGCGCGGCTTCCTCGGCCGTGGAGATCATGGGGGCCATGACCCACACTTCCGCCTGGTTGGCCGCCTCTGCCGCGGCGATCGCCGTCAGCTGGCGTTCGAGGACGCCGGGCGAGGTGAGGTCGGTGCGGTACCCGCGGACGCCCAGTGCGGGGTTGGGTTCGTCCGCGTTGGTGAGGAAAGGCAGGGGCTTGTCCGCGCCGGCGTCGAGGGTTCGGACCACTACCTTCTTGCCCGGGAACGCGGCGAAGACGGCGCCGTAGGCGGTGACCTGCTCCTCGACGGTTGGTTCGTCGTCGCGATCCAGGAAACAGAATTCGGTGCGCAGCAGACCGACGCCCTCGGCACCGGCGTCGGCGGCTTTGACCGCGTCGGCGCCCGTACCGACGTTGGCGAGCAGCGGAACCCGGAACCCGTCGGCCATGGCGTTGTTCCCGCTGAAGGCGGCAATCGCAGACGACTGGTTGGCCCAGGCCTTGGCTGCAAGCCGGAGTTCCTCGCCGGGGTCAACTGTGATGGTCCCGGCAGCACCGTCGAGGTAGACCTCGGTGCCGTCCCTGATCTCCTCGACCCCCGGGGCAGCGACGATCGCCGGCAGGCCGAGGGCGCGGGCCAGGATCGCGGTATGGGACTGCGGGCCGCCGCTTGAGGTGATCAACGCGATCACCTTGGCGGGGTCCAGGGTGGCGGTGTCTGCCGGGGCGAGGTCCTCGGCGGCCAGGATGAACGGAACGTCCGACGCCGGGATCCCCGGCGCGGGCAGCCCGCGCAGTTCAGAGACGATGCGGGCACGGACGTCCAGGACGTCGGCCACGCGCTCTGCCATGTAGCCGCCGAGGGCCTTCAACGAGTCGGCAACCGTGGCGGCTGCCTCCCAGATGGCCCGTTCGGCGGTACGTGCGCCGCCTGGGGCCTCGGGGGAGAGGAGCCTGATGGCCGATTTCACCAGCATGGGATCGGCGGCCATCAGGGCAGTTGCTTCCAGCACCTCTTTGCCTTCGCCGGACGCTGTAGCGGCTCGGGCACGGAGTTCCGCCTGCACGGCCTTGGCGGCATCCTTGATGCGCTGGCCCTGCGATTCGACGGTAACGTCCGCAGGAATGTTGACGTTCACGTGGGGCTCTTGGACCGGCTTCGGCATCTGCCGCACCGGCCCCAGAACACGCCCGGGGGCAACGCCTACACCTGAAAAGGTCTGCATGGATTGGTCCTCTATTTGCTTGCTGACGGTGGGGTCAGGCTGCGACGGCGACCGGAGTCTGCTCTGCCTCAACCGGCTTCCGGACTGCCCAGCGCTTGAGCGCGAGCAGGAGGAAAGCCGTGATGACGGCGCCGACTGCGATCGAGCCGAAGAACAACAGGAAATTGTTCATAGCGAAGAAGACGAAGATTCCGCCGTGCGGAGCCTGGGAGGTGACCCCGAACGCCATGCTCAAGGCACCCGTCACTGCGCCGCCCACCATGCTGGCCGGGATCACGCGGAGTGGGTCGGCAGCTGCGAACGGGATAGCGCCTTCGGAGATGAAGGAGGCGCCCAGCAGCCAGGCGGCCTTGCCGTTTTCACGCTCGGCCAGGCTGAAGCCCTTCTTGTTGAGCACGGTTGCCAGTGCCATGGCCAGCGGCGGCACCATGCCGGCCGCCATAACGGCAGCCATGATCTGCCAAGGAGCCTGGTTGGCCACGCTTCCGGCCCCAAGGCCGGCCACGGCAAAGGAGTAGGCAACCTTGTTGACGGGACCGCCGAGGTCGAAGCACATCATGAGGCCCAGGATGATGCCGAGAACGATGGCAGAAACGCCCGTCATGCCAGAGAGCCAAGTGTTGAGGCCCTTGGTGATGGCAGCGATGGGGCCGCCGAGAACCAGGAACATCAGCCCGGATGCAACGATCGAGGCCGCAAGCGGGATGATGACCACGGGCATGAGGCCGCGCAGCCAGCGGGGAACCCTGAAGGTGCCGATCCAATGTGCAGTGACACCAGCGAGCAGGCCGCCGACGAGGCCGCCCAGGAAGCCGGCGCCCATGTAGCCTGCAACAGCGCCGGAGACGAAACCAGGAGCGATGCCGGGCCGGTCCGCGATGCCGTAAGCGATGTAGCCCGCCAAGGCAGGGACGAGGAAGCCAAGCGACAAAGCGCCGATCTTGAACAGCACGGCGCCTAGGTAAGCGCCCAGTGGGCCCCAAGCGTGCGCGGGGAACTCGGTGGGCAGGCTGCCAAGGGTGTTGGCGCCAAGAATCTTGTCGGCCGCACCGGCGATCTCATAGCCGCCCAACAGGAAGCCCAAGGCGATCAGCAGGCCACCACCGGCGACGAACGGGATCATGTAGCTGACACCGGTCAGCAGGACCTTCTTGACCTTGGTGCCGAAGTGCTCGCTGGCGGCTTCGGATGCGTGTTCGGCGTTCTCTTCGGCACCGAAGTGCGGAACGCGGTGTGCGTGGGGGTCGGAGGAGGCGGCGATGGCTTCCTGAACCATCTTGGCTGGCTCGTCAATGCCGCGCTTTACGGGCGCGTTGATGACCGGCTTGCCGGCGAAGCGCTCCTTGCCGCGGACATCGACGTCTACTGCGAAGATCACGGCGTCCGCGGCGGCAATGACGGACGGGTCCAACGCGGTGAATCCGCCCGAGCCCTGGGTTTCAACCTGAAGGTCGACGCCCATTTCCTTGGCCGCAGCCACGAGGGAATCGGCTGCCATGTAGGTGTGGGCGATGCCGGTGGGGCAAGCCGTGACGGCGACGATGCGCTTGGGTCCAGTCGCAGAAGCGGCACGGGCCGGGGCAGCCTCGGCGGCGGGTGCTGCCGACTCTGCCGCATGCGCAGCCGGCTTGTCCGCCAACGCGCCTTCAACCAGGTCGACGATGTCCTGCCCGGTGGCAGCCGCGCGGAGGGCCGCCGTGAAGTCCTTCTTGATGAGGGAGCGGGCCAGCTTGGAGAGCAGCTTCAGGTGCTCCTGGTCCGCTCCTTCCGGTGCGGCGATGAAGAAGATGATGTCCGCGGGGCCGTCCTTGGCACCGAAGTCCACTTTCTGGGAGAGCCGGGCCATCGCCAAGGCGGGTTCGGTCACGGCGACTGAGCGGCAGTGCGGGATGGCGATGCCGCCGGGTACGCCCGTGGCAGTCTTCTGCTCGCGGGCGAAGGCGTCCGCGAAGAGCCCCTCAACCTCGGAGGCGCGCCCGGCTGCAGCAACTTTGCCTGCCAGGAAGCGGATGACATCGGCGGGAGAATCGCCGAGGTTCTGGTCAAGGGAGACCAGTTGGGGGGTGATGAGCTGGGTCACTGTTAGTCCTTCTGAAGGGCCGTGATGGATACGGCGTCGGGAGTTGTTTGGTGGACCGCCGGGACAGTGGAGCCCGGCAGCGAAGCAGCGGCGGCACCATGTGCCACAGCCTGACGGAGGCAGTCCTGCGAGGTTCCGCCGTTGGTGGCGGCCAGCAGGTAGCCAGCAAGGGATGAATCGCCGGCACCAACTGTGCTGACGGCTTGGATCGGCGGATGCGTGGCGAACCACGCGCCGTCGGCGGTTACCAGGACGGCGCCCTTGGAACCGAGTGTTGCGAGTACTGCACCCACACCGCTACCGACGACGGCGGCGGCAGCCCTGGCGGCAAGGCCCGGGTCCGCTTCCAGTTCGTCAGCCGTGTGGACGTCGGTGAGGCCCGCTGCGGCGGCCAGTTCGGCCAGTTCTTCCGCGTTGGGCTTCAAGAGATCGGGCTTGCCGCTGATGTTGCCGAGTGAATCGCCACTGATGGCGGCAACCAGCGGCGCCCCGGAGGAATCGATCGCGATAAGCGGCGGTCCGCCATTTGCGGGATCGTTGTGCGTGGAACGGAGCCGGCGGGCGACCGTGGCGTAAAAATCCGCCGGAACTCCTGGTGGGAGCGATCCGGCGAGTACCACCCAGCTCGCGCCACGGGAGCGGTCCAGCAGCAGCCCGATCAGGGCTTCCTGCTCGTCCAGGCTCAACTCCGGGCCGGGTTCGTTGATCTTGGTGGTGACGCCGTCCGGTTCGGTGAGCGTCACGTTGCTGCGCAGCGGCGAACTGATGGGAAGCGCCGCGTAGGGGACACCGTCGTCGAGCAGTCCAGCGAGGACGGGATCGGAATCCCCGCCAGGCAGGACGGCAACGGTGTCCAGGCCCGAGGCGACCAGCGCCCGGGAGACATTGACGCCCTTGCCACCGGAGTGCTGGTGGACGGCGACGGCACGTTGAACCTCGCCGCGGGCCAAGGGGGCTGGAAGCTCCACGGTGCGGTCCAGGCTCGGGTTGGCGGTCAGGGTGACGATCATGCGATCACCACGTCGACGCCGGCCTCGGCCAAAGCGGCGGAGAGCTCCTCGGAGGGTTCGTGGTCAGTAATCACGGTGTCCACATCTTTCAGGGCAGCGAACTGGACCAGGGTTTCCGCGTCCAGCTTGGAGGAATCCGCGAGGACGACGACGCGCCGTGCGGACGTGACGAAGGCGGCCTTGACGGCGGCTTCTTCGGGGTCAGGGGTGCTGAGCCCGAACGTGGCGTGGATGCCGTTGGCGCCGACGAAGGCGATGTCCGGGCGCAGCCGGGAAGCGGCCTCGACCGTGGACTGCCCGACGGCGGCCTGGGTGAGCCCGCGGACGCGGCCGCCCAGGATCTGGAGGGCGATGTGCGGGTTTCCGGAGAGTCGTCCGGCGATGGGGATGGCATGGGTGATGACCACGAGTTCTTCACGCGGGGTGTTCCCGTTGGAGGACGCCGTGTGCTGTGCCGTGCGCTGGTCCAGCAAGCGGGCGAGGGCCTCGGTGGTGGAGCCGGCATCGATCAGGATGCTCCCGGCCGCGTTCTCGGGGATGAGCGCAAGGGCGGCCTCGGCGATGCGGAGCTTTTCCGGCTGGCGCTGGATGGCCCGTTCAACCACGCTTTCCTCGCGGGTGCTGAGGCGGTCCGACGGGACTGCCCCGCCGTGCACGCGGCGAAGATTGCCGGCGGATTCCAGTGCAGCCAGGTCACGGCGGACCGTCTCCGTAGTGATGCTGAATCGATCCGCAAGGTCCGTGACGCTGACCCGCCCACGCTCGGCCACGAGCTCGGAGATCAGCTGTTGGCGCTCCTCGGCAAACACATACCCTCCATTGCGTACAAGCGATCTGGTACATCAGTGACAGCGATCACATAATGTGGAATTGCTTGACTCTATCTTTGTTCATGTTGGTCTGTCAACAGAAAACAACATAAACAAAGATTTTGGGTTGGTTTTGTTTGGTGAGAGGTGGTTTTGGGGCCTGCTTTTGGGTGCTCTGGGGTGCCCTGAGGGCCAGAATCTATCGCCGGACCGGAAAGTGCCCTACGGCCACTCGATTTCGCGCGGACCGGGGTAGTCGATGGGGAGGTTGTCCGGGTCAGGAGGGTCGGGCAAACGCGACCGGGTAGAGGAATCGGCGTCCTGCCAACGCTTGTTCCTCTGTTGGCCCGGCTCATCGGGCTTTTGCCGCGAGTCCTCCTCGGGGCGGCGAGGGTGTGTACTTTCAAGCTTCATGGTGCTTCCTTCGGGTAATGCCGCACGTCGTGGCTAAGCAGGTATTTCCAACTCGAACCCGCAACCGCATCTCAAGATCTTGGTGTGGAGAAGGGTTTCGTGGGGAGAGCTGCGCGATCGGGGCCGGCCCGTCTGCGGTGATTCGAAGCGTCGGAGCGCGGTTTTCACTTCACGGAGGGGTGCGCCGCAGTGGAAATAGTGTTTTCCGAATTCCAGGAGGCCATCCTGAATCCCCCGACGATTCAGGATGGCCCCGGCCTGCTGGACGGTGGCTGCGTGGCTGTAGGACAACCCGCAGGAAGTGCACGTGTAGAAGACGGCAATCTGTTGGGAAGACCTTGGAGTCCCGGCCTGGATGGATTCGATGGCCAGGTGCTTGTCTGTTCCGCAAGCGGCACACCAAAGCGGAGCAGCGCCGGGCTGATGTGGTTCGTGAGGAATCGCGGATTCGGAGAGGGTGGACATCGCCTAGCCCCGCGCCGCTAACAGGAATTTGCTCATCGGGCAGCACCTTCACGCTGAGTGACATGGCGCCCGGCTGCTTGAGCGAAAACAGGCCGAAGACATCGGCCCTGTCCGGACTTCTGCACGGACTGTAGAAGAATTGTGCACTGCTCGTCCACGGTGCGCAAGACCGGCGGGGCATTTGTCCAAGCGGCGGACCTTGTTTTGGCGGGCTCTTTTCCTCCATTGCCGCCCTGGTGCCCGTAGACTGAGCCATGGACGAAATAGGCCTGAACGCATCGGTCGTGGGCCGTCTCCAGGATCTGGTCCTCGACAGCGAAGACGTTAGCGGCTTTCTCGAAGACCTTGCGGTATTCACGGCGTCGGTATTCGCTGCGCGCGGTCAAGACGTCCTGTGTGGCGTTACGTTGAGCAGGCGCCGCCGATCGATGACGGTGGCTGGAAGCAGCCGTGAAGCCCGCCTCATTGACGAAGTGCAGCAAGCATACGGAGACGGACCGTGCCTGGAAGCGATGAGAACCGGGAAGTCTGTACTCGTTTCTGACACATCCGCGGACTCGCGGTGGCCCGAATACTGCGCCACGATCGCTGAACGCGGGCACTTGGCCGTGCTCTGCGTCCCCCTGGGCCTGGAAGAAGGCGCGACGGCGGCTATCAACCTTTTCGCGCCGCAGCGCGATGCCTTCGACGAAGCCTCAGTACACAGCTGCGAGCAGTTCGCAAACCAGGCAGAAAAGGCCTTGAGGCTGGCTGTCCGGATCGGTGCCACGCAACAACGTGCGGAAGACCTCGAGCAGGCCATGCGTTCCCGGACCGCCATCGATCTGGCGACTGGCGTCATCATGGGCCAGAACAGGTGCAGCCAGGAAGAGGCTTTCAGGATTCTGAGCAAGGCCTCAAACGGCAGGAACCAGAAACTGAGGGATGTTGCGGAATCCCTTCTCCGGTCCTTGACGAACGAGACGCCGGTCCTGCATTTCGAGCCTTAAGCGACTCTGCTAACTGCGCTCGGCGATGTTTTTGACACTCTCCACGAGGCTGTCCCACATGCCCTTCGAATGCGCGGCTTCATCCGGACTGGCGTTGTTATCCTGGGCCAAGGTCAGCTTGGTCATCCCGCTTGCAGGCTCGAGCGTCCACGTCAGGGTGTGGTAGTTCTCCGGGGTGTCGTCTTGTCCGGACAGCGGACTGAAATGGGTGTTCACCAGCCGCTTCCCGGGCTCGAATTCCAGGATGGTGCCCTTGTCTTCGTACTCCTTGCCCTTCCAGATACCGCGCCAGACGATGGGTCCGCCGACCGTCCAGTCGGTGACAACCTCTGTCCCGAACATGAACTCCTTGATGGCTTGGGGATCCGTAAGCACTGACCACACGCGATCAGCGCTTGCCTGGATCATGATGGATGAACTCGCGATGAAGTTGCCCGCCATATCAGTCTCCTATTTTCGTGGTCGGCGTCCGGGCGCCGGCGGAACAGAGTTTACGCCCGACGTGGACAGGCCAGCGGAGGCCTGCCGAAATGCGCTTCCGATCAGGTCAAGAGATTCTGGCTGATTTCATTTAGGCTCGCAGCGCATCCAAGAATTGTGGCTCTGAACTGGGGCGATAGTCAGAGTTCGATGGTCCTTAGGCAGTTCGCCTTCCGGGTGCATGCAGCTTCGTGCAGTTTGCCCATGTCCGGGTAATGCGGGGTCCGTAGCGTGATGTCTCACACATTGAGTTCCGATTCAGAACCTTGAGGAGAGATACATGC
>NZ_JBFBKR010000033.1:0-34193 GCF_040686575.1 Arthrobacter sp. NPDC080073
GATCTCTTCCCGCGTAAAACCCTTGGTATCAACGGCCATCGCCGGCTCCTTCTCAACAGGTAATGAATGACTCACAACCAGCTTGACGAAGAGGGAGCGTCCGCCGGAAACCCCACATAAGTGAGCGAGCGTCGGTTACTTCTCCACGAGGGTCAGGACGTCGTAGGTGGCTACGATTTCGTCGTTCTGGTTGGTCAGCACGGCGTCCCAGGCTACTTCGCCGTATTCGTCGGTCTCGCGCGGCGTGATCTTCTTGGCCGTGAGCGTGACGCGGATCGAATCTCCTGCGGCCACGGGAGTAATGAAGCGCAGGTTCTCCAGGCCATAGTTGGCCAGGACGGGGCCCGGGGCAGGTTCCACGAACAGGCCCGCGGCCCAGCTGAGTAGCAGATACCCGTGCGCCACAATTCCCGGGAAGAACGGGTTGGCTTGGGCCGCTTCCTGGTTGGTGTGTGCGTAGAAGGTGTCGCCTGTGGAGTTGGCGAAGGCCGTGATGTCTTCCAGGGTGACCTGCCGCAGTTCTGACCGCACGGCGTCGCCGATCCGCAGAGTCGCAAGCGACTTCCGGAACGGGTGCGTTCCTTCCGTCTCCACGGTGAAGTTGCGGTCCGAGCCAGTGTGCCAGACGCCCGTCACAGCGGTGAGCATGTTCGGCGAGCCTTGGATGGCCGTGCGCTGCATGTGGTGCATGACGGAGCGGATGCCGCCGAGCTCCTCGCCGCCGCCGGCGCGGCCCGGCCCGCCGTGGACAAGGTGCGGCACGGGCGAACCATGCCCGGTTGACGACCGGGCGTCCTCTCGGTTGAGCATCAGGACACGGCCGTGGTGCGCCGCGATTCCGGTCACCAGTTCCCGGGCGACTGCAGGATCGTTGGTGCATACGGAGGCCACGAGGGAGCCGCCGCCACGGGCGGCGAGGCGGACGGCGTCGTCGAGGTCCGCATACCCGATCACGGACGATACCGGACCGAAGGCCTCGAGCGAGTGGACAGCTTCCGAATCCACGTCAGCCCAGCTCAGGACGACGGGCGACATGAACGCGCCGCCCTCCACGACGCCCACAGTTCCGTCGAGCGAGGTGACCGACGGCGAATCGAGCGTTCCGTACGCAAGCTCGCCACCGGCGTCGAGCATTGCCTGCACTGCGGCGCGAACGTCGGCAAGCTGCTCGAGCGACGCGAGGGCGCCCATCGTGACGCCCTCTGCACGGGGGTCGCCGACCACAACGCGCTCGTCGACGCGCGCGCCGATGGCGGAGACGACGTCGGACACCAGGTCCTGGGGCACGATGGTGCGGCGGATTGAGGTGCACTTCTGGCCGGCTTTGACCGTCATTTCGGTGACGACCGACTTGATGAAAGCGTCGAACTCGGGGGTGCCGGGCACGGCGTCGGGTCCGAGGATGGCGGCGTTGAGTGAGTCCGTCTCGGAGGTGAACCGGACGCCGCCCTGGACCACGTTGACGTGGGACTTCAGCGAGTTGGCGGTGGAGGCAGAGCCGGTGAACGCGAGAAGGTCGCGGTAGTCGAGGTGGTCCAGCAGGGTGCGGGCGGATCCCGAGATGAGCTGCAGCGAGCCTTCCGGAAGGATGCCCGACTCGACGATGGCCTTGACCACGACGGCGGCAACGTAACCGGTGGGGGTGGCTGGCTTGACGATGGTGGGGACGCCGGCGATGAATGCAGGCGCGAACTTCTCGAGCATGCCCCACACGGGGAAGTTGAAGGCGTTGATCTGCGCCGCGACGCCCGGGATGCGGGTGTAGATGTGCTCGCCGGCGAACGAACCGTCCTTGGACAGGACTTCCATGGGACCGTCCACCACAACCTGCGAGTTCGGCAGTTCCCGGCGGCCCTTGGAACCGAAGGTGAAGAGCACGCCGATGCCGCCGTCGATGTCAACCATCGAGTCGATTTTGGTGGCTCCGGTCTTGAACGACGAAGTGTAGAACTCCTCGCGGCGGCCATTCAGGTACTGGGCCAGTTCCTTGAGCTTGAGGGCGCGCTGGTGGAAGGTGAGCTTGCCGAGCTCGCGCTGGCCCACTGTCCGGCCGTAGTTCACGACGCCGGCAAGGTCCAGTCCGTCGGTGTTGACCGTTGCGAGGATCTCGCCTGTGCTGGCGTCGCGGACGGGCACGCCCGCGGAGGCATCGGCGGGGGGCGTCCACCATTCGCCTTGGACGAAACTGGGCACGGTTTCAACGGTTGTGGCTTCCGGAGCGACTGCGGTACTGGTCATCGTCGACGGGTCCTTCCAAGGCACGGGCACGAAATGGACTGAACGGCCGCAATTTACTGACCGGCCGTTCGGTAATATCCCCAGAATACATGAGAGCCCCGATCTGCACACTAGATGCTTCTTGGGACCGCGCCCTTCCTGACCTTCTTTGACGCGTTTTGACGCCGGGGAGTTGCGACTCGCCGCGTCGCAAGCGCTTTCCGAAATCAAAGAAGGTCACGACGGCGCGTGGCCGGCTCCCGCTTCTACCGCTTCTACCGCGCCTACCGCACTGGAGTGTTGAGCTTGGCACGAATGTCGGCGATTTCCGCTTTGGAGACCCCGTTCGCTCTCAGGAACGCAGCCGTATCCAAGGAACGCGCGAATTCCAACAGGCTCACACTGCGTGTTGCCAGCATGGCTTCAAGTGCGTCGTCCTCGAGAAAGGCATCATGGGCGTGCGGGGCGCGATGGTGGCGGTGGCGCTCGTTGATTCCCCGCATACCCTGCTGGTAACCCCGTACGATTTCCTCGTCGCCGGCTCCGGCCAGCTTCTGCAGCATCACGGCGATGATCCCAGCGCGGTCGCGCCCGGCCGCGCAGTGCACCACCACCCCGCCACGCGCTGCGGCTATGGCCTTGAAGACCGCGGTGAGCTTGTCCGGGAAGAGCCGCAGGTAGTCGGCATAGTGCGCGGGATCTTTCAGGTACGGGCCGAAGAGCTCGGTGAACTCTTTATTCTCCGGGTCCTCGGTGGGGCAATGGAGGATGTCGAAGCGCGCAGTCGCGTCCGCTGAAACCTCGGGATCGACCTCCCTGGGCTGCTGCTCACGCGGAGTCCGCAAATCGATCACGGTGCGGATGCCGGCGTCGTACATTTGCTGCCAACCAGCCTCGGTGAGCCATTCCCGCCGACCCATCCGATACACGCCTCCGGCGATATGCCAGGCGTTCACCGCCCCGTCCCAATGGACGCCCCGCTGCGTGGCGGCGGTTGAGATCCCATCCATACCGGACAGCTAACCACACGCGGACATAGGTGAGCGAGCGTCGGGCGAAAAGGGGACATAGGTGAGCGAGGGTCGGGCGAAAAGGGGACATAGGTGAGCGAGGGTCGGGGGGAGCGGCGGGGCACGGGGTCTTGCGTGCTTTACGTGACTTATGTCATACTTTTTCTCGATACGCATCGACGATGCGTATCGACGACACAGGATCACGCACCACACCAAGAGCACCGGACCCGGCAAGGAGGCCTGGAAGTGCCCACCAGCAAGGATGTCGCCCAGGTGGCCGGCGTAGCCCAAAGCACGGTTTCATATGTGCTCAGCGGCAAGCGGCCCATTTCCGAGAAGACCCGGAAAAAGGTCGAGGCCGCCATTGACCAGCTGACGTACCAGCCCAATGCCGGCGCCAGAGCCTTGGCAAGCCGAAAAACCCGGGTCATCGGCCTGGTCATTCCGTTCATCCCGGAGCTGGAAATGGGATCGATCATGGAATTCGTTTCGGTCATCGCCAGCACGGCCCGGCAATTCGACCACGACATCCTCCTGGTCACCGACGACGAAGGCGCCGCCGGACTGCGCCGCGTGGTCGGGCAGCAGATCTGCGATGGCCTGATCCTCATGCAGGTTGAGGACGAGGACGAGCGCCTTCCCGTGGCCCGCAGCCTGAACGTCCCGGTGGTGCTGATCGGCATCCCCCGCGATCCGTCCGGGCTGGTCTGCATCGACGCCGACTTTGAAATGGCCGGTGAGCAATGCGTCCGGGATCTTGCCGCCGCCGGCCACTCCGTGATTTCCGTCATTGATTGGCAGCCCGCAGTGATGGACCGGCATGTGAACTACATCGACCGGTTCTTGCACGGCACGGATGTCGCGGCCAAAGCCCTCGGCGTGACCGTGCTCCATCTTCCCGGCGGGGCCGACAGCGCCACTATCTCCGAATCGGTCGACAAAGCCCTCGCCAGCACCACCGGCAAGCCAGCCTTCATCGCCCCCGACCGCACCATCCAGGACATTCTGCGCCGCATCTTGGGCAGCCGTGGCCTGACCCTGGGGCTGGACGTTTCCGTTATCGGAAGCGCCTCCCCCACCCTCGCCGAGCTCCAACCCATACCGCTTTCCACCATCGATCTGCAGCCGGCAGAAGTATCCCGGCGCGCGGTCAAAATCATGTGCCAACTCCTCGAAGCCGACTCCCACGGACCACACGAATCCCTGGAGTTGGTGCCCACGGTCATTACACACCGTTCCAGCACCCTCCGTCCGCAATGAATCGCCACCCCTGATTCGCCGGGCGAACCCTTTCGTTTCAGCTACAGATTCTCTCGCTTCAGCTACAAATCCTTTCGTTTCAGCACCGTCGATACGCATCGATACATTCGCTTTCCCCATCAACAAACGCACCACTCCCTTCCTCCACCAACAAAGGAACAGACAATGAAGTCAGCTATCAGGACACGCCGCCCGCTCGCCTTGGCCGTGGCAGCTCTCGTCGGCCTCCCGCTCGCCATCTCCGGCTGCGGCACCACTGCGTCCGCCTCCTCTGCGGATGCCGTTAAGGAAATCTCCGTGATGGACTACTACAACAATGAGCCGGACAAGTCCTTCATCGGCGACGCCCTGACCGCCTGCGGCACCAAGGCCGGCGTGACGATCAAACGAGAGACGGTGCCGGGCAAGTCGTTGATCTCCAAGGTGCTCCAGCAGTCCTCCTCCAAGACGCTGCCGGATGTCCTCATGCTCGACAATCCGGACCTGCAACAGATTGCCGCCACAGGAGCACTGGCTCCGTTGTCCGACTTCAACATCAGCACGGCCGATTTCGCGGCTGGCGTCCTGAGCGCCGGCACCTACAAAGACAAGGTGTACGGGCTCGCCCCCACGGTGAACACAATCGCGCTCTTCTACAACAAAGACGTTCTGGCCAAGGCCGGAGTCACCCCTCCCACCACCTGGGACGAGCTGAAGGCGGCGGCCACCAAGCTCACCTCGGGCGAGCAGTACGGCCTGGCTTTCAACGCCAACCCCACCTACGAGGGCACGTGGCAGTTCCTTCCCGTCATGTGGTCAAACGGCGGCGACGAGAAGAACATCGACACCCCCGAGACCGCCCAGGCCCTCCAGCTCTGGACCGACCTCGTCAAGGACGGATCCGTGTCTTCGTCAGCGCTGAACTGGACGCAAGCAGACGTCAAGGACCAGTTCATGGCAGGCAAGGCAGCCATGATGGTCAACGGCCCCTGGCAGATCCCGGCGCTCGACAAGAAGACCACGCTGCAGTACGGCGTCGTGAAGATCCCGGTCCGTGACGCCAGCCAGACAGCCGTTGCCCCGCTCGGCGGCGAAGTGTGGACCGTTCCACAGACAGGCAACAAAGCCCACCAGGCCAAGGCCGCAGAAGTGGTGGCCTGCATGAACAGCGACGAAAACCAGCTGGCCCTGGCCAAGGTCCGCAACACCATCCCGTCCAAGACCTCGCTGGCCACGAAGTTCGCCGCCGACAACCCCAAGCTCGCCACTTTCACCGATCTCATCAAGACCGCCCGGGCCCGGACCGGCGAACTCGGAGAAGGATGGCCGGCACAAGCGACCAAGATCTACACCGCCATCCAGACCGCACTGACGGGCAAGGCCTCCCCGGCCGACGCCCTCAAGCAAGCCCAAGGCCAGTAAGCAGCTGGACATGTCCCTTACAACTGATTTGTCGCAGGGCAGCTCGCGCGCCAACCAGCGCGCCAACCAACGCGCCAAAGCGCGCACAAAGTCCGGGCCGGACAACGACCGGGCCGGCGCAACGAGCCCGTCACCGCGCAGGCGCAGCCGCAAACGCCGCGAGCGCCTCTTCCAGTGGCTGTTCCTAGTTCCTGCCGTGATCTATATGGCGCTGTTCTTCGGCTACCCCGTGGTCAAGAACATCGTGATGAGCTTCCAGGACTACACCACAGCGACCTTCTTCACGGGCGAGGCCCCATGGGTGGGGTTGGCGAACTACGCGAAGGTGATGTCGTCGTCGTTGTTTTCAACGTCTTTGGTGAACACCGCCCTGTTTACCCTGGGATCCATTGTGGGCCAGTTCGTGATCGGCCTTGCGCTGGCGATCTTCTTCCAGCGCAAGTTCCCGCTCAACGGAATACTGCGTTCGCTGCTCCTGCTCCCCTGGCTGCTGCCGCTCATCGTATCCAGCGCCGTGTGGAGATGGATCCTGGACAAGGACAGCGGAGCCTTGAACCGCTTCCTCGGCGAATTGCATATCGTGAACACGGGCGTTCCGTGGCTCACCAGCACCTCGCTCGCGCTGATCGCCGTGGTGGGAGTGAACATCTGGATCGGCATCCCGTTCAATCTGACCATTCTCTACGGCGGCCTCCAGGAAATTCCGGATGAGCTCTATGAGGCCGGTTCCCTCGACGGCGCCACCGGTTGGAAGGCGTTCCGGCACATCACCTGGCCGATGCTGCGTCCGGTGGTGAGCGTGGTCCTGGTGCTCGGCGTCGTCTACACCAGGAAGGTTCTGGACATCATCCTGGGACTGACCAACGGCGGCCCCGCGAATTCGACCCAGACCATCGCCACCCAGTCCTACGATCTGTCCTTCCACGAGTTCAAATTCGGCGAGGGTGCCGCGCTGGGCAACGTCCTGGTAGTCATTTCCCTGGTCTTCGCGGTCCTGTACTTGCGTGCCAGCCGGCGGTCCGTCGATGAGTGAGGAAACCATGACGACGACGAAAATCACCGTCCGCAGTTCGGCGCCGGCTCGCAGCGGAACCGGACGTGCCCGCAAAGGCTCCGGGCTCCAAGGCGCCGGACCCGAGCGCGCCGCGAACGGGCCCGGGCGCAAACAGTGGGGCTACACCGCCCTGGCCATCTTCTTCCTGGCCATCATGCTGTTCCCCGTCTACTGGATGATCAACGCTTCTCTGCAGCCCAACGGCACCACGTTGGAAACCTCGTGGCTGCCGCTCAAGCCGGACTTCTCGGGCTACGCCACGGCCATCAGCGAGCAGGGCGGGAACTTGGTCACCAGCCTGGTGATCTCGCTGGGCAGCGTGGTGCTCAGCCTGGCCATCGCGGCACCGGCGGCCTACGCCTTGGCCTATTTCAAGGTCAAGGGCGCTGGCGTGGTCCTCTTCGCGATCCTGATCAGCCAGATGATCCCCGGGATCGTGGTGGCCAACGCGCTGTACACGGCCTACAACGATCTTGGCCTGCTCAACTCCATCCCGGGCCTGATCCTGGCAGATTCCGCGCATGGCATCCCGTTCGCGATCCTCATCATCAGGGCCTTCATGAACGGCATGCCGGCGTCCGTCATCGAGGCGGCGCGGGTGGACGGTGCCGGGCATTTGAGGGCGTTTTGGTCCATCGTGGTGCCGCTGAGCAGGAACTCGCTTATCACCGCGGGGCTCTTCACTTTCCTGTTCACCTGGAGCGACTTCCTGTTCGCCCTGACCCTGACCACCACAGAAGCGGTCCGGCCGGTGACCCTGGGAATTTTCCAGTACATCGGCGCCTACGTGAACGACTGGAGCTCCGTCATGGCGACGGCGGTCCTCGCCTCGATACCGGCCATCATCCTGCTGGTCGCGGCGCAGAAGTACATCGCTGCGGGCACGGCCAGTGGAGCCGTCAAATAGCGGCCGTCAAATAGCGGCGGTCAAGTAGCACCGCACGCCGGTGCCCAGCGCGCCGCCTACGGCACCGCACCGCCGTCGGGCACTAACCGTAAACCAAACTCATCAACAAGCTTCAAGGAGAGACCCATGTCTGAACCAATCCGAGTCACCGTGTGGAGCGAAAACCGGCACGAAAAGCGCGACGAACTGGTGGCCCGCCTCTACCCCGAGGGCATGCACGGGGCCGTGAAGGCGGGCATCGAGGAGAACCTCGGCGCCAAGGCCCGCGTCCGCACCGCCACCCTGGACGAGCCCGAGCACGGCCTCACCGAGGAAGTCCTCGCCAACACGGACGTCCTCACGTGGTGGGGGCACATGTCCCACGGTGATGTCGACGACGAGATCGTCGAGCGAGTGCACCGCCATGTCCTGTCCGGCATGGGCCTGGTCGTGCTGCACTCCGGGCACTGGTCGAAGATCTTCACCAAGCTCATGGGCACTTCGTGCACATTGCGCTGGCGCAGCGAGCAGGACCGCGAACTGGTCTGGACCGTGGACCCCACCCACCCCATCGCGAAGGGCGTGCCGCACCCCATAGTGATCGATCAGCAGGAAATGTACGGCGAGTTCTTCGACATCCCCACGCCCGAGGAGCTCGTGTTCATCAGTTCCTTCAGCGGCGGGGAAGTCTTCCGCTCGGGATGCACCTTCCGCCGCGGCCACGGCAAGATCTTCTTCTTCAGCCCCGGCGACCAGGACTACCCGGTCTACCACCACAAGGATGTCCGCCGGGTCATCTCGAACGCCGTCGAATGGGCAGTCACGGATCGTCCGGAGCGCGCCTACCCCGAACTGCTTCGCTATGAGACCAACGATTTCTTCAACGGCAAGAGCTACCAGGGAGCCAACGCATGAGCACCCCTTTCGCCACCGTTCCCGACGACGGCACTCCCCTTCGCGTCGTCGTCGTCGGCGCCGGGGGGATGGGCCGCGCGTGGCTTCGGGCGGTGCAGGAGTCTCCGCTCGTGGAACTCGCGGGCATCGTTGACCTGGACCTGGAGGCCGCCCGCGCCGGCGCGGCGGCCATCGGTCGCCCGGATTTGCCGGTGGGTCCCGGGACCGCGCGGTTGGCGTCCGACGTCGGCGCCCAGGCGGTCATCAACGTCACCGTTCCGGCAGCCCACCATCCGGTGACCGCCGAGGCGCTGGCGGCAGGGTTCCCAGTGCTTGGCGAAAAGCCCGTGGCCTCGACGGTGGCCCAGGGGCTGTCGCTGGCCGCGGCGTCGGAGCTTAGCGGCGAGTTGTTCATGGTCAGCCAGTCGCGCAGGTACAACCGCCACCTGTTCGAGGCGAAACGGCTCGCCTCGGCGCTCGGCATTGTGGGCATCCTGTCCGCGGAATTCTTCAAGGCCCCGCATTTCGGGGGTTTCCGGGATTCCATGGACCACCCGCTGCTGCTGGACATGGCCATCCATCAGTTCGACATGGCCCGGTTCCTGCTCGACGCGGATCCCGTCTCGGTGTTCTGCGAGGAATACAACCCGTCCTGGAGCTGGTACCGCGGCGACGCAGGGGCCACCGCCATCTTCGAAATGAGCGGCGGGGAACGCTTCGTGTTCACCGGAAGCTGGTGCAGCCCGGGCCAGGAGACCTCGTGGAACGCGGCATGGCGGATCAGCGGTGAACACGGCACGGTCCTGTGGGATGGCGACAGCGATCCTGTGTCCTCGTTGCTCGGTGATTCGGGCCCGGGCGGCGAGGATCCCGGGCAGGAGATCGCCGGCTCATTGCGTGATTTTGTGGCTGCCTTGCGCACCGGGACCACTCCCATGGGCCAGGTCCACCAGAACATCATGAGCCTTGCCATGGTGGAAGCGGCCATGCTCAGCGCTTCCACAGGCACCCGGATCTCGATGGACGCCCTCCTCGAGGAATCCTATGGACAGGCCGTCCTCACGGAAAGCGACCCGGACGTGTTGGAGGTCCTCAAGTCCTGGACCTCGGTCCGCAGCGCCCTGGCTCTCCCCTCCCCCTAACCCAACTGGCTCGCACTTAATGTGGTTATCAGGGCTCAAAACGACATCAACTGCGAGCTACTTGGGGAGGCGTGACGCGAGCCTGAACTCGAGCCCCGTGCGCACGGCGGGCCACTCGTGTTCGAGGATGGAGAACACCACGGTGTCGCGCAGCACTCCGTCCGCTGTTCGCGAGTGGTTCCGGAGCACGCCGTCCTGCTTGGCGCCCAAGCGGGCGATGGCCTCCCGGGACTGGTGGTTGAGCCAGTGCGTACGGAATTCGACGGCGGGGCAGCCAAGGGTTTCGAAAGCGTGCTGCAGGAGCAGCAGCTTTGAATCGGGATTGCTCCCGCTGCCCTGTGCCGAGGCGGCGTTCCAGGTTGAGCCGATCTCGACGCGCGGGGTGGCGGCGTCGATGTTCATGTAGGTGGTCATGCCGATGAGCTTGCCGTTCGCCTTCAATCGGGTGGCGAACGGCAACATGGATCCTTGCTCCTGCAGCCCGAGCCGGCGGTCGATCTCCGCGGCCATGCCCTCCGGCGTCGGAACCGAGGTGTACCAGAGTTTCCACAGCTCGCCGTCTTTGGCGGCATCCACCAAGCCGTCGTGGTGCTCGGGGCTGAGTGGTTCCAGGGTTACGAATCGACCCTCCAGGGTCACGGGTGCAATGAGAGTCACCCAGCCAGCCTAACCGGGGACGGTCCCGAGCAGGTTTCCAGCCACTGACTCCGGCCAGAGGCTGGGCTTAGAAGACTCGCCCCAATTCCTTGCAATCATGGTATGTAAAGTGTACTTTACATACCATGAAGAGTTCCCCCTTGGTCCTGAAATACCTGGCCGTTGTTCTCGTCGCTCTTGCACTTATCGCTGCGCTGGCCGCATGGAGCACTGCCGTGCAAGACGGACCGTGGAATGGTGTTGCCAGGGTATTGATGGTTTGTGTTGTTGTATTCGCAGGCCCTACGGTGATGGTCATCAAGAAGCAGGATGCGAGGATGGTTCGTTCGGATTCCGCAGAGGGGATCGAGAGTGAAGTGGCAGTCAAAGCCTCATCGGCCGTCTTTTATGACGCGCTCATTCTCATCACCGCCCTTGGAGCGTCCTACCTGATTTTCGGTAACTACGCGCACCCGGCTTTGATGACGTTTGTCCTTTTAGCGACGCTGATCGTGATGTATTTCATCCGGCACGCAGTCATCTTAAAGAAGCTTGCTCGATGAAGAACCGGGTAGCCGAACTGCGGTCTTCAAAGAATCTTTCGCAGGAAGAACTTGCCCAAGCCGTCGGCATCTCACGACAATCAGTGATCGCGATCGAAAAGGGCAGGTTCAATCCGAGCCTCCCCTTGGGCCTGCGCCTGGGCAAGTTCTTCGAGGTTAGCGTCGAAGACATCTTTGAGCTAGACGACTAGACGCAGGAACTGTACAGAGTGCTCACATACATCTTCAGTTGACGGTTGTTTGTGCATTTTCCTTTGTTTGCAACTGCCGTTGTCGCGGCCCCGACGATGAGCGAGACACCCAGGCAGGCGAACCAGCCGACGCCGGGAATGGCGCAGAGTGCGGCTCCAAGGAGAGCTCCAGAACCCATGTACAGCATGTCCTGTTCCCACTGATTGAACAGAACATAGACCCCACCACTGTCGGTGCCGCCGCCAATTCGGGGTTGAATTCCACCCGAGGCCTTCTTGGACTCCACAACGGTCATCGTAAAGCCCTCGGGCAAATCGAATGTCGTTCGAGTATCCACGGCCGTCGTCACGACGCTACGGCCGAGAGGCGACTCTTTCAATTCCTTAATGGCCTGGTCGAACTGAGCGGCAGTCAGACCACCTGTCGGGTCATTAGCTACCACGGCAGCCTGCGCGGGTGCTGCAATTGACGACTGAGAGGCAATTAAAGCCAATCCGATCGTCATGATCAGAGCTGACAAAATTCTTCTAAAGCATTTCATACTTCCCGTTCCGGCTCGATCAAGTCACGGCCCGCCGGGATGCGAGCCCCTCACCAAAGGGCAGGAGCGTGAAGTCGATGAACCTTGTAGATCCCCAATTTCCAAAAGATGTGGGGAACGGGCGTGTCCCCCAACACATCAACATTCCAGCATAAACGATAGACGTATCTCAATTGTAAGTAAAAGGGGTCTGCAATGCTGCGCCGGCTTGGTGGGGTGCTACATGGCGCATCATCCACAGGGTGACGGTGCCAGATGATGTTCATCGCCGCCCCCTCACCGCCACAGACTCCAGACGGTCGCGCAGCTGTCGCGGCGTAGGCCGCCCACGTCGGCCTGGTCGAAGGCGAGTTGCCAACAACATCCGCTGCACCGCAGCAGATGTTCGCAGCGCCCAGAGGCAGCTACTCAGTCCAGTCGAAGAATCCCTTGCCGGTCTTGCGTCCCAGCTCGCCGCGGGCAACCTTGTCGCGCAGGATCTGCGGCGGGGCGAAGCGCTCCCCCAGCGTCGAATGCAGGTACTCGGCGATGCCGAGGCGCACGTCCAAGCCAACAATATCCGTGGTCTTGAGCGGTCCCGTGGGGTGCTTGTAGCCGAGCACCATGGCGGCGTCGATGTCCTCCGCGGAAGCTACGCCTTCTTCCACCATGCGCATTGCCTCCAGTGCGATTGCGACGCCCAGCCGCGACGAGGCAAAGCCGGGCGCATCGTTGACGACGACGGCGGTCTTGCCGAGTGCCTCGGTCCAGCTTTTCGCCGTGGCGGCGAGCTCCGGCGAAGTCTCCTTGGCCAGGACCACCTCGATAAGCGTGGAAGCCGGGACAGGGTTGAAGAAGTGCAGGCCCACGAAATTGGCTGGCCGCCGGAGCTGCGAAGCGAGGCCGGTCACGGAGAGCGACGAGGTGTTGGAGGCGAGGAAAGCGTCAGCGGACAGGTGCTCCTCCACAGCCTTGAGGGCCGCAACCTTGAGCTCGTAGTCCTCGGGCACGGCTTCGACCACGAGCCCGCAATGGACAAAGGAGTCATAGTCGGTGGAGGTGCTGAACCGGGACAAGGCCTCTTCAGCGGTTTCCGTCAGGGTGCCTCGGGCGGCTGATTTGGCCACGGCCTCAGCAACGCGACCCTGCGCGCCGGCGGCGGATTCGTGATCGCGCTCGACGACGATCACAGTAGCGCCCTTGATCAGGAAAGCATGGGCGATGCCGGCGCCCATGCGGCCACCGCCGAGGACACCGACAACGTGCGGGATGGCGGGGGTTGCTGTCATTTTCGGGTCCTGTCTGGGTTGTCGCCGGACTGTTTGTCCTTGTCACTGCTTTTCTTGTCGAGGAATGCCTGCATGCGGTCGAACTTGGCTTGCGATTCGAAAAGCATGCCCTGGGCCAAAGTGTCGATCACGGGGTGGGCTTCGGCGGGAGCGTGGAACACGGACTTGGTGATCCGCACGGCCAAGGGATCCTGCCGGCCGATCCGGTCCGCGAGGTTGTGGGCCGCTTCCATCAGCACGGGGGCTTCGTGGATCTGGGTGATGAGGTTGATGCGGAGGGCTTCCTCGGCCCGGAGGACGGCACCCGCCAAGAGGATTTCCTTGGCGATCGGCTCCCCCACGAGTTCCTTGAGGCGCCAGGTGGCACCGGCCGCCGCCATGATCCCCAGTCCGGTTTCCGGGTTGCCGATGCGCAGGCCGGGCGTGCCGATGCGGAAGTCGGCGGCGTAGGCGAGTTCGGCCCCGCCGCCCAGGCAATAGCCGTCCAGGGCCGCGATGACGGGCATGGGCAGCTTCGCGATCCGCACGAAGATGGTGGAGTTGATGCCGCGCAAGGCGTCGTCGCGGCGTCGTTCCCTCAGCTGGCCGATGTCTGCGCCCGACGCAAAGACGCCATCGACGCCGGCAATGATCAGGATTTTGGGCTCGCGCTCAAGGTAATCGCACACTTGATGGAGTTCGTCCACCATCTGCTGGTCGATCGCGTTGCGGACCTCGGGCCGGTTCAGGAGGACAATGACGCGGTCCTCGCGTTCCTCGACGAGCAACGTTGCGAATTCCTCGGGGTTCACCGCCATTACATCCCTTCCAGGAGAAGGGCGGCGCCCTGCCCGACGCCGATGCACATCGTCGCGAGGCCGATCTTCCGGTCGGCGGTGCCCAGCTCGCGTTCCATGCGGCCCAGCAAGGTGATCGCGATACGTGAGCCGCTGGAACCGAGCGGATGCCCCAGGGAGATCGCACCGCCGTCGAGGTTCACGATGTCCGGATCCAGGCCCAGACGCCGCATGCTCGCGAGCGATTGTGTCGCGAAGGCTTCATTGAGTTCGACGGCGCCAAGGTCGCCGACCGTGAGTCCGGAACGGCCCAGGATCTTCTGGGTGGCCGGAACAGGCCCGATGCCCATGATTTCCGGTTCACAGCCCGCCGAGCCGCCGTCGATGATACGGGCCCGCGGGGTGAGGCCGAACTTTTCGATGGCGGCCTCGGACGCGACGATGATGGCGGACGCGCCGTCGTTGAGCGAGGAGGAGTTGCCCGCCGTGACAACAGAGCCGCCGGCGACCACCGGGCGGAGTCCGGCGAGGACCTCCATGGTGGTTCCTTCGCGTGGTCCTTCATCGGTGTCCACCACGGTCTCGCCCTTGCGGGTCTTCACCGTGACCGGCACGATCTCTTCCTTGAAGCGACCGCCGGCGATGGCAGCAAGCGCGCGTTCGTGGGAGCGGACGGCGAAGGCATCGGCGTCTTCGCGGGAGATGCCGTCCACGCGGGCAACTTCCTCCGCGGTTTCGGGCATGGAATACGTCATCTTCCCGCCGCGGGACAGCTCGCCCTTGCTGAAAAGGGGGTTGGCGAAGCGCCAGCCGATGGACGTGTCGAAGATCTGGCCTGGCTTGGCGAAGGCTGTGGTGGGCTTCTCCTGCACCCAGGGGGCCCGGCTCATCGATTCGACGCCGCCAGCCACCACGATGTCCGCCGCGCCGGCCTTGATCATATGGCTGGCCATGATGATGGCGCTCATGCCGGAGGCACACAGGCGGTTGACCGTGATGCCGGGGATGTGAAGCGGAAGTCCCGCCAAGAGCGTAGCCATGCGGGCAACATTGCGGTTTTCCTCGCCGGCGCCGTTGGCGTTGCCCAGGATGACTTCATCGATAGCGTCGGGGTCGACGCCTGCACGGGCCACGGCTTCGCGCACCACGAGGGCTGCCAGGTCATCGGGCCGGACCGCGGAAAGTGCGCCGCCATACCGGCCTACAGGGGTGCGGGCACCGCCAACAAGAAAAGCCTCGACCATGGGAACATCCTTCGCGAAGGGAGCGGGGTCGGCGAATAATTTACCGACCGTTCGTTCTATAAAGATTACACGGCGCCGCCCCGCGGTCAACCGTCACCCGGTCAACCGTCACGCGGTCAACCGCCCCGCGACCGGCGTTGCCCCACTCAGATCACCCGGATACCCAGGTGTCCGGCCAAAAGGGGTGCCACGAGGCCGAGCTGGTAATCGTCAATGACCACGCCGGACAAGCCGCCAAGTCCATTGATCATCCGGAAGTCCGAGCCGCGCAGGTCCACATCCTTGAGCTTGGCCCCTGTGACATCCAGCGTCCCGATGGTGCACTCCTTGAGCACTACCCGGGTCGCGGTACAAGCCCCGAGGTCGAGCTCGTTGATGATGCAGCCCGTGATCACCACATCCGTGAGCTTGGATCCACGCAGGTTCAGGAAGTCCAGCTTGCCGCCGTCGACCTTTACCGAGTGCCAGGCGCCCTCGTACATTTCCGCGGAACCCCAGCGCGGGTTGCTGATCTCCACTTCACGCCATGAGGTACGTGCAGCAGTAAACACCGGCGCGTAGGGCTCATTCAGGATGCAGTCCCGGAAGGTCGCGCCGCGCAATTGTGCTTCGTTGAAGGAGACGCCATTGAATTCACACTCGATGAAGTCCGCTCCACTGAGCTCCGCTCCGTCGGCCACGGCACGGGTGAGGCGGACGCCGTCGTACCGTTCCCCGCGCTGGAAGTCCGGCGCGGGATCGTCGCGGAGTTCGTCAAGCCTGATCGGGGAAATCCGGGGTGCCGTCACCTTGGCCACCGGCGCCATCAGAGCACCTCCGCTTTCGCCGCGATCTCGGCGAGATCCTTCGCGAGCGCCCTGCGGGTGACAATCATCCCGAGCTTTCCGAACGCAGCCATCATGACCTTGCTGAAGAAAGTCGGCTCGAGGACCTCGGCGCCGAAGAACAGCGCAAGTTCGGTCCCGCCGTCGCGATCTTCCAGGGTGAATCGGGTGGTGTAGTCCGCACCGCCCTGCCGGGCCTTGACGTGGTGCCGCGCGGAGGATCGCACTGGGAAACGTGCATTTCCACGGTTTCTTCCCTGCCCATCATGGCGCGGGTTTCCTTCCAGCGCGTGCCCTCACCATAAGGTCCCTCGCTGAGCATCTGAATGGCTTTGACGCCGGACAGGGTCTTGGCCGAGCCTGGGATGTCGGTGATGACGGCCCAGACTTTCTCCCGGGAGGCGTTGACGTGCTGGCTGAGCGTGGTGCTGTGGTCCATGCATCGAGCCTAACTGCGACCGCAGACAAAAACAGCCGACAAGACACTTGCGCGGTCTGGCAGGATTGCACCATGGTGCACATCGATTTGAGCACGGAAAGCGCGGCGGCCGGAGGCTCGCGGACCCTGCAGGGTTACCTTGCCGAGCCGGACGGCGAGGGGCCGTTTCCCGGCGTCGTACTGATCCATGAAGCGTTTGGGCTCGACGACATGATGCGCCGGCACGCAGACCGGCTCGCCGCGGCGGGCTACCTGACTCTCGCCGTCGACCTTTACAGCGACGGCGGCGCGAGGCGCTGCCTCGTGGCGACCATGCGTTCCCTTGGGTCGGGCACGGGCCGGGCATTCACGGATGTTTCCACGGCACGCTCCTGGCTCCGCAGCGATGCCCGGTGCACAGGAAAGGTGGGGGTCATCGGATTCTGCATGGGCGGCGCCTTCGCCCTGCTCGCGGCCCACGACGACTTCGACGCGGCCTCCGTGAACTATGGCCAGTTGCCCCGGCACCTGGAGCAGGCTTTGCAGGGTGCTTGCCCGGTGGTAGCCAACTACGGAGGCAAGGACCGGACGATGCCGGGAGCGGCCGCGAAGCTGGAGGCTGCATTGACGAACCTCGGGATCGAGCACGACGTCAAGGAATTCCCGACGGCGGGCCACGCCTTCATGAACGACGTTCCGGTCGGGCCCCGGCCACTGCGGCCGTTGATGCGGGTGATGGGCATCAAGCCCGATCCGGCCGCGGCCCCGGAAGCGTGGAAGCGGATCGAGGGCCACTTCGCGAAGTACCTGAGGGACTGAGCCGGTTAAATCGATTGCTCCGTAAGTGCCGTTCTGAGCGCTCAAAATGGCACTTACGGAGCAATCGATGGTGGGGACACGAGGCGAGGGTGGGGAGCCGGTGGGGACTAGCTGAACAGCTCGCTCTTCGGTTCGTTGTTCTTGACCTTCTGCCAGCCCAGCCACAGCACCAAGGCGAAGAACGGGATGGTGGCCAGGGTCCAGAGGCCCAGGAGGAACACCTCGCCCGTGGCCTTGTCGGTCATGGTGTCCATGCCGATCAGAATGGTGATGGCCAACAGGGCGATCAGGCCAACCCAGCTGGTCCACGGCGAACCCGGCATCGGGAGGCTGGAAACGTTGCCCTTCTTCTTGCGCAGGGCGATCTGGCTCGCGAAAATCGAGCCCCACGTGAAGATGACGCCGATCGAGGCCGTGTTCAGGGCGAGGTCGAAGGCGTGCGAACCGCCCAACCAGATGTTGAGCAGGATGCCCACGAGGTACACGGCCCCGATTGCCAGGATGGCCGCATACGGCACGTGGCGTGTGGACATCTTGGTCAGCCACTTGGGGGCATGTCCATTGTTGGCCATGGTGCGGAAGATGCGGCCGATCGAGTACAGGCCCGAGTTGCATGAGGACAGCGCTGCGGTGATGACGATCATGTTCATGACGTCGCCCATCCACGGCAAGCCCATCTGGCCGAAGACCGTGACGAACGGGGAGGTTCCGGCGTGGTACTGGTCCGACGGCAGGAGCATCGCCAGCAGCGTGACGGAACCGACGTAGAAGACCACGATGCGGATCACGACGGCGCGGATCGCCTTGGGCACTTCGCGTTCTGGGTTCTGCATCTCGCCGGCGGTAATGCCGACCAGTTCGATGGCGTTGTAAGCGAAGATCACGGCGTTCAGGACCAGGATCATCACCAGGCCGCCCTTGGGGAACATGCCGCCGTCGGCAGCGAAGAGGTTCCCCACGGATGCGTGACCAGTGCCCACCTGCGCGTTCGTGACCACCATGAAGGTGCCCACGGCAAGGAAGATCAGGATCGCGGCGACCTTGAGGCAGGAAGCCCAGAACTCGAACTCCCCGAAGGCCTTGACGCTGAACAGGTTCACAGCCACCAGCAGCACCAGTGCGGCGATGGCGGACAGTTCAACGGGAACGTTCGGGAAGAAGAACTGGAAGTACAGGCCGATGGCAATGAGTTCGGCGATGCCCGTCATGGCCCAGTTGATGAAGTACATCCAACCGGAGAGGAAGGCACCCTTTTTGCCGAACATTTCACCGGCGTAGCTGACAAAGGAGCCGGAGGTCTGGCGGTACATGATCAGTTCGCCGAGGGCCCGCATGAGCAAGTAGGCGATGACGCCGGCGATGGCGTAGGAGAAAATGAGCGCCGGGCCGGTGGAAGCCAGGCGGCCGCCCGCGCCCATGAAGAGGCCGACGCCGATCGCGCCGCCCATCGCGATCATGGTGACGTGGCGCCGGCTCAGGGTCTTCTGGTAGCCCTCGGCACTGAGGTTTTCGGAAGTTGTAGCGGTACTGGGCGCAGCCGGGGTTCCCGGCTCACGCTGAAGGTCGGTTGCGGTTTTTTGAGGCACAGCTGTTCCTTGTGGGTTGAGGAGATACCGGCCCTGGCTTCACGCGCATCGGCACAAGCAATTCGAGCTTTCGCCCTTTTGGCGAGTCGAATCAATAGCGAAAACACGGAAGCGTCGAAGGTAAATCCGGCAAAGCCATCCTACCCGGTGATTTCGGCGGACCGTGACGCGGGCAACAAACCGGGGCGTTACGCTGGACCTATGGGCACCATTCCGCCAGCCGGCAGGCTATACCGATTCACGGGCTTGGACGCTGCGGCTTTCGGACTCTATGTGTCATTGGCGACCGTTCTGAGCCTCGCCACCGCACCGGTGACCACTTTCGTGCAGCACATCTTCCCCGACCCGGCCACCGCCGTCTTCGCGATCAACCTCGCTTTCTACGCTTCGGTGGGCCTGTTCGCGGCTGCGGCTGCGTGGCGCGTCATAGCCCGCGACCTCCTGATCCTGGCCACTCGTCCGTGGTTCACACTTGCCATGATCCCGCTGTCCATCGTGGCGATGCTGGTGATCACCGCCATCCTGGTGACCGTTACCGGCGCAGCCAAGGAATCGCAGAACCAACTGGGCTTGCAGTCCTTGGTCCTGCAACTGCCGGCTTGGTTCGTGGTGCCGTTGCTGGTGGTGCTGGGTCCCTTCGTGGAGGAATACCTCTTCCGGCACCTGCTGATCGGTAAGCTGTCCCGCCGCGTCAATATTTGGCTCTGTTGCGCCCTGTCCGTGCTTTGCTTCGCGGCCATCCACGTGGTGGGACGGGAGGGCCTGGTGGTGCCCGCGTTGGCCCCGTACCTCGGAATGGGCGTGGTCCTGGTGGCCGTGTACGTCTGGACAGGCAAGAACGTGATGTTCTCCTACTTCGTTCATGCCGCCAAGAACCTGTTGGCCGTCGCGCTGATCTACGCGATTCCGCCGCAACTCCTGGGCGGCTAGCCAACCCAACTAGCTCGCAGTAGATGTCGTTTTCAGGCCGCTAAACGACAACAAATGCGAGCTAGTTGGGAAACCCGGACCGGAACTGTCCGCCAGGCACTTCCCGGGCCACGCGCCGTCGTCGTAGGTTCAGTCCATGGCACTGAACTTTCAGGTAGTGATCGACTGCAAGAATCCGCACGTCCTGGCCGATTGGTGGGCCGAGACGCTCGACTGGATCGTGGAGCCGCAGGACGAGGCGTTCATCCGGTCCATGATCGACCAAGGCTTCGCCACCGAGGACCAGACCACTACCCACAACGGCAAGCTGGTCTGGAAGGACGGCGCGGCGATTGGCCCGGCGGAAGACCACGACAAGGACACCCGCCGCCGCTTCCTGTTCCAGACCGTTCCGGAGGACAAGACCGTCAAGAACCGCGTCCACTGGGACGTTCGCCTCAACGGACAGGACAAGGACGAAGTGCGCGCCACACTGGAAGCACGGGGTGCGAAATACCTCTGGACAGCCAAACAAGGGCCGCACGAATGGCACACCATGGCGGATCCGGAAGGCAACGAGTTCTGCATCAGCTGAGGGGATTACTAGACTCTGAGGGTGAGCAACGACTTCCCCGCCAAGGTATCCGACGTCTTCGACCCGTCGCGCTGGCGCACAGTGTCCGGTTTCGACGATTTCCAGGACATGACGTACCACCGGCAGGTCGAGCGCGACGCCGACGGGAACATGGCAAGGGACCTTCCCACGGTCCGGATCGCCTTCAACCGCCCGGAGGTCCGCAACGCCTTCCGCCCGGGCACCGTTGACGAGCTCTACCGCGCCATGGACCACGCCCGGATGACTCCGGATGTGGCCACAGTGCTCCTCACCGGAAACGGCCCCTCCCCCAAGGACGGCGGCCATTCCTTCTGTTCCGGCGGGGACCAGCGGATCCGCGGCCGCGACGGCTACCGGTACGTAGTACAGAACACAGCCGACGGGGAAACCAAGGAGAGCATCGATCCCGCCCGCGCCGGCCGCCTGCACATCCTGGAAGTCCAGCGCCTCATGCGGACCATGCCCAAAGTGGTCATCGCCGTCGTCAACGGGTGGGCCGCCGGCGGCGGACACTCGCTTCACGTCGTCTCGGACCTCACCATCGCCTCCCGCGAGCACGGCAAGTTCAAGCAGACCGACGCCACGGTAGGAAGTTTCGACGCCGGTTACGGCTCGGCGCTGCTCGCCCGCCAGATCGGGCAGAAAGCCGCCCGCGAGATCTTCTTCCTGGCACGTGAGTATTCCGCCGACGATATGGTGCGCATGGGTGCCGTCAACGAAGCGGTAGACCATGAGCGCCTTGAGGAGGTTGCCCTGGAGTACGCCGCGGACATCGCGCGCCAATCCCCGCAGGCCATCCGCATGCTCAAGTTCGCCTTCAACCTCGCCGACGACGGCCTGGCCGGCCAGCAGGTCTTCGCCGGGGAGGCCACGCGCCTGGCCTATATGACGGACGAAGCCGTCGAGGGCAAGGAAGCCTTTCTCGAGAAGCGCGATCCGGACTGGTCCAACTTCCCGTACTACTTCTAGGACTCGCCCGTGAACATCGATCCCGTTCTCAAAGCCCTGGCTGCCGCCCTCCACGACGAGGGACCCGCCGTCGAAATCATCATCCTGGAAGACGGCACGCCTGCGGCGGTCCCCGTTGAGACACCGGGCTTCGAGGACGCCGCGCTTGTGGTCCGCACTTCGGGTTCCACCGGAACGCCCAAGGCCACGGTGCTCACGGTCGATGAGCTCGCTGCTTCTTCCATGGCCACCGCCATCGCGCTCCGGGGCGAGGGCCAATGGCTCCTGGCTCTGCCGCTGCAATACGTCGCCGGGGTCCAGGTGCTGGTCCGCTCGCTCTTCGCGGGCACGCGTCCGTGGGTCATGGACCTTTCGAACGGCTTCACTGCGGAGGCTTTCACCGCCGCCGCCGAAGAGCTGACGGACACCATCCGGTTCACCTCCTTGGTGCCGACGCAGCTGCAGCGGCTCCTGGACTCGCCCTCGCCGCGGACCCTTGCGGCGCTTCGCCGCTTCAACGCCATCCTCCTGGGCGGTGCGCCCGCGCCCGCCGCACTGCTGGACGCCGCCAGGGAGGCCGGACTGAAGGTGGTGACCACCTATGGCTCGGCCGAGACGTGCGGCGGTTGCGTGTACGACGGAAGCCCGCTTGACGGCGTCAGGGTCATGCTCGACGACGACGGCCAGGTCCTCCTGGGCGGTGACACCGTTGCTTCCGGTTACCTCGACGCGCCCCAGGCAACTGCCGAAGCGTTTTTCGAGGAGGACGGCACCCGCTGGTACCGCACCAACGATCTCGGCGAACTCGCCCCCGACGGCACGCTCACCGTGCTGGGCCGCGCCGACGACGTCATCATCACCGGCGGCGTCAAAGCCTCCGCCGCGTTCATTCAGGCGGAGCTTGAAAAGTTCGACGGCGTCACGGCGGCTTTCGTGGCCGGGGTGCCTTCCCGTGAGTGGGGCCAGGCGGTGGCCGCCTATGTTGCCATCGAGGACAGCTCCCCGGAAAGCATCGCGGACTACAAGGCCCACTGCCAGGAATCGCTAGGGAACCTCGCTCCGAAAACGGTGCTCACGACGGATGGTCTCATCATGCTTCCCAACGGCAAACCGGACCGGCTGGCGATGATCGAGCTTCTCACCGAGGTGCATCAGGGAGAATAGACACGTCCTCCCTGACCGTTATTGGCCTTCCCCAACGCGAAACAACACGAGGTACTGAACGTGGCAACAGCTGCACAATGGATTCAAGGCGCCCGCCTGCGCACCCTGCCGGCAGCAATCGCGCCGGTGCTGATCGGCACAGCGGCTGCTTACGAGCTGCAATCTTTCCGGCTCCTGAATGCCATCCTCGCTGCCCTGGTGGCGCTGCTGCTGCAGATCGGCGTCAACTACGCCAACGACTACTCGGACGGCATCCGCGGCACCGATGAGGACCGCGTGGGTCCGCTCCGGCTGGTCGGTTCCGGCGCGGCACGCCCGGACCACGTCAAGTGGGCTGCTTTCGGCGCCTTCGGCTTGGCCATGATTTTCGGACTGGTCCTGGTGATCATTACGCAGAGCTGGTGGCTGATCCTCGTGGGCCTCGGCTGCGTCCTCGCTGCCTGGGGGTACACCGGCGGCAAGAACCCGTACGGCTACCTGGGCCTTGGCGACCTGTTCGTGTTTGTCTTCTTCGGCCTGGTGGCAACGCTGGGCACCACCTACACGCAAGCCGGACAAGTGAGCCTTCCGGCGGTCATCGGCGCCATTGGCACGGGATTGATCGCCTGCGCCCTGCTGATGGCCAACAATGTGCGGGACATCCCGACGGACATAGTGGCAGGCAAGCGGACACTGGCCGTGCGGCTGGGCGACCGGCACGCCCGCGAGAGCTACGTCCTGATGCTGGCAGTCGCGATCCTGTTGGTGGTGGTCCTCGCGCCCACCAAGCCCTGGATGCTGATAGTGCTGCTGCTGATCCCCGCTTGCCTCATGCCGGCGTGGCTTATGGTCAACGGCCGGAAGCGCAAGAGCCTCATCCCGGTGCTCAAGCAGACCGGGATGATCAACCTTGGCTATAGCGTGCTGTTCTCCCTGGGCCTCATCCTGAGCCACGGCTTCTAACGCCCGCTCACATGATGTGAGCGAGGGTTCGCCGAAAACCCCTCATAAGTGAGCGAGCGTCCTCCCCCCGGACGCCCGCTCATATATAGCCCGGTTTCCCCCGACGCCCGCTCACATATAGCCCGGTTTCCCCCGACGCCCGCTCGGCTTTGAGCTTCTAGGATTTCTTGGGGCGTCGGTCGTTCTCGACCTTTACCACCGGGTTCTCATCGACCAGCCGGTCCTCGATCGAGGCATCTTCAATCTCCAACGCGGAGCGGATGGGCTTGGCCCGCCCGGTGAAACGTTCGCGCATGGCGGCGGTGGCGGCGTCGCGCTGCTTCTGGAAGAACAGGTAGCTGATGGCGAACGCGATGAGGCCCGCGAAAATCGCTGCCAGAAGCAAACCCGTCCGCAGGAGGGCGAAGAGGACGAAGAGCGGTACAAAGATCGCAAGCCGGATCAGGGAGTATTTGAGGAAAGCCACGGATCAAGTTTAGCCTCACAGCCTGATTGCACCCTGATCGCACAGCTATCGTTGGACGCGGCGGCGACTAGACTTGACGGTATGCTCCGCGTTGTTGCAGTAGTCGCCGTCCTTCTCGTGTTCGTCTATGGGCTGGTGGACGTCATCCGCACCGACCGCCGATCTACCCGGGGAATTTCCAAAACCTCGTGGATTATCGTCATGATCCTGCTGCCGGTTCTCGGCGCGGTCCTCTGGTTCCTCATCGGCCGTCCTTACAACTTCCGGCCCACCGCGCAGCCCACGAGCCACCCCACCGCCCCCGACGACGACCCCGACTTTCTCCGCAACCTCGAGGTGCGCCGTCGCAACCAGGCCGAAGCCGAACGGCTGAAGAAACTCAAGGCCGAACTCGAAGCCAAGGAACGCAAGCTCAAGGGCGAATCCAAGGCCGACGACAGCGGCGACGTCAACAACTGACGTTCCCTTCCTGACCTTCTTTAAACCAAGAACGACGGCGACACGCCCGCAAGTGCGGAGTGTCGCCGTCGTCGTTAATTCAAAAAGGGTCAGGACGGGCAAGGCGCCACTTCGGAGGGAAGCCCTACTGCGGGAGTCCCGAGTAAGAGTGCAGGCCGTTGAAGAACACGTTGACCACGGTGAAGTTGAAGATCACGCACAGGTATCCCGCAATCGACAACCAGGCCGCGCGGGTTCCCGTCCACCCGCGGGTGGCGCGGGCATGCAGGTATCCGGCGTAAACCACCCAGATCACGAAGGTCCAGACTTCCTTGGTGTCCCAGCCCCAGAAGCGGCCCCAGGCTTTCTCGGCCCAGATCGCGCCGAACATGAGGGTGAAGGTCCAGCCGACGAATCCCACGGTGTTGATGCGGTAGGACAGGTTCTCCAGGCTCAACGCGTTCGGGACGAGCCGCATGAAGCCCAGTTTGTCCACGCCGCCCGCCGCCAGGGTTTTCTGCCGGTGCGATTGCAGCAACTGCAGTGCCGACATGGCGAACGTCAAGGTGAACAAGGATGCAGACATCACGGCGATGGAGACGTGGATGACCAGCCAGTAGCTTTGAAGTGCCGGAACCAAGTGGCCTACCGGGGTCCAGTAGGTCACCGATGCTGCCACCATCATGATCACAGCGAGGCCCAGCACGAAGGTGCCCAGGAAGCGCAGGTCGCGGCGGATCAGCGAGAGCAGGAAGACTGCAACCACGAGGAACGCACCGGTGGTCAGGAACTCGTACATGTTGCCCCACGGCACGCGGCCTGCGCCGAACGCTCGGGTGATGACCCCGGCACCATGGACTACCACGCCGATGATCGCCACTGCCACCGCCGCGCGGGCCGGAATGCGGCGCTCGGCGGCGTACTTCATGTCACCGCCGGCCGTCTGGCTGACGGAGGTGATCGCCGACGTCGGGCGCTCAGTGCGGCCGGCAGGTCCCCCGACGTCGTTTCCACCGGCACGGCCGGCGGCGACCGGAACCTTGACCTCGGCTGCCACCGCAGAGGCCGCCTTCAGGTCCACAGCCTTCAGCATTTTGCTGCTCTTGGCGAGGTCCCACGCGAAAGCGACGAACGCCACCGTGTAGGTGCCGGCCGCGAGCAGCATGAAAAGCTCGCTGTATTGGCCCATGGTTTCGTTGATGGGGAACATTACTGGTCCTTCGAGGTTGAGGAAGAAACGGTGTCGGTGGACTGCTCCGTGGTGAGCAGCCATTCTCGTTGCAGCAGTTCGCGGATCGCGGCAGCTTCGCCGGCCAGCCTGTGGTCCTCGCCGCGGGCAAGGAGACCGTACTCCACCATTGTGCGCCCGTCGTCGTGGGTTCCGGTGCGGACCCAGACGCGGCGGCGGTTCAAGTAGAGGGAGAGAATCAGTCCGGCGACCGCCAGCAGGGCGAACACGAGCGCGGTGGCCTGGCCCGGATTGTGGTGGATGTCAACGCCAACGTACTTCTTGACGCCGTCGAAAGTGATGCTGCCCTTGCCATTCGGAAGCTTGTAGGTGCCTCCGGGGGCGAGCGCGATGGCCTTATCGGCCATGCCGCGGCCATTGAGCGGGGTCAGCTTGGCCACGTCGAGCTCGAAGACGTTCTGCGGGGCGCCCTTGTTCAGGCCGAGGTCCCCATAGTACGAGTTGAGGTTCAACTGCGGGTTGATAAGTGAGGGATCGCCGCTGTAGGCGACCCCCTTGTCCGTAACCATCGCCGTGGGCAGGAAGAAGCCTGCGAAGCCGAGCTGATCGGGCTTGGCATCGGGAACCTTGATGACCACCGAGGAGTAGTAGTTGTCACCTTGCAGCTTGGCCACTACAGGTCCCTGCATGGCGACGTTGCCGGCGCCGTCCCGGACGGTGACCACAGGAGCGTAGCCGTTGCCTGTCAGGTAGATGCTGGTATCGCCAAGTGTCACGGGATCGTTGACCTTGAGGACCTGCTTCTTGGCTGGGGCGTCCGGAGTGTCCTTGGTAGTGACGTCGGCGGTGAAGTCGATGGGCTGCCCGAAGTGCGCCGGCGATTCGCGGTCGAACTGGACGTCGAACTTGTTCAGCTGGATGGAATACGGTTGCAGCCAGCTGCTTTGGAAGTTGGTGCCTGGGCTGAATTGGTCGTAGCCCACCAAGGTGTTCACGAAGGTATCGCCTTCCACCAGGATGCGTTGCCCGCTGTAGCCAAACAGCCCGCCGACGGCAACGGAAACCAGCACACCGATCAGCGAAGCGTGGAACACGAGGTTGCCCACTTCCTTGAGGAAGCCGCGCTCGGCACCCAGGGAAGGCATGGCGGCGTCGACGTCGCGCACCTCCACACGGTAGCCGCGCTTCTTCAGTACCGCGGCGGCATCCGAAATAGCCTTCGACGCCGGGATCCCGGCGTCGGCGGGCAGCACAAACGTGCCGTACTCCGGGAGGCGGGAGAGACGCTTAGGGGTACGCGGCGGCTGGGAACGCATTGCCTTGTAGTGGGCGATGGCCCGTGGCGTGACACAACCGATCAGGGAGATGAACAGAAGAATGTAGATCGCCGAGAACCAGACAGAGGAGTACACGTCGTAGAGCTGCAGGGAATCCAGGAGCTTGCCGTAGTCCGGGTGGTCGCTGATGTATTGCGTCACGATCGAAGGGTTCGCCGGTCGCTGCGGGAACAGCGAACCGGGAACCGCGGCGACGGCCAGGAGGAGCAGCAAGAACAGCGCAGTACGCATGCTGGTCAGCTGGGTCCAGGCCCAGCGCAGCATGCCGACGATCCCCAGGACCGGCAGTGCCGCTTCGGCCTTGGCCTTGTCGACCCCCTTGCGGTTCGCGTTGTCAGCTTTGTCGGCTGCGTTGTCAGCTGCGTTGGCAGCTGTGTTGTCAGCTGCGTTGTCAGCTGCTGGTTCGCTGGCGGACTTGTTGGACTTCTTTTTACCTTGCACGGGCTCGCTCATCAGATCGGCAACTTCACATCGGTTTGGAACCAGTACTGGAGCCCGGTCACCCAGGCGCCCCACACTCCCGTGGCCATCAGGATTCCCAGAAGGATCAGGATGCCCCCGCCCATCCGCTGGATCGCGAGGCGATGCTTGCGGAAGAAGGACATCACACCCATCCCCCGGCGGACTGCGAGGGCTATCAACAGGAAGGGAATGCCAAGGCCAAGACTATAGACAAACGCCAGGAGCGCCCCCTTCGCCGCGGACGATCCCCCGGAAAGGCTCAGCAACTGAACGGCGGAATAGGTGGGACCAATACAGGGCGCCCAGCCGAGTCCGAACGTGATGCCCAGCAAAGGGGCACCCCACAGCCCGGCAGGCGGCTTGGCATGGATTTTGGCGTCGCGCTGCAACCACCCGAAGCCGCCCAGGAAGACGACGCCCATGATAATCACCAGCACGCCCAGCAATTGCGTGATCCAGGCGTTCTGCGGGCCGGTAATGAGGGTCCCCAGTTGGCCGAAGGCACCACCGAGCAGGACAAAAATCACGGAGAATCCAAGGACGAACAGGCCGATTCCCGCGAGCATGCGCCCGCGCCTTTGCTTTTGGAGGTCGACGCCGGTCAGCCCGGTCACATAGCCAAGGTAGCCAGGTACCAGGGGCAGGACGCACGGCGACAGGAAGGAGACGAGTCCGGCCAGCAAAGCCACGGGGATGGCCAGCAGCAAGGAACCGCTCAGGATGGTCTCGGCGAAAGGACTATTCACGCTGTCGGGGCCACCTACTCGGCAACCGCGGTGGTGATGAGTGCCTTGAGCGTGCTCTTCTCGATCTCGCCCAGGACGCGGGCGGCAACCCTGCCTTCCTTGTCCAGCACCAGCGTGGTCGGCACCGCACCCGGAGGCACAATGCCGGAGACAGACAGCAGCACGGCACCGTCTTTGTCGTTGAAGCTGGGGTAGGTGAGATTGAACGTCTTGTCGAACGCGTCCGCCGTTGCCTTCTCGTCCCGGAGGTTCACGCCGTAGAACTGGACACCTTTGCTCTTGAACTCCTGGTGCAGTTCCTCAAGAATCGGGGCTTCAACCCGGCACGGCGCACACGCGGCGAACCAGAAGTTGAGGACGGTCACCTTGCCGAGCAGGTCCTGCGGGGTCACCGCAGTTCCGTCGAACAAAGTACCTTTGATCCCGACGGCGGCCTTGCGGTCCGCTTTGGCGAATTCGGTCACCGAGCCGTCTCCGGCGACGTAGTTCTTGTTGTCGCCGGCTTTGGCCTGCTGGGCCAGGGCGTCTTCCTGGGCACAGGCGGACAGGCCCATGGTCAATGCAGAGAGTGCCACTCCCCCGACAGCGAGGAAGCTGCGGCGCGAAGTCAAGGCGGCATTGATCTTCTGGCCGTTGGTCTTGCGGCCGGTGGTGTTGCGTTCCATTGTCATGCTCCGGGGGTCTTCGCGGTACCGGGCAGTAACGCGGCGGCGGGTTCGCTGTACTCCACCCGCGCAACCTTTCCGTCGTCGAACACTAGCGAAGTCAGGGACGTCAGGGTGCACTCGCGCTTGCGCGGATCGTGCCACAGGGGCCGGCCCTCGGCGCTGAGGCGCGTGGCGTAGATGGGGAGCTGGTGGCTGACGAGAATGGCTTCGACGCCATCGCCGCCGAGTTCGATCGCTTTCAGCCGGGCATCCTCGACGGCGGCACGCATGCGGGTGACCTGGTCCTGGTAAGACTCACCCCAGGAAGGACGCAGCGGGTTGCGGTACTCGAACCAGTGCTTGGGCTTGATGAATTCGGCGATGTTGGCCTTGAGCCCCTCGAAGTGGTTCTCCGCTTCGATGATCCGCGGTTCCGTGTGGATCGGGAGGTCCAACGCCTCGGAAATGGGCAGGGCGGTTTCCTGTGCGCGGGTCAATGGTGAGGAGACGAGGTGGACGATGTTCGCCCCCTGCGCGACGCGGGCAGCAAAGTGGTCCGCGAGCATCTTGGCCATCTCGCGGCCGCGTTCGGAGAGGTGGAATTCGGGCAGCCTGCCGTACAGAATGCCGTCGGGATTGTAGACCTCGCCATGGCGGAGCAGATGGACAGTTGCTTGGGGCATGTTTACCAGTTTCTCAAAGAAGGCGGGCGATCCGAAATCTTCTACGTTTCGTAGAACTGAAAGTTTCTTCAGAATGTTCCCTGAAGGTGGAATAAAAGATGCATTTGCATGTTTATACTTGACACAAGGTTCGGTTGACACTTCAACTAAGTGCGGCCGAACGCCCGATGAAGCTACGATCACACCTTCCCAAGGAGAACCCCATGACACTTCCCGCAAACGTCACCACCGGCGTCTGGACCCTCGACAACTCCCACAGCGAGATCGGCTTTACCGTCCGCCACGCAGGCATCAGCAAGGTCCGCGGCCAGTTCACCGAGGCCGAGGCCACCCTTGAACTCGGCAGCGGCCTGACCGACTCCAAGGTCGCCGCAACCATCCAGACCGCCAGCTTCGACTCCGGCGACGCCAACCGCGACGGCCACGTCAAGGGCGAGGACTTCTTCGATGTGGAGAAGTTCCCGGAAATCACATTTGTCTCCCGCCATGTCAAGGCCAACGGCGACGGCTTCGACGTCGTGGGCGATCTGACCATCAAGGGCGTTTCCAAAGAGGTGACCATCGAGACCGAGTTCAACGGCGTGGCGGTCGACCCCTTCGGCAACACCCGCGCAGGCGTCTCGGGTGAGACCACCATCAGCCGCAAGGACTTCGGCCTGACTTGGAACGCAGTACTCGAGGCCGGCGGCGTGCTGGTCAGCGACAAGGTTGCCATCAACCTCGAACTGGCTTTCATCGCACCTGCCGCCTAATCCGCCGGGTTCCCGGACTGAATGGTGCCCCCGGGGCTGCACGCGATTCGGTGCGCAGCCCCGGGGGCACCATTTCTTTGCTTGCGGTATCACCCGCCTATTGTTCGGCGTAAAGCCGATATTTAGCGGCGAATTAGCCAAGAATTTCCTATGAATCCTTAAACCTCAGGTCTAAAGTGATGCCATGAGTAACCCAAACGAAGCTCCTCAGCCTCAACAGCCCGGAGCCCAGCCACCGCAGCCCGGCAATGTCCCTCCTGCGGGTTACCAGACTCCGCAGGGATACCAAGCACCTCCTTCTTACCCGGCCCCTCCCTCCTACCAGCAGCCCGCCCCCGAATACCAGCAGCCGGGGCAACCCGCCTACGGCATGCCAGCGGGCCCGAATACCGCCCCACCCGCAGGGCTCGGCTACGCGGCCCCGGCGCGGAACACTTTTGGACTCGACTTCAACAACATCGCGCAGCGCTTTCGGGACACCACCGGAGTGCCGCAGCAGCTGACCATCTCCTACTGGTTGTGGGTCGCGGCTGCCGCCTTGGGTATTGTTGCCAGCTTCATCAACATCTTCACGCTGCGGGGCCTCTTCGGCGAGATGATGGTAGGCCCCGGCATTGTGGGCCTGATTTTCAGCCTCGTGTTCGCAGCCCTTTACATCTTCATTGCCATTCGGCTCAAAGAGGGCTCCCGCTGGGCGCGACTTGTCCTGACCATCCTGGGCGCCTTTGCGGTGATCTCCCTGCTGGTCCAGGTAGCTACCCTTAACCTCAACTTCATTGGTTCGGCGGTGGCGGTCGCGGCTGCGGTCTTGATGTGGCTTCCGGAGTCCAGGAAGCACTTCGTATAGCAACAACGCAGCACACATAGCTGAAGGCCGCGGCAAGTCCCTGGAGGGCCCCGCGGCCTTCCCTTTGTCTTCGCACTGTTCACGGGAGATCCGCCGAAGCTTGTTTAGCGAGAATTCTTCCCGTGAATCAGCACCAGCACTGCGCCGTCGGGGTACGGTGGAATTAAGCCGAGCTGGGGGCAGGGCACGTTGCACCCGGCAGCCGTATCTGCAGTCGACACGCAAAGGAATGCCATGAGCACCCCTCCCTACCCGCCGTCCACTCCCGGCGAGAATCCGGCCCCTGAGGAGCCGAAATACGGCCAGCAAGCTCCGCAGTATGGGGAGCACGCACCGCAATACGGCCAACAGGCACCGCAGCCGGGTCAGCAGCCGCCTTACGGGCAGCCTTCCGCACCCCAGTACGGGCAGCCTTCCGCACCCCAGTACGGGCAGCAGGCTCCCCAGTACGGCCAGCAGGCACCTCAGCCGCCGCAGTACGGCCAGCCTTCCGTCCCGCAGTACGGCCAGGGCGGACCGGTCACGTGGCCGAGCCAGCAGCCCGCCGCGACATCCGGAGTCCCGCAGCTGGTCAACATCTCCTTCTGGCTCATGCTTGCAGCCGGTTTGCTGACCTTGATCGGCATTCCGTTCACCATCGCTACGCTGAACTCTCCCGCGGGCAAGAGCATGATGGATCAGGCATTGGCGGGGCAGGGAGCCAACGCATCCGGCATAGACACCACCAGCTTCATCAACATTTTGGTGACCGGCCTGGTTATCTTCTCGGTGATCTTTGCCGGGCTCTACGCACTGGTCGCGTTCAACGTCCGCAAGGGGAAGAACTGGGCCCGGATCCTGGGCACGGTCTTTGCCGCAATTTCTTTGCTGGGCCTGACCCAGATCGGCATGGGCACCATCACCATCCTCTTGGGCGTCGCCGCGATCGTGCTGCTGTACTTGCCGGCCTCGGCGCCGTATTTCCGGAAAGCCCAGCCGTTCGCGAACCCCTACGGCCAGGCGCCTTACGGACGCTAAGGACGGCGCCTACGGCCGCTAGGCCGCAAGCAGTACGGCCACAGGGCCAATAGCTGAAAGCAAAACCGACAACGGGCGCAGACCCGGCTTGGCCTAGAGGGCCTGGCGCGGAGTCTGTGCCCGTTGTGCGTGATACGCCAGGATCTGAAGCTCAGTGGCCATGTCCACCTTGCGCAGATTCACATACGGCGGAACCTGCAACAGCACAGGAGCAAAGCTGAGGATGCTGCGGATACCCGCACTGATCACGCGGTCGCAGACGTCCTGTGCCACTGCAGCCGGGAGGGCGAGGACAACCATGTTGGTGCCGGTCCGCTGAAGGACCGTTTCAAGATTGGCGACGTCGCTGACCCGCAGCCAGCCGACTTCGTTCCCGATGACCATGGGATCGGCGTCGAGGATCGCCACCACGTCGAAACCGCGCGATTCGAATCCTCCGTACCGTGCCAAGGCTTTGCCAAGGTTTCCGGCGCCCACAATGGCCACTTTCCAGTCGTGGGTCAGGCCAAGCGCCGCCGCGATGTGCCGGCTCAGGTACTGGACCTCGTATCCCACACCACGCGTTCCGTAGGAGCCGACGTAGGAGAGGTCCTTGCGCAAAGTGGATGAACTGACTCCCGATGCCTCGGCCAATGCCTCGGAGGAAACCCGTTCCACGCCTTCGCCCAGCAGGGAGTTCAGAGCGCGCAGGTAAAGCGTCATCCGGGCCACAGCCGCGGGCGGTATCTGCTTCGCGGCAGAGTCCTTGTCCCCGTGTACGGCTTCGGCGGACGGTTCCAGCGCAGTCACGTTCTTCTCCATTGCGTCGCTTTGTTTTCCCACTCTATTGCCAACAAAGCTCTGCACGCATGTTCAGGCGGTGATGGCCTTCTTCAGGACCCGCACCAATCGCGCCTCATCGATTTTCCAGAAATCCCGCTGGATTCCGTCCACGAACACCACCGGGATCTCCTCGGCGTAGCGCTCGCGCAGTACCGGGTCGTTGTCGATCGACTGTTCAGTCCACGTGAGGCCAAGGCTTGAAGTCACGCGTTCGACGGCGTCACGCGCCGCGGCGCAAAGGTGGCAGTCAGCTTTGGTGAGGAGTACGACGTCGGGATTTGGCATGCTTCAACGGTATCGCTTTAGAGTCGGTACAGCCGTCGCGAACGGCAGTGGGCCGGGCGATTGACTAGACTCGAGGCATGCCCGTCGAGAAGAACGCCGTTGTGGCCACCGCGCCGGCTGCAACGCAGCAACACGGCGAAGCCGCATTCTTCGACGTCGACAACACCCTGATGAAGGGTGCCAGCCTCTTCCACGTCGCCCGGAAGATGTATGAACGCAAGGCCTTCACGCTCTCCCAGGCCGCTGGATTTGCCTGGAAGCAGTTCAAGTTCGTCCTGCGCGGCGAAAAAATGGAGGACGTCCATTCCGTCCGGGATTCCGCGCTGATCCTCGCTGCCGGTATCAAGGTGTCCGATATCAAGGAGTTGGGCGAAGAGGTCTACGACGAGATGATCGAGTCGCGGATCTGGCCCGGTACCAAGGCCCTGGCAGAGCAGCACCTTCGTGTCGGCCGGAAGGTCTGGCTCGTGACCGCCACGCCCATCGAAGTCGCCACCGTCATTTCCACACGGCTAGGCCTGACGGGCGCTTTGGGCACCGTGGGCGAAGTTGAAGACGGCGCCTACACTGGCCGGCTGGTGGGCGAGATCCTCCACGGACCAGCCAAAGCCGTGGCTGTGCAGCGCGTAGCGGACGAAGAAGGCCTGGACCTGAAGCGCTGCTGGGCATACAGCGATTCACATAACGACATCCCGCTGCTCACCTTGGTGGGACACCCGGTGTGCATCAACCCCGACGCCGGGCTTCGCCGCCATGCGCGGGAAAACAACTGGCCCGTTTATGACTTCCGTTCCGGCCGCCGGGCCGCCACGCTCGGCCTCAAAGCCGCGACAGTCGGTGGCGCCGTCTACGGTTTGTGGCGGGGTTTCTCCAAGTTCCGCAGCCCGAGGGTCTGACCCAGGAAACCCTCGCTCACTTATGACCCCCTCACCAGCGACGCCCGCTCACCTATGACCCCCTCACCAGCGACGCCCGCTCACCTATGACCCCCTCACCAGCGACGCCCGCTCACTTATGACGAAAGCCTCGAGATCCATCCCCCGCACTCGAGATGAAGATGGTCCCCCGGCATATGGCACATACCTGAGCGAGCGCGGAAATTGTCAAGCTGTGTGGAGTCACTGGGCTAGTTTTTGGGGTGTTTTGGTCTCGGGCAGGTTGATCCCGACGTATTGTGCGGGGGCCGGTG
>NZ_JBFBKR010000034.1:0-31681 GCF_040686575.1 Arthrobacter sp. NPDC080073
ACCGGCCCCCGCACAATACGTCGGGATCAACCTGCCCGAGACCAAAACACCCCAAAAACTAGCCCAGTGACTCCACACAGCTTGACAATTTCCGGGCGTTTGTGTTTGAGGGGGTATATGTGAGCGGGCGTTTGCGCTTGAGGGGGTATATGTGAGCGGGCGTTTGTGTTTGAGGGGGTATATGTGAGCGGGCGTTTTCCTCGGCCGACGCTCGCTCACCTTTGGCGCCTTTTCGGCCGACGCTCGCTCACCACTGTGGGTCGGCGTCGCTGTGGGAGGGGCGCCGCGGTGGCAAAATTTCCTTATGCGGAACCTGATTCTGGTGGCGTTCGTCGAAGCCGTGGCTGACGGGCTGGTCTTCCCGCGTAGTGACTGGCCGCTGCACATCACCCTGTTGAGGTTCGACGTCGAGCCCTCCGATGGTGACGACGTCGCCGCACGCCTCGCCGAGCTTGTTGCGGTGCCCGCGATGGGCGCCTTAGGCGCGGATCTCACCGTAGGGCCCGACGCCGGATTCGGTCACCAAGGGTCCATACCGGTCAGCCTTGTGGAACACCATCCCATTCTGCAGGGTCTGCACGAAGAAATGTTCGACGCCGTGGCAAGCGTCGGAGGGCACGTGGCAACCCCGCGCTACGTCATGGAGAACTACCGCCCGCATATTTCGCATCACGACGGCAAGCGCCCCAAGCCGGGTGACGCCGTTGTGCTCGACCGGATCGCGCTGGTGGACATGGCGCCGGAAGGCAACCACGCCATTCGCCGGATCCTCAAGCTGTGGCGCCTCCCGGCGGAGTCAAACTAGCTAGGGGCTAGGAGATTACGCCGTCCACAAGCGCCTTGGCCTCTTCCTGGACCTGCTTGAGGTGGTCGGCACCCTTGAAGGACTCGGCGTAGATCTTGTAGACGTCCTCGGTTCCCGACGGACGGGCCGCGAACCACGCGTTTTCGGTGACAACCTTGAGGCCGCCGATTGAGGCGCCGTTGCCCGGAGCCTCGGTCAGCTTGGCGGTGATTTCCTCGCCCGCCAGCGTGGTGGCTGTAACGTCCGACGACGAGAGCTTGCCGAGCGCCGCCTTCTGCTCACGTGTGGCGGCGGCGTCGATCCGGGCATAGACTGGCGCGCCGAACTGGTCCGTGAGGCCCTTGTACAGCTGGGACGGCGACTTGCCGGTGACCGCCGTGATCTCCGATGCCAGGAGGGCCAGCAGGATCCCGTCCTTGTCGGTGGTCCAGACGCTTCCATCGCGCTTGTTGAACGAGGCGCCCGCGGATTCTTCGCCACCGAAGGCACCCTCGCCGGAGAGCAGGCCGGGGACGAACCACTTGAAGCCCACGGGAACTTCCACGAGCTTGCGGCCCAGTCCGGCAGCCACCCGGTCAATGATGGACGAGGAGACGAGGGTCTTGCCGACCACGGACTTGGGGTTCCAGCCCGTGCGGTTGCGGTAGAGGTAGTCGATCGCGACGGCGAGGTAGTGATTGGGGTTCATCAAGCCGCCGTCGGGGGTCACGATGCCGTGGCGGTCGGCGTCGGCGTCATTTCCGGTAGCGACGTCGAAGGCTCCGGTGCCGGCCGAAGCACTGTCGGACATGCGCTTGATAAGCGAAGCCATGGCCGACGGCGAGGAGCAGTCCATGCGGATCTTCTCATCCCAATCGAGGGTCATGAATGCCCATTGCGGGTCCACGGTTGGGTTGACCACCGTCAGGTCGAGCTGGTGACGCTCGCCGATTTCACCCCAGTAGTCCACGGATGCGCCGCCCATGGGGTCGGCGCCGATGCGCACCCCGGCGGTGCGGATCGCATCGAGGTCCAGGACGGAAGGGAGGTCGTCCACGTAGCTGCTCAGGAAATCGAACTTGCCCGTGCCATCCGCTTTGAGGGCGTCGTTCAACGGGATCCGCTTGACGCCGCGCAGCCCGTTTTCCAAGAGCTCGTTGGCGCGGTTGGCGATCCAGCCGGTGGCGTCGGTGTCGGCCGGCCCGCCGTGCGGAGGGTTGTACTTGAAACCACCGTCGGCCGGAGGGTTGTGGCTCGGGGTGACCACGATGCCGTCCGCCTGGGGCTGGCCGGGGCCGGCTTCGTTGTTGTACTTCAGGATTGCGTGGCTCAGGGCCGGGGTGGGTGTGTAGCCGTGCCGGGCGTCGATCAGCACGTTGACGCCGTTGGCAGCGAGCACTTCAAGGGCGGAATTCTGCGCTGGTTCGCTCAGCCCGTGGGTGTCCTTGGCCAGGAAGAGCGGGCCGGTGATGCCCTGCCCTGCACGGTATTCCACAATCGCCTGCGTAATGGCGAGGATATGCCCTTCATTGAATGAGGCCTTGAGGCTCGACCCCCGGTGCCCGGAGGTGCCGAAGGCAACGCGCTGCGCGGGATCACTCAGATCCGGCGTCACGTCGTAGTACGCGTCAAGAAGAGCGGTGATGTCTACAAGGTCCTGGGGAAGGGCAACAGTGCCCGCACGGCTAGCCATTGACCCAGCATGCCAGACCGTCAGGTGAGCTTGAAGACAAAACCCACTATTGCGGTGCCTGTGACTTCGTATTTCCGCTTGACCGAGGAAGATTCACTGCCCGTTTACCGGAGTGCTGCATGGGGTTGGGGAGCCTGGCCTTCGCAGCTTATGTGCGCCTTCGCTCGGCGGTAGGCTGGGCACAAAGACTCGCAAGGGGGATTTTCCATGACCGACCAGCCAGCTAAACCCGAGAACGCTCCGGAGGGCAACGAACCGCCCAAGGCCAACGAACCGCCCAAGGCCAACGAACCGCCCAAGGGCTACGAACCGCCGTCGTATGGGGCGCCTGCACCCCAACCCGGCGAAAACCCGTACGGCGAGCAGCCGTTTGCCTCGCCGGCGGCCGGTGGCCCCTACGGCCAGCCCCACGCGCAGCAGCCGCAATCACAGCAGCCGCAGGAACCGTACGGCCAGCCCGCCTACGGCCAGCAGCCGGCCGGCCCCTATGGGCAGCCCGCTTCGCCGTATGGGCAACCTCCCCAAGGCTACGGGCAGCCGGCCAGCCCTTACGGCCAACCCGCTTACTACGGCATGCCGGTCGAGCCCAAGGGCCTGAGTATTGCGAGTATGTGCTGCGGGATCTCGGTCTTCGTGGGCTTTGGCTTCTTCGTCCTGCCCCAGATCGCCGCCGTGATCCTCGGCCACATGGCCCTCAGGAAGGAACCGGCCGGCAGAGGCATGGCCATTGCGGGCCTTGTAATGGGGTATCTCGGCATTGTTCTCGCGACCATATTCTGGGTCTTTGTCGCGATTTTTGCTGCGACTGCTTCGCGTTACAACTACAACTACTAGCAACAACGACGGCGGCCGGTGCCTCTGGCGGGAATCCCACCAAACGCACCGGCCGCCGTCGCGGTTTAAGTCGGTGACGTGACTAGCGCACGCCGCCCATCAATTTCTTGATGGCGGGTGAGCCGGCTGCCAAGGCCACGGCGATGACCACAGCCGTGCCGCCGACGCCCAGGAAGTAAGGCAATTCGTTGTCGGGGTTGTACAGTCCGGCCAGGATGCCGGCCAGTGCGGTGCCGAGAGACACCGAGAGGAAGAACAGGGCCACCATCTGGGTGTGGAAGGCCTTGGGGGCCAGCTTGGTGCTCACGGACAGGCCGATTGGGGACAGGAACAGCTCCGCCAAAGTGAAGAGGAACAGGATTCCCACAAGCACCAGCAGGGGGGTCTTTCCTGCCCCGGTCAAGGGGATGAAGGCCAGGAACGCCAGGCCCATGACGAAGAGTCCGGCAGCGAACTTGATGGGGGATCCCGGCTGCTTCGGACCAAGCTTCGTCCACAGGGCAGCCATGACGCCTGCGAAGACGATGATGAATACGGGGTTGATGGACTGCACCCAGGCTGCCGGCATTTCCCAGCCGAAGAGGTTGCGGTCCAGTTTTTCCTCCGAGTACACGGCAATGAACGTGAACTGCTGCTGGAAGAGTGCCCAGAACGCAGCCGACGCGATGTACAGCGGAATGAACGCGACAACACGCTTGCGCTCAAATGGCGTGACCTTCTTGCTTCTGAAGATCAACGTGAAGTAGATCAGTGAGGCGACAATGGCTGCGTAAGCCATGCTGCGGGCCAGGTTGCCGGGGTTCACTACGCCGGTCATCAGCAGCACGGCGATCACGACGGCGATGCCGAAGAAGATGAGCCCGTAACGGCTCCGCTGTGCGGAGGGAAGGGGGTTCGGGACGCGGTGGGCTTCTTCCGGGAGCTTGTTTCGACCCAGTGCGTAGATGACCAGGCCGATCGCCATGCCGATGGCGGCCGCGCCGAAGCCCCAGTGGAAGCCGGTGCTTTCCTGCAGCCAGCCGGTAACGAGCGGTCCAATGAGGCCGCCGAGGTTGATGCCCATGTAGAAGATGGAGAAGCCGGCGTCACGCCGTTCGTCCTTCTCCCCGTAAAGGGTGCCAACCAGTGCTGTTGCGTTCGCCTTGAGGCCACCGGATCCGATGCCCACCAGCACCAGGCCTGCCACCAGGCCCGGGATCCCCGGTAGGAGGGCAAGCGCGACGTGGCCGGCCATGATCATGATGGCGGAACCGAAAAGTACCCGTTCGGAGCCGAAAAGCCGGTCCGCCAACCATGCGCCCAGGATCGTGGAGAGGTATACACCTCCGCCGTACGCGCCAACCAGTCCGGCGGCGAGCGATTTGTCGATCGAGAGTCCGCCGTGGTCTGCGGTGAAGTACATGTAGTAAAGCAGGATGCCCTGCATGCCGTAGAAGGAGAATCGTTCCCACATTTCTACGGAGAAGAGGCTGGCCAGCATCTTTGGGTGGCCGAAAAATGACGTATCGCCCGCGTTTTTGGCGGGCGCCCGCGTGTCTAGAGTTGTGCTCATCTGATCCATGGTGACATTGACTGAGCGCATTGTCACATCATTTAGATGCCTCGGGCAACTATTCTCAGGCGATAGGGGCAGGTTTTTGCTGCCCCTCAAGCTGCCTTGCGAGCCGCAGGAGCAGGAGCTCGGATCCCGGCTTTCCGATGAGCTGGATGCCCATCGGAAACCCCGTTCCCGGTGTCAGGCCGGTCCAATGGACGGGCACACTGATCGCCGGCAGCCCGCACACGTTCACCATGGAGGACCAGGGCGCAAACTCGCATTGCTTGCGGTAGTCATCGTCCGCGTCGCCGGGCCAATCGGGGGCCGGCCATTGCTCGCCTCCGGGCGTTGTCCCGGTGAACCAGCCCACGGGCCGTGGCGTCTGTGCCAGCGACGGCGTCAGGACGAGGTCCCACTGTGCGTACTGGGCGACCGTGTCGTGGGTGAACTGGCGCAGGAAACCGAGCGCTTCGTTGACCTTGCCTGCGCTCCGCTGTTGCGCCCTACGCCGGAAGGTCCGGGTCAGCGGGGTCAGCAAGGCTTCACGCTGGGGCAGGATCCGTGCGCTCCCGACGCCGGCTGTCCAGGCAGTCGTGAACGCTTCCGGATAGCGATTGTCGTAGCGTATCTCGGCGTCGAGCACTGAATGGCCCGCTTCCGTCAGTAGTTCGATGCCCTTGGCGAGGGCATCCAGGGCCTCCCGCTCCGGGGCGAAGGGGAAAGCGGTGGACCACGGGCTGTCCAGGCTCGCGCCGATGCGCAAGGCCGCGGGCGCTTCCTCAAGGCCCGCAAGGTAGCCACCTTCCGGCCGGACTCCGTTCGGGACGAGGGCATCCATCATGAGCGCCGCGTCCGCTGCGGAGCGCGCCAAGGGCCCGGCAACTACCAAACGCGCGGCGTCGCCGACGCTTTCGCCAGCGGGCACCAAGCCCCGGCCCGGCTTCAACCCAAGCAGTCCACATGCCGCAGCGGGAATACGTATTGATCCGCCGCCGTCGCTCCCGGGCGCGAAGGGAACCAAGGCTGCCGCAACCGCGGCCGCGCTGCCTCCCGACGATCCGCCGGAGCTGCGGCTCAATGCGTGGGGATTGCGCGACGGCGGTGCGATGCGGTTTTCGCTGTAGGCCGTGAGTCCGAACTCCGGAACCTGAGTCTTGCCCAGTGAGATGGCGCCGGCGCCTTTAAGCGTCGCGGCAAGGGCTCCGTCCTCCGGAGCGGGCTTACGGTCCAGGGCTCCACTGCCGTGGGTGGTCACGACTCCCGCGACGTCGGTGAGATCTTTGAAAGCCAGCGGCATGCCGTGCAGGAGGGGAAGCCCGGGACCTCCGCCGCGCCGGCGAACGAACGCTGCGTCAGCGGCCCGGGCGTCGAGCATGGCCTGGTCTGCCGTCACCGTGATGAAGGCGCCCAACGTACGGTTCAGCTGCCCGATCCTCGCAAGGAAGTGCTCCGCCGTCTCAGCCGCGGAGAGCTGACCGGAGGCCAAGGCCTGGCGCAACTCGACCGCGCCGAGTTCGTGGATGTCAGCCAAGGAAGCGGGACTCCAAGCGCTCCTCCACAGCGACGGGAACGGCGTCGGCCGAATCGCCGGGAGCCGCGGTGACGCGGTAAGCAGCCTTGCCTCTGACTTCGGCGACGACGTCCACAAGTTCCGTGCCTCTATAAACGAGCCCGACGCCGTCGTCGGTGCAGTGCGTTTCCCCCAGCACGCCCTCTGCCACCAACTGGTGGACCAACGGGCGGCGGCCCGGCTCGGAGTCATAGTGGACGCCGTTGGCGTACGGGAGGAAGCCCAGTCCGTTGGTCACGGCACGCAATTCCGGGCCGTAGGAATCCGTGGTGCCGCCCTGGAACCAACAAATCGAGCCTGCGGACACTCCGGCCAGCACCACGCCCTGTTCCCAGACGCGGCTCAAAATGCCATCCAGCCCGTGGGCACGCCACACGGCCAGAAGATTGACCACGGAGCCGCCGTTGACCCACACCACGTCCTGTTCCAAAAGGTAGGCCTCTGGATCGCCGTAATTGGGCATCGTGAAAAGGTTGAGGTGGCTGAAATCGAACCCCGAAACCCGTGCGGCTTGGTCCAATTCCGCGGCGAACCAACGCTGGTCACCGGAGGCCGTGCCAATATGCGCCACCCGCGGTGCACGTCCGCTCACCCCGGAGAGTTCGACGGCGTGGTGAACCAGGAGGTCGAACTCCATCCTGGTGCGATGACCGGACTTATAGCCGCCGGAGGTTGCCAGAATGGTGGGCTCGCCAGCAGCCATGGTGCCTCCTCCCCGACTTGAGTGGTCTCGCCCGCAACAACGGCGAACATTTAGCGCCAACACTAGTGCCGCAGCGGCCGAGTGAGGAAGTGCCGTTACGTTCCCTTGCCGTAGCGAAGCGAGGCAAGGGCAGCGGCGGGTGGGCCCACGCCGCGAGGGTTCCCTTGCCGTAGCGAAGCGAGGCAAGGGAAGCGGCGGGGACTAGGCTTGATTTGGAGATCTGAATCAACTGGAAGGGACTCACGTGAGCGATTTCGAGACCGTGCCCGTCGGCGATGTTCCGGCGGACGCGAAAATCTTGGATGTCCGGGAGGATTACGAATGGGTAGCGGGCCACGCCGAGGGTGCATTCCATATTCCCCTTGACCAGATCCCGGCCCGGCTTGACGAACTCGACCCCGACGATGACCTGTATGTCATCTGTCGTACGGGTGGGCGGTCCTACCGGGTGGTTCAGTGGCTGGTGGGGCAGGGCTACACCGCCACCAACATTGCTGGAGGCATGGACATTTGGTGGGAGTCCGGCCGACCGATGGTTTCGGAGAACGGCCTCAAGCCGGTTGTCCTCTAGTCACGTATAACACCTAAGGAATATTCAATGTCTTCATCCGCGCTCACCTACACCTTCCTGGGTCCGGAAGGCACCTTCACCGAGGCTGCCCTCCTACAGGTCCCCGGCGCGGCCGATGCCAACAGGGTGCCTTGCACCAACGTGAACACGGCTTTGGAGAGGGTTCGCCAAGGCGAGGCGGATGCGGCCATGGTGCCGATCGAGAATTCGGTGGAAGGCGGCGTGACCGCCACCCTGGATGCCATCGCCACCGGAACCGAACTTCGGATCATCCGTGAAGCGCTCGTTCCCATCACGTTCGTGCTGGTTGCCCGGCCCGGCGTTAAGATCTCGGACATCCGCCGGATATCCACCCATGGCCATGCCTGGGCCCAATGCCGGCTGTGGGTTGACGAAAATATCCCGAATGCAGAATACGTGCCGGGCTCCTCCACCGCGGCAGCCGCCGTCGGGCTTCTTGAAGGCGAGGCGCACTATGACGCCGCCATCTGCGCACCCCTGGTCGCGGCCGAGCGGCCGGGCCTGAATGTGCTTGCGGAGAACATCGGCGACAATCCCGGCGCAGTTACCCGCTTCGTCCTGGTCAGCCGTCCCGGGGCACTGACTGAGCGCACGGGCGCGGATAAGACCACCGTCGTCGTGCCCCTTCCCGAAGACCGCCCCGGCGCCCTGATGGAAATCCTGGACCAGTTTGCCACCCGCGGAGTCAACCTCAGCCGCATCGAATCCCGGCCCACCGGCCAGTATCTGGGGCACTACTTCTTCAGCATCGACGCCGACGGCCACGCGTCGGACGCTCGGGTAGCCGACGCCCTGGCGGGCCTGCACCGGATCAGCCCGGCCACCCGATTCCTAGGGTCCTATGCACGGGCGGACGAGCAGAAAGCCTTGGTTGCTCCGCATACCTCCGACGCCGCGTTCGCATCCGCACACGCCTGGGTCCAGGGAATTCTGGGCGGGGAACCGGGCGCTTGACCGGCCCGGATCCGCTTCGCCAAGCGTTGGATAATTGACTCTTCAACCCCTATCGCGTGGATAAAACTGTGCGTATGCTTGCTTGATCCACAAGTGATGGACGCATGCCCCAAACGGAGGGAGCGGGCCATGTCAGGAAATAGCAATGACACCAGCGGCCAGGGAATGATCGTCAACCCCAAGCCCAAGGCGGACAACCAAGACTGGGACGGCGACGACGCCGACCGGGCTGATCGGCTGCGCTTTGAGGAAGAACAGGCCATGATTCGCGAGCAATCGGAAGCGCGCGCAGCCGCCAAAGCCCTGGCAGAACGCAAGTTGGCAGAAGACAAAGCAACTGGAGCGGCGAAGAACGCCAAATAGCGCGTCCCGCTATTCCACGCGCAGGGCTTATTGCACGCGCACAAGCAGAGAACGCGGCTCCACCTTGACGGTGACCTTTGTGGCTTCGCCCGAGGGATCACCGTCAAGTTGCGTGGCCATCGGTTCGCTGCTGCTGATGACCACCTTGCCCGAACGGTAGTAATTCATGACCGGCAGGTTCCGGTTGTGCTTGAACAAGATCTTGGTGTACACCGCGATCCAGCCGATGGCGCTGCGCGGGCTCATGACCACAACATCCAGGACGCCGTCATCGATCATCGCGCCGGGGATGAAGTCGATGCCCCCTGGAATCAGGCCGCAGTTGGCGAACAAGACGCTTCGGATTTTCCGGGATTGCTCTGGCGCGTCGTCCATGGCAATGGTGACCCTTTTGCGCCGGCCGGGCAGGTGGCGGACGCCGGCCTCGGTGTAGGCCAGCCAGCCGACCGCCTTCTTGAGGCCGTCGTTGGTGTCGCCCACAACCTCGGCATCCAGGCCCATGCCGGCGATCACCAGGAAAGCATGCTCGGAAGAGGCGCCTGTCCGCTCGTTGTGGATCGCCATTCGGGCGGTGTCGATGTAGCGCTGGTGGCCGAAGAGGGCTGTGTGGATGTTGCCGCGGAGATCGTTGACATCCAGATTCACGTTGCGCGCCAGCAGGTTTCCGGTTCCCAGGGGAATCAAGCCCATCGCGACGTCGGTGTGCGCGAGTGTCTCTGCCACCACGCGCACGGTACCGTCGCCGCCGCCCACGAGTACGACGTCGGGCCTGTACGCGAGTGCCGCCTTGGCCTGCGAATGGCCGGGGTCCTCCGCGGTGGTGTCGAAGAAACGGGGTTCGTCCCAGCCGGCAAGATGGCAGGCTTCGCGGATGATCCTCCGTGCGTCCTCGGCCTTCGCCTTCACCGGGTTGAGGATCACGGCGACCCTTTGCAAGCCGGCTTCGGGCTTGTGGGCGTCTTCGCGTACAGCGCTGCGGGTATGCCTGGCCCTGAGCCGGCGCACGCCCCACCAACTGGAGACGGCGAAGACCACGCCCCCAGCCAGAATCACGTACAGGATCCAGTTGCTCATGGTGCTTCAACCCTATCCCGCTGCAGGTGTGGCCGTGCACGGCGGCAGGGGTGCCTGCCGCCGTCGTGCACTGGCCGCGGAGCAGTGCGCTCATTCGATACTCTTGTCTGGTGATCGACGTAAAAGACCTCAGCGAAAACCCGGACAAGTTCCGTGCCAGCCAGCGCGCCCGCGGCGCCGACGAGTCCGTGGTGGACGCGATCATTTCCGCCGATGCAGACCGCCGCGCGGCACTGATCCGCTACGAGAACCTCCGTGCGGAACAGAACGTCTTCGGCAAGAAAGTGGCACAAGCCAAGGGCGAAGAAAAGCAGGCGCTGCTGGCCGAGGTCAAGGAACTGGCCAACTCGGTCAAGGCTGCCTCCGCCGAAGCCGACGCCGCCCAGGCCAAGCAGGAAGAGCTGCTCCGTGTCATCCCCAACCTGATTGTGGACGGCGTGCCCGAGGGTGGCGAGGACGACTTCGTGGTGGTCAAGACGGTCGGCACACCACGCGAATTCACTGATTTCGAGCCACGGGACCACCTGGAAATCGGCGAACTCATCGGCGCGATCGACATGGAACGCGGCGCCAAGGTGTCCGGTGCGCGCTTCTACTTCCTCCGCGGCGTGGGTGCCCGCCTGGAGATGGCATTGCTGCAGATGGCCATGGACCAAGCCATCGAGGCCGGTTTCGTGCCGATGATCACCCCCACCTTGGTGCGTCCGGAGATCATGCAGGGCACCGGTTTTGATGTAAAGCACGACGCCGAGATCTACCGTCTCGCCGAAGACGACCTTTACCTTGTGGGAACCTCGGAAGTGGCCCTCGCCGGCTACCACGCTGACGAGATCCTGGACCTTTCCGCCGGCCCCATCCGATACGCCGGGCAGAGTTCCTGCTACCGCCGCGAGGCAGGTTCGCACGGCAAGGACACCCGCGGCATCATCCGCGTCCACCAGTTCAACAAGGTGGAGATGTTCATCTACACCACGGTTGAAGAGGCCGCTGCCGAGCACGAACGCCTCTTGGCCTGGGAAGAGGAAATGCTGGCCAAGGTCGAGCTCCCGTACCGCGTGATCGACACTGCGGCGGGCGATCTCGGCATGTCCGCGGCCCGGAAGTTCGACTGCGAAGCCTGGGTCCCCACCCAGAACGCGTACCGCGAGCTCACGTCGACGTCCAACTGCACCACCTTCCAGGCCCGCCGCCTCAACATCCGGGAGCGTGCGGTCAATGAGGATGGCGTGGCGAAGGGCACCCGCGCGGTCGCGACCCTGAACGGAACGCTGGCCACCACCCGCTGGATCGTGGCCATCCTGGAGCACCACCAGAACCCGGATGGTTCGGTCAACGTCCCCAAGGCACTCCAGAAGTACCTCGGAGGGCTCGAGGTCCTGCCCGTTCTGTAGGCCCGGAATGCCGGGACGAACCGGTCCTCCACAGCCTCGCTTGTCCACATAATGCGAAAGCACGGCTGACGCTGCGGGACGATCCATGGATAGTAATTCCATGGACATCCCTCCGCAGCTCATTGTCTCCGCCGAGCGGCTGGCGCTAACGGGCTCCACGGCCGTGATCCACCGGCCGTTCAGGGCAGGACACCTCGTCCGGCTGAGGCGCGGGTACTACGTGAAAACCTCCACCTGGGTGGAAGCAACGCCAGCCCAGCGGTTCGAATGGTCCGCAGCTGCGGTGGGTCTGGCATTCGACCGGCCCGTCTTTTGCGGTGAGTCCGCAGCCGTCGTGCTCGGGGTCCCGACACTTAGGCCCCCGGAGTTCGTCGATCTAGCCACTTCCTCGGAGCGAATCACCGGACGGCGGCCAGCAACGTTCGTTGTCCACGGAAACAGCGCGCTTGCCGAAAAGGCCCGCAATGCAGGCAACCATCCCATGCGCTACGTCCTTCGACGCGACCCGCAGGCCGTGGTTTCCGGCCAGTTTTCCTGCACAAGTCCGGTGCAGACGGCCATGGATGTCATGTGTACCTCGTCCTTCAGCCGCGCGCTGGTTGTAGCTGACGGAATCGCACGAATGCTTGGGGAACAGGGTTTGCTAGGGCAGGATGCGTGCTTGCTCGAACACCCTGGGATCGCCTTGGCACTGGGCGGGATCGTTGCGGATGCCACCAAGCACCGGGCAGTCCGCATCGCGAGCCTGGCCAACACGAAGGCCGAATCGGCGGGGGAGTCATTCAGCAGGGCTGTCATCGAGCTGTTGGGCTTTGAGCAACCGCTCCAACAGCACACGATTGTTGACTCCGGCCAGTTCATTGCCAGAACGGATTTCTGGTGGCCGGAGCAATCGATCGCAGGCGAATTCGATGGCAAGCAAAAGTACGCGGACGAGGACATGCGGGGGGATTGGAGCGCGGAGGAGGTCCTCCATCGGGAGAAGCTACGCGAGGACAGCATCCGTGCACTGGGGTTCACCGTAGTCAGGTGGAATTGGGCGGATCTGGAGCAGCCAGGCCGCCTTCGGCAGAAGCTTCTGCGTGCCGGACTACGGCCTCGTGCCGGGTACCGCCCAGGTTAACATTCACACTGTGGACAAACGTGGGGGTATTCACCGCGTGTTAATCCGTTGCTGTGTCCTGCGTCCTAGCTGGTGTCGGTGGGGTCTGCTTCACTGGAGGCATGACTATTTTGACTGGTACCTCAGTCGCTGGCATCGATGACCAGCGGAATTTGCATCACAAGCTCATGATCGCGTTGGACGTCGACGGAACCCTCGTGGATCACGATGGCCATATGTCGCCAGGTGTCCGCGATGCCGCAAGAGCCGTGGTCGCCCACGGCCACGACGTCCTGATCGCCACCGGCCGCTCGTTGAACGCCACGTTGCCCATCATTGAGCAGATCGGACTGGAACGCGGTTATGCCGTGTGCTGCAACGGCGGCGTCACATTGCGGCTCGACCCCCAGCTGGACGCAGGCTACGAGATCATTCACAAGGCCACTTTCGATCCCGCCCCGGCGCTGATGGCCCTTCGCGAGCAGCTTCCGTCCGCCAAGTACGCGCTCGAGGACGAGGACGGGAACTTCCTCTCCACAGAGCGGTTCCAGGACGCCAGCTTCGGAGTCGAGGCAATCGGCGTCGACTTCCAGACCATGCTCGATGCCACTGCGGTGCGTGTCGTGGTGTTCAGCAGCGAGAACACGGCCGAAGAATTTTCCACAGCCATCCGCAGGATCGGGCTGTCCGGGGTCACCTATTCAGTGGGCTGGACGGCCTGGCTGGATATCGCCGCCGCCGGGGTCACCAAGGCCAGCGCCTTGGAGCAGTTGCGCCAGCGGCTCGGCACCCACCCCCGCCACACCGTGGCAGTGGGGGACGGCCGCAATGACATCGAGATGCTCAGCTGGGCCGGGCGCGGGGTCGCCATGGGCCAGGCGCCTGAGGAAGTCATCGCCGTAGCTGATGAGGTCACGGCTTCGGTGTACGACGACGGCGCGGCCCTCATCCTGCGTCGCTTGGTGGGCTAGCCCCGCCCGGTCGGGCCAGCCGGTAGACGCTCACGGCTCAGGCGGCGTCGGAGACCACCGTGATCAGGCGCCGCAGGCTCATGGCGACCGACGCGGCGGCGTTCACGGGCGCTTGGCCGGCGGCCGCCTCCGTGACGGTTTCGCTCAGTGCTGCCACACTATCCCGGGCTTGGTCCAAGGCATTCTTGAAATCCTCGGCGTCCCCATGCCTCCACTGCCGGATCATTTCCGCAACGTCTTCCAGCGCCTCAGCCAAATTCGGCGGGACCCCCTCCGGAATGACCGTTCCGGCGTTCTCTTCCCAGATCACGCTTGCCAGGATGTCCGTGATGTCCTGCACGTGAAAGGTCAGCCGTTCCACCACCCGCAAACCGGCGAGGTCGCCGGTCAGCCGCCTGGCCCGACGGCGGGACCGTGGGTTCGCTTTGGCGCTCAACTTCGCCGCATGGACCGCTGCCCGAACCGCGGCGGCGGTGCGGGAGAGCTCTCCGCTACGGCTCGCCCACTCCTCGTGGTTCGGCGGCCAGGATTCGGTCATGGCGCTGGCCATGTCCCGGAGTTGCTTGGACAGCGCCCGTTGGTGTCCGTCGATGGCAGGATCGATGGCTTCAAGATGCAGGGGAGGGAAGATCAGCCAGTTCACTGCGAAACCGACCGTTACTCCCATGCCCATTTGCAGGACATACGCGAATGAGAATCCCTGCGCATTCGAGTAACCCAACACCAGTACGAACAACGCCGCCATGGGAACCCATTCGGAGGCGCTGCCGAGTCGTGGCAGGCCGCCGATAACCACGCCCAGGCCGACGACGACTGCGACCGCCAGTACGTTGGGGGTGGCGACCGTGGTCACTGCGAAGGCCATGGCAATGCCCAATCCGAGTCCCAGCAGGCTTTGCAGCCCGTGCTTGGCGGAATCCGCCACGGTGGGGTGCATGCTGACTAGGACGCCCAAGGGCGCGTAGTAGGGGTACGCGGCGGCAGTCCCAGGCATAAATGGCGCAAGGTACCAAGCCAGCCCGGCCGCGACCGCGGTCTTCGCAGCAAACAGGAGTCGGTGGCCTGTGACAGCCTGCCTGAGGGCGGGAAGAAGCCGCCCAAGCTTCGGCTTGGAGATCATGGACTCAAGGTAGGCCGGGAGGAATGGATGTGTCGAGGACGATATGGCTGGCGGCGTTCCGAGGTAATCAGTAAACCTCAAGGATCAACTGCAGCAAGCGGGCTGCGGCCGGCCTGGCGGCGTGCTCCTCCACCCATTGGGCGCGGGCCAGGGCCTTACTCACGGCTTGGGTGCTGATTCCCAGTTCCTGGGCCACGGCTTTCTGTTGTCCACGCACCCCCGGTGTCAGCAGGTCCAGGACGCGCCACTCAGCGACGCTCCGATGCTGCACGATGTGCCCTAGGAGGCGCAGTACTGCCTCCGATTCAGCGGCGAGGGCAGCGATCGGGCCCTCGACGGCCACAGGGACCCGCTCTTTGCCGTTCCGCAAGCGGTCAACGGCGCGCCGTGCGTAGACCAGGCCGTGTCCGGAGGCGTCTTTGATTTGCCTGGGCAGGGGTTCGTTGACGGGCCCGACGCCGATTCCCACGTACCACTGTCCGCTCCGCAGGGCGATGAGCGCCGAATCCACGGCCTGATGCGGAAATTCCACGATGCCCTGGACCTCGTCCTCCACCGAGCGGTCAAAGTCCAAGCACGCCGGGATGTGGCGCAGGTCCTTGAGCAGCTGCGGTACGAGGTCTCCGTTGCCGCGGCTGTCGCGTTGGTTGATGGTCAGGGTGAACATGGTGGATCAAACATTACCGGCAGGTAGCGGACTTTCAAGCGGTTAATTCAGAGTCAACTGCTCGTTACGACGGCGGCTGCCCGGCGATTGTGAACCGATCCGCTGCGCGTCGGGGACCTACGCCTTAACGACGACGGCGGCGGGTGCGGTTCGCATGGAACCGCACCCGCCGCCGTCGGACGGGTTGCTTGCCGGACGCTGTTAGTGCGCGCTCGGAACGTAACGCTTGATGGAAGCTTCCAGCTCGGCTTCGGCGGCGGCGCGGTCGGCCCAGCCTTCAGCCTTGACCCACTTACCCGGCTCAAGATCCTTGTAACGGGTGAAGAAGTGCTCGATTTCCTTGATCAGGAATTCGCTGACATCGGTGATTTCCTGGATGTGGTCGAAACGCGGGTCGGCCGGAACACACAGGATCTTGGCGTCTCCGCCGCCGTCGTCGGTCATGTTGAAAACACCGATGGGGCGGGACTCAACGATGACCCCGGGGTACAGGTCGAAGTCCTGCAGGAGCACCAGTGCGTCCAGCGGGTCGCCGTCCTCGCCAAGGGTGTTCTCGAAGAACCCGTAGTGGGTGGGGTACTGCATGGAGGTGAACAGGACGCGGTCCAGGCGGACGCGACCGGTCTCGTGGTCAACTTCGTACTTGACGCGCGACCCCTTGGGGATCTCGATCGTGACGTCGTGCTTCATGGAATGCTCCTTGACGGTATTGGCATGGGCGCGGCAACAGAGCAGCCGACGCCGCCGACTACTATTGAGGATATAGCGAGAGGCCCAAGTTTCTTGAAACGGTGGGGACATTCAAGACTTTGAGGACTAAGGCTGCATGAAGGGCGTTGACGAGGCGGGGACTGAAAAGCTGGCTCCGGAACAGCAGGAAACTCCCGTTCTCAGGCCCAGGAAGCGCAGACCCGCGAAACCTGCGTCGAAGGGCGTCGTCCGCTTTGTGCCGCTGGTTTTGTTGACCTTGGTGATCGCGGCATTGGCCGTGCCGATGGGCCTCGGAGTCGCCCCCGGATTCTTCGGTCCAAGCTTCTTCGGGGTAGCCGGTCCGCCCGCACCCAAGGTGCCGGCCTGGCAGCAGGTCCCCAAACAGCTGAGCCGCACCCAGATCGTTGCGCCCTTGGACGCTTCCGCCCCGGTCCCGCTGCCGGCCGATGTCACAAACCAGCTCAACGCCCTCCTGACGCCCGACGGCGGGGGAGACTTCACCGGCGTCGTTGAGGATGCGTTGACCGGGCTTCCGCTTTACGATCGCGACGGCGCCAAGAACCGGGTGCCGGCGTCCAACATGAAGCTGCTCACCGCAGTCGCGGCGCTGCGGGCGATCGGCCCGGAGACACGCTTCAGCACGCGGGTGCTGGCGGGACCTTCGCCGTCGACCATCATCCTGAGCGCAGGAGGCGACGTCCTGCTCGGCGACGGCCCGTCCCAGCCAAGCGGGGTGCTTGGCCATGCCGGCCTGGAGACCCTCGCCAGCGATGCGGCAAAAGCGCTCCAGGACCGCGGCGTGAAGGGCCCGGTCACGGTGCAATTGGACGATGGACTATTCACCGGTCCGGCTTTGAATCCGGCGTGGAGCCCCGACGACGTCGCTGCCGGCGAGACTGCACCGATCTTTCCGATCGCCCTGAACTCGGCCCGGACGAGCGCGGGGGCAACCACGGGTCCGCGTCCGCAGGACGCCGCGCTCACCGCGGCCGAGGCTTTCGCAGGGAAGCTCCAGGCCGCGGGCGCTTCTGCCGGATTTACTGTGGTCCCCGGCGTGGAACGCGCCTCCGCTCCGGCCGGAAAGCAGGACGTCCTCGCCAGCGTGGTGTCTGCGACCGTCCGCGAGCAAGTGGACTTGATGCTCCAAACCTCGGACAACTACCTTGGCGAGGTATTCGGCCGGATGGTAGCTCTGTCCACGGGAAAGCAGGGATCGAACGACGGCGCGACGGCGGCCGTGAGCGCCCAGGTGGCGGAACTGGGGATCGCCACGGATTCCATGCACTTGGCGGACGTGTCCGGCCTTGCCTTGGGCAACCAGGTGTCGGCGCGGCAGTTCGCGGATGTGGTGCGGGCCATCACCTCGGGACCGGACACCCGTCTCCGGGCCGCCCTCGCGGGGTTCCCGGTGGCCGGGCTGACCGGGACGCTTGGCGACCGCTACGGAGACGCCAGCACCTCCCAAGGGGCGGGATTGGTGCGGGCCAAGACCGGCACCTTGAATTCGGTGATCGCTTTGAGCGGCTATGTGGTGGACGCGAACGGCCGCCTGCTGGTCTTTTCCTTTATCGGCAACGGGCTGACCCCGGGCGCGGCGGGGAACAAGGTAGCGCTGGACAGATCCGCCACGGCACTGGCGTCATGTGGTTGCACTGGCGGTTGACGTTCGCCGCTGCCTGACGTTCGCCGCTGAGCGAACTTAAGGGTGCAGATTCAGACTGTTGTGTTCTGATGGTTCATATGGAGTCTCAGCAGCAAGCCCAGTCCCTCATCAACTGGGAGCTGGCCGCCTCCACGGCCGCCCGCCTCGCTCCCCCCGGCCCAGTACTGAGTGCGGCCCAGATCGGCAAAGCCGTGGACAGCCTGCGCTTCAGCGCGGACATCTCGGTACCGCACGTGCACGACATCACCGGTTTGGAAGCCGCACGGGATCTCCGCGATTCCCACGTGCTGGTGGTTGACCGGGCGTCGTGGGCGAAGGCCAATACCCAAAGTTTTGCCGTGATGCTCCAGCCGGCCCTTAAGCAAATGCTTGATTCCCGGCGGGGCCCGGCGATGACACCGGCTGCGGCGGCCGCGAGCGGCGCAATCACCGGCAGCCAGCTCGGGGCTGTGCTTGCCTTCTTGTCGAGCAAGGTCCTGGGCCAATACGATCCCTTCGCCGCACTCGCCCCGGACTCGAAGGCGCCGCCCGCGGGCCGGCTCTTGCTGGTGGCTCCGAACATCATCTCCGTGGAACGCGAGCTCAACGTCGATCCTGACGATTTCCGGCTCTGGGTCTGCCTTCACGAGCAGACCCACCGGGTGCAGTTCGCGGCGGCACCCTGGCTCCGGACCCACATGCTTGAGGAAATCGAACGCCTGAGCACCAATTTGTTGGGCAATGTGGACTCCATCATGGACCGCGCCACGGCTGCCGCCCGATCCCTGCGCGACCGCTCCACGGGTGCGGTGCCCGGCCGTGGGGCCATCCTGGACCTGCTGCAAAACCCCGAGGAAAAGGCCTCCCTTTCGCACCTCACAGCCGTCATGAGTTTGCTGGAAGGCCACGCCAATGTGGTGATGGACGCCGTCGATTCCACCCTCATCCCCTCGGTGAAGACCATCCGGCAGCGCTTCAACGCACGGGGCAAGGACCGCGGAATGCTCGAGAAATTCATCCGCAACATCCTTGGCCTGGATGCCAAGATGCGCCAGTACAGCGACGGAGCCAAGTTCGTTCGTGAAGTGGTTGCGGTGGCTGGCATGGAGGGCCTGAACCGGGTCTGGGAATCGGCCGAAAAACTGCCCACCGAAGCCGAAATCCACGACTCCAAGCTGTGGCTTGAGCGGATGGGGCTGTGACTGCAGGCACTACATCGGGCCCTGAAGCAAGCGGTAAGGACGCGGCAAGGAGTGTAAGCGCGCCAAGCAGCGGACGACGGCGTCCCGGGCGTTTGGCGCCGGTCGTCGGCAAAGCACGGAACATGTTGCAGGACGCGCTGGCGTCCGCAGGCTATCCCGATCGGATCCTGGTGGCTTGCAGCGGCGGGCCGGACTCCTTGGCGCTTGCCTCAGTGGCAGCCTACTTTGCACGCCGAGGACATGTGCACGGCCGTCCCGTGAGCGTGGCCGCCGTCGTGGTTGACCACCAGCTGCAGGAAGGCTCCGGTGAGGTCGCGGCACGAACGGTGTCGATCCTGGAGGGGCTGGGCCTCTCACCCGTCCAGCTGCGGACCGTGGAGGTGGCCGCTACCGGCTTCGGGCCCGAGGCGGCGGCCCGGGACGCCCGGCACGCTGCCCTCGAAGCGGCCGCCACCGAACTCGGCTGCGGAGCAATCCTTCTCGGGCACACCCTGGATGACCAGGCCGAACAGGTCCTGCTGGGCCTGGCCCGGGGCTCGGGGACCCGCTCCCTCGCCGGAATGCGGCCCGCCCGCGGCAAGCTCCTTCGTCCCTTCCTCGGCCTTCGCCGCGCGGAAACACTCGAAATCTGCGAGGTCGAGGAACTCGAAACCTGGCACGATCCCAGTAACGCGGACCCCGCCTTCGCCCGCTCGCGGACCAGGGCTGAGGTGATGCCCTTGCTTGAAGACAAGCTGGGGCCTGGTGTTGCCGAATCACTCGCCCGCACCGCCTCGATCCTCCAACAGGACGCCGACTTCCTGGAACAGCTTGCCGCAGAGAGCTATGCGGGCCTGGTGAACCGGACGGACGACGGAGTCTGGCTCCCCGAAGACGCCTTAAGGAATTTGTCCCCCGCGCTGAGGTTCCGGGTGATCGCCAAGGCAGCGGTCGACGTCGGGGGCCAACAGCCCGGCTATGGGCGGCTTCAGGCGGCCGAAGCGTTACTGCGCCGGCAGGGATCGGCGGGTCCCGTGCAGCTTCCCGGAAACGTCAGCGTCTACCGAGCATCCCTGAGCGAATTGGAGCGGGAGGCCTCAGCGGGGGCAACTGCCGTTCCCCGCGAAGGCGGCGGCTGTGGGAAGCTAGTATTCCGGCATCAAAGATCGCCCCAACACTAGCCGCACCCACGCATCAACACAGGAGCCATTGGTGGATTCAAACGACGTCCAGGCAGACCTCAAACACGTTCTCTACACCAAGGAGCAGATCCAGCAACGGATCGCCGAACTTGCTGCACAAATTGACAAGGACTACGAGGGCCGCGAACTGCTGATCGTCGGTGTGCTCAAGGGCGCCGTCATGGTCATGGCAGACCTCGCGCGTGCGCTGCACAGCCACGTCAGCATGGACTGGATGGCGGTGTCTTCCTACGGCTCCGGTACCCAGTCCTCCGGGGTCGTGCGCATCCTCAAGGACCTTGATACCGACCTCATGGGCAAGGATGTCCTGATTGTCGAAGACATCATCGATTCCGGCCTGACCCTCTCCTGGCTCAAGACGAACCTCGAATCGCGGGGCACCGCTTCCGTGGAAATCTGTACGGCTTTCCGCAAGCCGACGGCCGCCAAGGTCGAGATCGACGTCAAGTACGTCGGCTATGACATTCCCAACGAATTCGTCGTCGGCTACGGCCTTGACTACGCCGAGAAATACCGCAACCTGGACTTCGTGGGAACCCTCGCCCCGCACGTTTACGAGTAACTCTTCTCGCATGAACCACCGCGGCCTTGTTCGCGGAGTGAAAGCGGCCTCCCGCTCGGGAGGCCGCTTCTCGTTGTGCAGTGAGCTCGGGGATCCTGAAAGAACCATGGATTTCCCCCGGGAGTCTCCGGAATTCCGCGTTGATGTACGCCTAGAGGGAACTTTTGCCCCTCACTGTGCGTGAATCACTCCGAACGGTGTAAAGCTAGAAACTGACGCAGCACCACACGCGCGCAGAAGCTGCGCCGTGCAGCACTACCAGGAGGGACGGGGCGGAGCCCCCGAACAGATGAAAGCTAAGAGTTTCTTCAAGGGCCCGGGCATCTGGATTGTTGTCGTAGTCGGCTTGCTCCTGGTGGCATTTGCAACCCTTGCCCCCGGTGGATCCACCCGTATCGACACCGACAAGGGCCTCGCGATCCTCGCGCAGAGCGGCAAAGTGGACCAGGCCAAAATCTACGATGCCGAGAACCGCGTTGACCTGACGCTGAAAGACAACCTCGTCATCGATGGCCAGGACAAGGGCAAGAACGTCCAGTTCTTCTACGTCACCGCGCGGGCCGGGGACGTCGTCAAGGCCGTCACCAACGCCCAACCATCCGGCGGCTTCACGGACCAGCCTGTCGAGAACAACTGGTTCTCCGGACTGTTCTCGCTCCTCATCCCGGTACTCCTGCTGGGTGTGCTTTTCTGGTTCCTGCTCTCGCGCATGCAAGGCGGCGGTTCCAAGGTGATGCAGTTCGGCAAGTCGAAGGCCAAGTTGGTCAACAAGGACATGCCGCAGGTCACCTTCGCGGATGTCGCCGGAGCCGATGAAGCCGTCGAAGAACTCCAGGAGATCAAGGAATTCCTCGCGGAACCGGCAAAGTTCCAGGCCGTTGGCGCAAAGATCCCCAAGGGCGTGCTGTTGTACGGGCCTCCGGGCACAGGCAAGACCCTCCTGGCCCGCGCCGTCGCAGGCGAGGCCGGCGTCCCGTTCTTCTCCATCTCCGGCTCGGACTTCGTTGAAATGTTCGTAGGTGTCGGCGCTTCCCGTGTCCGCGACCTCTTCGAACAAGCCAAGGCCAATGCGCCCGCCATCATTTTCGTTGACGAGATCGACGCCGTCGGACGTCACCGCGGCGCCGGTATCGGCGGTGGCAATGACGAGCGCGAGCAGACCCTCAACCAGCTCCTGGTCGAAATGGACGGCTTCGACGTCAAGACCAACGTCATCCTGATCGCGGCAACCAACCGTCCGGACGTACTGGATCCTGCCCTGCTCCGTCCCGGCCGCTTCGACCGCCAGATCACTGTTGAAGCTCCGGACCTGATTGGTCGCGAACAGATCCTCAACGTCCATGCCAAAGGCAAGCCGATGGCCCACGGCGTCGACCTCAAGGGCGTCGCGAAGAAGACCCCCGGCTACACCGGTGCGGACCTTGCGAACGTGCTCAACGAGGCCGCCCTCCTGACGGCCAGGTCCAACGCAAACCTGATCGACGACCGCGCCCTGGACGAGGCAATCGACCGCGTCATGGCCGGCCCGCAAAAGCGTAGCCGCGTCATGAAGGAAATGGAGCGGAAGATCACCGCCTACCACGAGGGCGGTCACGCCCTGGTCGCGGCAGCATTGCGCAATTCAGCTCCTGTCACGAAGATCACCATCCTGCCCCGGGGCCGCGCCCTCGGCTACACCATGGTTGTCCCGGAGGACGACAAGTATTCGATCACGCGCAACGAACTCCTGGACCAGATGGCCTATGCCATGGGTGGGCGCGTTGCAGAGGAAATCGTCTTCCACGACCCCTCGACGGGCGCCTCGAACGATATCGAAAAGGCCACCGGAACCGCGCGCAAGATGGTCACCCAGTTCGGCATGAGCGAGCGCATCGGCGCCGTGAAGCTTGGCGCAGGCGGCGGCGAGCCGTTCCTGGGCCGGGACATGGCCCAGGAACGCAACTACTCCGACTCGGTGGCGTACATCGTCGACGAGGAAGTGCGCCGCCTGATCGATCAGGCCCATGACGAGGCCTACGCCATCCTGACCGAGAACCGCGACGTCCTGGACCAGTTGGCCTTCGAACTGCTCGAGCGTGAAACACTGAACCAGGCCGAGATCGCCTACATCTTCCGCGACATCCGCAAGCGGGACTTCCGCGAGGTCTGGCTGTCCAAGGAATCCCGTCCGGTACAGACCATCCCACCGGTGGAATCCCGCGCAGAGAAGGCCGAGCGCGAGGCACAGGAACAGGCGAAGAAAGCTCGTCTCGAAGAGCCCCTGGACGCTCAATCCCCGCACCCGCAGGGAGTCGGCAGCCAGGAGTCATTCACCGGCCAGGGACCTGACGCGGGCACCGACGTTTCGCATCAAGGCTAAGCTTTCTGCTGTGACTCACATCGACGACGACGACTTCAGCGGTGCCGCCAGTGATGACTTCGGCGGCACCTCCGGGGGAAAATCAGGCGGCCACGGCCACGGACACCACCCATATAAGGTCGACCGGCCACGCATTGAAGCGGCCGTCCGCGAGATCCTCATTGCCGTGGGCGAGGACCCGGACCGCGGCGGACTGCTGGATACCCCGAGGCGCGTCGCCAAGGCCTACGCCGAAGTCTTCGCGGGCCTGCACCAGGATCCCGAGCACGTCCTGTCCACCACGTTCGACTTGGACCATGAGGAACTCGTGCTGGTCAAGGACATCCCGTTCTATTCCACGTGCGAGCACCATTTGGTACCGTTCCACGGCGTCGCGCACGTCGGATACATCCCCTCGCACGACGGGAAAGTGACGGGGCTGAGCAAGCTGGCCCGCCTCGTGGACATTTATGCCCGCCGTCCCCAGGTGCAGGAACGCCTGACCACCCAGATCGTCGAAGCGCTCGTGACCCACCTCAAGCCCAGGGGAGCGATCGTCGTCGTCGAATGCGAACACATGTGCATGTCCATGCGCGGCATCCGCAAGCCCGGCGCCAAGACCGTCACCAGCGCAGTGCGCGGGCAACTTCATGACCCGGCCACCCGCGCCGAAGCCATGAGCCTCATACTCGGAAGGTAACAAAGACCATGGATTCCCTCGCAGCCGCACCAGGAACGGGCCCGGCTACCAGCCCCCTGCCCATTCTCCGCAAACCCCGTCCAGCCGCTCGGTTCGCGGACCTGCCGACTGACCGCACGCTCGTCATGGGAATTCTGAACGTCACGCCGGATTCATTCAGCGACGGCGGCAAGCACCCCACGGCGGACACCGCCATCGCCCACGCTTTGCGCATGTTGTACGCCGGAGCGGACATCATCGACGTCGGTGGCGAATCGACCCGCCCGGGCGCCGAACCCGTCTCCCCGGAAGAAGAGCAACGCCGGGTCTTGCCGGTGATTCAGGCACTCGTGAAGGCCGGGGCGCTTGTCAGCATCGACACGACGCACGCGTCGACGGCCGCTGCGGCTGTGGAGGCAGGCGCCGCGATCATCAACGACGTCTCCGGGCTGAGCATCGAGCCTGAGATGGCCGAACTCGTCGCTCGTACCAAGGTGCCCTACGTCCTGACGCATCGCCGGGGCGACGCTGAGACCATGAACAGCCTTGCCGACTACGGCAACGTCGTGGAGGAAGTCATCGAGGAGCTCAAGGGCGTCCGCGACAAGCTCTACGCGGCAGGCGTCACACCGGAGCAAATCATTGTGGATCCGGGCCTGGGTTTCTCCAAGGACGAGGACCAGAACTGGCAACTCCTCAAGTACATCGGCAAGCTGGATGAGCTTGGCCACAAGGTCCTGATCGGAGCTTCCCGGAAGCGATTCCTCGGAACGCTCCTGACCGTGGCCGGCAAGGCGGCGGCACCGGAGGAGCGGGACCATGCCACTGCGGCCATCACGGCAATCAGTGCCGCGAACGGGGCCTGGGCTGTACGCGTCCACGACGTCGGCCCCAGCCTTGACGCGGTCAAGGTTGCTGCGCGCATCCGACACTAAGCTTAGTGAACAGAGGGGGAGGAACGGGCTTGGACAGGATCACACTGACCGGCGTGACCGCCGTCGGGCATCACGGCGTCTTCGACTTCGAGCGCCGGGACGGACAGCCGTTCGTCGTCGACGCGGTGCTGTACACCGATTTCAGCAAGGCCGCGGAAACGGATGACCTGCAGTTCACGGCCCACTACGGTGAAGTTGCCGAGTACATTACGTCCCTCATCACCGGCGAGCCCCTCAACCTGATCGAAGCCCTCGCGGTCCGGATCGCCGAGGGGATTCTTGCCGGCTTCAACGTCGCCGCCGTCGATGTCACGGTCCACAAACCCAAGGCTCCCATCGAAGTGCCCTTCGGAGACGTCACAGTCAGTGTCCACAGGGAGCGTGCATGAGCTCCCCTTTCACGAAAGCCATCCTGGCCCTTGGCAGCAATCTGGGCGAGCGGAACGACACCCTCTCCACCGCCGTTGCCGACCTCGTTGACCGCCCGGAAATCCGGCTGCTCGGTGTCTCTCCAGTCGTGCAGACCAAAGCCGTGGGCGGGCCCGTGGGGCAACCGGATTTCCTCAACATGGTCATCGCCATTGAGACCACCCTTGCTCCGCTGGAACTCTTGCAGCACTGCCACGACGTCGAACAAATGCACCACCGGGTCCGCGAGGTCCGCTGGGGCCCCCGCACTTTGGACGTGGACATCATTGTCTACGGCGAACTCACGAGCGACGACGAAACACTGACCCTGCCGCATCCGCGGGCCGCGGGGCGGGCCTTCGTGCTCTATCCGTGGGCCCTCCTGGACCCTGCAGCGCGGCTCAACGGTGAGAGCGTCGCCGAGCTTGCCGCCAAGGCCGAGGACTTTCCCGGGCTTCGGCCTTTTGACGGTTTCGACGGATCCGGCAGCGTCGCTGCCGCGGGAGCGGTGGAATAAGTCCATGAAGGCCATGCGTCCGCTCTTGTTGGCGATCATCGCCGTCGTTCTTGCCGCATTTGGCTGGCTGATCACCGTGCTGACCACCCGCTACAGCATGGCTACGCCGGTGCTTCCTCCTTCCGCGTTGGTGACTATGGGCGTCATTGCCGTCCTCACGCTGATCATGGGCATCCGTGTCCTGCGCTGGCGCAACGGCAAGAAGAAGACCATGCTCAATCCCATCCTGGCCGCGCGAACCCTGATCCTGGCCCAGGCCTGCGCCTATGCGGGCACGGTGCTGCTCGGCTGGCATCTGGGAATCGTGATTGAGCAACTCCGGCTATGGAGCCTCCGCAGCGACCAAGGCATCTTGTGGCTCGCGCTCATCATGGGCGGAGGCGGGCTCATCATGACCATCGTGGGGCTCGTGGTGGAGCGGTTCTGCCGAATCCCTCCGGAAGACCTGGAAGGCGGCCCCGGCGTCAGGGATCCACACCGTGGCGAGGCAAAGGGGGAAGGCGAATATGCATACCGCGGCGATTGATCCTCCTGGCATCCAGTGGCTGCGCGTTTCGCCGAAATACGTGAGGGTAAGGCTCGTCGAGTGGGCCATCGGCAACGTGATCACGATCGGCCTGTTCAGCCTGCCCTTGCTCTTCGTGCAATTCGGCCGGTGGACGTGGCTACCGCTTTGGCTGGCCGTCGCCGTTCCCTCGGCGTTTTTGCTGCTTGCCCTGTGGCGGCTTGTGTTGATCCCGAGGCAAGTGCGGGCCATCGGCTACGCGGAACGCGACGACGATCTTTTGGTCCGCCGCGGCATCTTCTTCCAGCGGACCATGGTGGTTCCCTATGGTCGGATGCAGTTCGTCGACGTAACGGTTGGACCCGTCGAACGGCTCCTCGGCCTTTGCACCGTCAAGCTCCACACCGCATCGGCTGGAACCAACGCCCACCTTCCCGGTCTTCCCGCCGCTGAAGGCGCACGGCTGCGCGAGCAGCTTTCGGCCCGCGGCGAAGCGAGGCTGGCAGGGCTGTGACCCAGGAACGGACCGTGGTCGACGGCGACTGGCACCGCGTCCACCCGGCGTCGCCATTCGTGCGGGGATGGTTGGCGCTTGCGGCGATCATCTATTTCTTCGGCCGGGACACCTTTGAACGGGCCCTCCAAGGCCACGGGACCATTGGCGACAACTTCAACGAACGCACGCTTTGGCTCCTGGCCGGGGGCGGCGTCGTGCTGTTGCTGGCTTTGGCGTCCTTCGTCCTGAGCTGGTATTTCACCCGGTACCAGCTCGCCGAAGGCTATGTCAGGGTCAACACCGGCTTCCTGTTCAAACAGCAGCGCCAGGCGCGGCTTGACCGGGTCCAGGCCATCGACATCGTGCAGCCCCTGCTTGCCCGTATTTTCGGGCTCGCGGAGTTGAAGTTCGAGGTGGCCGACGCCGGTCACTCGGCCGTGCGGCTCTCGTACCTCAGGCTCGCGCAGGCCAAACAGCTCCGCGCCACCATCCTGGGCCGGGCCGCCGGTATTGCCGACGGGAGCGAAACGGTCGAGGTGCCCGAAGCACCCGAACAGGTGGTGCTCTACGTGCCGCCTGGAAGGCTTGTGGGTTCGCTGATCTTGAGCGAGCAGAGCTTCTTCATTGTGCTCAGCGCCATCGCGTCCGTGCTGGTTTCAGTGTTGACCGAGTCCCGAGCCTTCATCCTCTACTTGATTCCGGCAATCCTCGGCTTGGGTACCGCCTACTGGCGCTCGTTCAACACGGGCTACAACTTTACGGCGGCAATTTCCCCGGACGGCATCCGGCTGCGCTACGGGCTCCTGGATACCCGGGCCCAGACCGTGCCTCCCGGCCGCATCCAGGCGCTCAAGGTCACGCAGCCGCCGCTGTGGCGCATTCTCGGCTGGTATCGGATCCACGTGAACGTTGCCGGGTACGGCGAACACCACCGCAGCGAAGGCGAACACCGGACTTTGCTGCTTCCAGTCGGCCGGAAGCCGGAGGTGATGATGATGCTCTCACTCGTCCTGCCCGACCCCGGAACCGCGGACCCCGAGCGCGTGTTCACCGCCGGGTTGACCGGCCTGGATTCCGGGGCCGGCTTTGTCACCACCCCCAAGCGTGCCTGGATTCTTTCCCCGTTGGGTTGGCGACGCAACGGCTTCTATTCAACGGACACGGCGTTGCTCCTGCGCTCCGGCCGCTTGTGGCGGAAGCTGGTCATGGTCCCGCACCAACGAACCCAGTCCATCGCCGTCCACCAAGGTCCGTTGGCCCGGCTGTTCGGCGTGGCCGACCTCGTGTTGCACACGACGCCGGGACCGGTGGCGCCCCGGCTCATCCAGGCAGCCACGGAGGAAGCACTCGGCTTGTTCGACCAGCAGGCGGCCCGGGCCCGGAAAGCCCGCAAACTGCAGAGTAGCGAGCAATGGCTGGCTCAACTTCCGCCCGGGGCGATGCCGGCCACGGCCACGCCTACCACACATGCCATGCAGCGTGCATCGACCCAGGAGGAACCCGACCATGGCTAAGCCAGGACGACTCGGCGTAGGAATCGTTGGCGCCGGCAAGGTGGGTGCCGTCTTGGGTGCGGCCCTGCGCGGAGCCGAGCACGCCGTCGTCGGGGTATCCGCAGTGTCGGAAGCGAGCCGGGAGCGGGCGGAAACGCTGCTGCCGGGGGTCCCGGTCCTCGAAGTCCAGGAGATCGTCGAACGGTCCGAGTTGGTGCTCCTCGCTGTTCCGGACGATGCCCTCGGGGAACTAGTGACAGGACTGGCCAAGCTCGGAGCGTGGCAGCCGGGACAGCTCGTGGCGCACACTTCGGGCCGTTTCGGCGTCGGAATCCTGAAGCCGGTCCGCGCGGCAGGTGCCATTCCGCTCGCCCTCCACCCGGCCATGACGTTCACGGGCATGAGCTTGGACTTGACGCGGCTCCTGGATTGCACCTTCGGGGTCACTGCCGACGCCGCGATGTTGCCCATCGCCCAAGCCCTCGTGGTGGAGATGGGTGCCGAACCGGTGGCCATTGCCGAGGCGGATCGCACGCTCTACCACGCAGCCCTCGCGCACAGCTCGAACCACCTGGTCACCCTCGTGGCCCAGTCGTCCCAGCTGCTTCGGGACATCGGCGTCGACGCGCCGGAACGAATGCTCGGACCCTTGCTCCGCGCCACCTTGGAGAACGCCCTGGCCTCAGGCGAGTCCGCGCTGACCGGGCCCGTGGCACGCGGGGATGTGGGAACCGTGGCCGCCCACGCGGAGGCCCTCAAGGAGTACGACGGCGGTGCCGGCGGCGATGTCCTCGCCGCCTACCGGGCAATGGCCCGCGCCACGGCCCGCCGGGCTGTCAATCGCGGACTTCTCAAAGAGGGCCAGCTTGGCGATATCAACAACGCCTTGGACGGCTCGGATACGCCGGACAACGGTGAGGACCGTCCAGGCAACGACGCTGCCGGGACGCAGGAAGGGAACTGAATGGCCATCAAACTTGTGACCACCGCAGCGGAACTGCGGGCCGAAAGTGCGCGGTTTCTCGCGGAAAAGCGGGGCAGCTCGCAAGGCCTCGTCCCCACGATGGGAGCGCTGCACACCGGGCACGCAGCCTTGGCCCGCACCGCCGTCGAGCAGAACGACGTCGTAGTGGCGTCCATCTTCGTAAACCCCTTGCAGTTCGGCGAAGCCGCGGACCTCGAACGCTACCCGCGCACGCTTGATGCCGATATGGCCCTCCTGGACGCCGAGGGCGTGGATCTCGTCTTCGCCCCGTCAGTTGACGAGGTTTACCCCGGCGGGGAGCCGCTGGTCCGGGTGACTTCGGGACCGCTGGGCGGGAAATGGGAGGGTGCCTCGCGTCCTGGCCACTTCGACGGCGCCCTCACGGTGGTCGCCAAACTTCTGCACTACGGCCTGCCTGGCGGTCCAGCCGCCGACGGCGGTACTGCCGCGTACCGCGCGTACTTCGGCCAGAAGGATGCCCAGCAGCTGGCCCTCGTGAAGAGGATGGTGAGCGACCTCAGCTTTCCGGTGGACATCGTGGCCGTGCCTACCGTGCGCAGTCCGGAAGGGCTGGCGCTTTCCAGCCGGAACCGATTCCTTTCCGAAGAAGAGCGGGAGGCGGCGCTGGTGCTGTCCCGTGCCCTCCGCCTCCTTGAGTCCCGCGCCCTAGCGAACGAACCGCTCGAGCTGGACTCCGCCGTCGCGCTCGTTGAATCGCAGCCCCTCGTGAAGCTGGACTATTTCGACGTCGTCGATCCCCGCACGCTCGAGCCGCTCGCCGAAAACTGCAAGGAGACTCCATTCCGGGGTGAAGGGCTTGCGATCATTGCGGCGAAGGTTGGACCCGTGCGGTTGATCGATAACGTGCCGCTGAGTTCCTGAACTTCCGGTTGCCCGCGCACAAACGTTTGGATTAACCTGCTGACGGGAATGCGCCAGAGGCTTAGACTGTTGCAATCTCCACCGGTGCAGAGCACCGGAAACCACCGCACCCACAGCCGAGGAATCCTCATGTCTACTGACGTCACGTCCGACGCGCACGGCAATCCCATGCCCGGGACGGGGACAAAACTTGCGAACGACAAGATGTCACGCGAGTCTGTCACCGTCATCGTCACGCTACTCGTGGCCACCTTCGTGGTGATTCTCAACGAGACCATCATGAACGTTGCCTTGCAGCGGCTCATGACGGACCTCAACGTCGACGCACCTACAGTCCAGTGGCTCTCCACCGGGTTCATGCTGACCATGGCCGTGGTCATACCAACCACAGGCTTCATCCTCCAGAGGCTCACCACCCGGGCTGCGTTCCTCCTGGCAATCGGATTGTTCAGCGGCGGCACCCTGCTCGCGGCTCTAGCCCCGGGTTTTGGAGTGCTCTTGCTGGCGCGGATCGTCCAGGCGGGCGGCACGGCCATCATGCTCCCGCTACTCATGACAACCATCTTGACCGTGGTGCCCCTGTCCCGCCGCGGTGCGGTGATGGGTAACGTGACCATTGCGATTTCGGTGGCGCCGGCCTTGGGCCCCACGGTTTCCGGCATCATCCTTGACCACTTCTCGTGGCGGTTCATGTTCGTCTTCGTGCTCCCGGTGGCCCTGTTGGCCATGGGTATCGGCGCCAAATTCCTCACAAACGTAGGCGAGCGAGGCAGCGTGAGGCTGGACTTCGCCTCGGTGCTCCTGACTGTTCCCGCTTTCGGCGGGCTGGTCTATGGACTGAGCCAGATTGGTGGCCATGCCGGAGCAACCGCCGTGCCGATCGCCGCGCTGGTGATCGGGGTCCTCTGTATGGTGGCCTTCGTTTTCCGCCAGCTCAAGTTGCAGAAGTCCGACGCGCCGCTGCTGGACCTCAGGGCATTCAACTTCCGCATGTTCACGGTGTCGGTCCTGCTCATGGTGGTTGCCATGATGGCCCTGTTCGGCGGGGTAATCCTCTTGCCGCTCTACCTGCAGAACGTCCTCCACCTGCAGCCGATGGAGACCGGACTGGCGCTCCTTCCGGGCGGCTTGGCGATGGGCCTGCTCGGGCCGGTTGTCGGCCGGTTGTTCGACAAGATAGGTCCGCTCCCCTTGACTGTGACAGGTTCCATCCTGCTGGTGCTCACGTTGTGGCAGTTCTCGATGCTCACCGCAGATAGCCCCTTGTGGTGGGTCGTGGTCCTGTACGCGGTACTGAGCCTGGGCTTGGCTTTGCTGTTCACGCCGGCGTTCACCACTGGCCTCAACCCGCTCCCGCCCCACCTCTATTCGCATGGCTCGGCGATCATGAGCACGCTGCAGCAGGTGGCGGGGGCCGCAGGGACAGCACTCCTGGTCTCTATCTTCGCCGTGGTGTCAGCCGCGTCCGGCTTCGTCGCCGGGATGCAGGCCGCCTTCCTGACGGCCACTTTGATTGCGGTGGTTGCCGTAGTGCTGTCCACCATGATGCGCAAGACCGAGGGGGCGGCAGGGCACTAGCCCAGGATGGTGGTTCTTGGTCGCCTGGGGGTGATTTGCGTGGGGTCTTGGGGGTGTGTAGAGTAGTTCGAGTCGCCGCCGCTGATGCGGAAAAATTGCGACAGACTCCCTTCCAAATGGAAACCAAATTCCTGGTTCGCTTTTGTGCGTTCCGGTGCGGTTTCCGGGGGTCCCGGATGGTGTTTTGTCCGGCGCGGTTCCCGGGTTCGGGA
>NZ_JBFBKR010000035.1:0-17444 GCF_040686575.1 Arthrobacter sp. NPDC080073
TGTCGTCGCGCCATTGCGGACGTCTCTGTGCCGCTCTCCGTGCGACGTGTAAGGTAAACTGATATGTATTGGACCTTACAGCACTCCCGGCGGTTGTCAATAGTGCTGCTCGCGGCGGTTGTCGACATGATGATTCGTTCGCACCCGAGGGTAGAGAAAGGTAAGGACGCGATGAAGGCCCTGCAGTATTTGTCAATTGGTGCGCCTCCCGAGATTGTCGAACTGCCCGATCCGGTACCGGGAGCCGGCGAGCTGGTTTTGCAGGTGACGGCGGCCGGCCTCTGCCACTCCGACCTGTTCATCATGGGTCTGGAATCCGAGCGGTTCTCAGCGCGCTACCCGCTGCCGCTCACTCTGGGTCATGAGGGAGTAGGCAAGGTTGTGGCGACGGGGCCCGGGGTGACCGGTGTCTCGATCGGAGACGCGATGGCCGTCTATGCGCCCTGGGGCTGCGGAGTATGCGCGGCGTGCGCGGCGGGCAAGGAGAACTACTGCTCGCGAATGGAGGGGAAGGCGGTGAGGAGGCCCGGTTCGTTGGCCGAGTACATGCTCATCGATTCCGTGCGGCATCTCGTGCCGCTCGGGCACCTTGACCCAGTCGAGAGCGTTGCACTGACCGACGCGGGACTCACCCCATATCACGCGATCAAGAAGTCGCTTCACGTACTTGGGCCAGGGTCGACGGCTGTTGTGATCGGTGTCGGAGGGCTCGGGCATGTCGCACTGCAGATAATCCGGGCGATGACCAGCTCCACGGTGATCGCCGTCGATCTGACGGAGGAGAAACTGCGTTTCGCTCGAGCCGCCGGGGCGCACCAGGCAGTCCTTTCCCATTCCGGAACCGAGGGGGCAATCCTGGAATTGACCGCAGGCAGGGGAGCGGATGCCGTGTTCGATTTCGTGGGGTCCGAAACAACTGCCGCCCTTGCCGGCGCGATCGCCGCGACTGAGGGTGAGATCAGCATGATCGGTCTCAGTGGCGGTGCAGTCGAGGTCGGCGTGCAGACCACTCGCCCTGACGTGACCGTGCGGGCACCGTACTGGGGTTCGAGGGCCGAGTTGTTCGAGGTGCTCGAACTGGCTAGGTCCGGGCAGATTAAGGTTCACGTGGAGGCCTTCGGGATGAACGATGCGGCCCACGCGTACGAGTTAATCGCGAGCGGGGAAGTCCTCGGACGCGTGGTCGTCGTCCCGGGTGGCTAGCGCCTGGAGCGTGTTCTCGACACCTATCGGACATGTTGGCTAAATGTAAGAGAACTTGATAATACAAAGGGTGTTGGGCATGATCCAAATCCCTTACGCGAAGGAGAATTGACATGACAATGCCATGAATCTGACCCTGAACCGCGAGATGCTCGCCGTGCTGGACGCGTTGGAATCCGATGACCGCTGCGCGGTCGTGGTTCTGATCGTTTTTGGGGATGCGTTCTCAGCCGGGATGGACTTGAAGGAGTACTTCCGGGAGACCGACGGGCTGCTAAGGGGAGTCCAGAACCGCGTTCGCGAGGAGGGCACAAATTGGCAATATCGCAAGCTCTTCAACTATGCGAAGCCCACCATCACCATGGTCAACGGCTGGTGCTTCGGAGGAGCCTTCGTTCCCCTAGTGTTGTGCGATCTGGCCACCGCCGCCGAAGACGTGACCTTCGGCCTCTCCGAGGTTGAACTGGGGCGTGACGCCGGGCAACCTGGTGACGAGGGCCCTCGCGGAGACTATCCCGACGCGCGACGCGATGTACTAGATCATGACGGGGGAGAGCTTCGACGGGAAAAGGCCTCCGGGATGCGGCTCGTGAACGAAGCCGTCCCCCGCGATCAGCTCAAGGAACGGGTCACGGCCCTCGCGATCCAAGTGACCTCACTGAGCCAATGGGTGGTGCGGCGCGAAGATCGGCTTCCGGCACTCGCGGCTGATGCCGTGGGCAGCCGAGGATTTTCTCTATGCTAAACACGATCAGGCAATTCTCTTCGACACCGAAGCTAGGAAGCAGGGGATCAACGCGTTCTTGGATGACAAGTCGTACCGGCCGGGACTCGGAACCTACAAGTAATGGAAGCGCCGCACCTCTCCGAGGACTGCGGTCCGCTCGTCGCGATGAGCGTTGCGCGCTGCCGATCCGCTCTCGGACAACACCCGGGTATATACGGGCATGACCCCGACAGCAATTTAGTTGGGAAGCGATCGCTGCTTCACGTGACTACGGCCCTCGCGGATCGTTAGTCTGCACGGTTGATGAGCGGGCGATAGCGCAGATCAGAGATGCCGACGCGGAGCCGAAGGTGGCGGCGTCGAGGTGACGTCAGCCGAATGCTTCTGAGTCGCAGCGTGCCTTCACCCCGAGCCAAGAAGGGTTGTTGATAAGGTGGTTAAATATGTTGAAATCTAAGGGTGTTGAATCTGGGTCACGTGAATCCACGGGATCGCCGAGAATCACGTATCTCATCAAGAGTCTCGAGCTCGCAATTCGGCACGACCTAGACGAAGCGTTTCAAGGGATCGGGCTCACGGCTCCGCAGTACGCGGCATTATCTGCACTCAGGTATCACCCCGGCCTGTCATCCGCCCGTCTGGCTCGGACATCTTTCGTCACGGCGCAGTCGATGCACGTAATGGTGGCTGGCTTCGTGAAGAACGATTACATCGAGCGGCGTCCAGACCCGCAAAACCTTCGAATCCTGAAGAACTATCTCACCGACAACGGATATCGCGTGCTGGCACTCTGTGACGCGGCGGCCGATGTGATCGAAACGAAGATGCTAGAGGGGATGTCCTTTGCGCAGCGTGAGCTACTGAAGGAGAACGTCGCTAAGTGCGTGCAGAACCTCAGGGCGTTAACGGAGGTACCTGACACGCCCGAAGGCGAAGGATGACTGACGCACCTGTGTGGGCCTGAACGAGATCACCCCTCGATCACGGAGTTGAGTCGGGACCGTTGGAACGCAGGGTCGACGAGATCTCCGTGGTCCGGACCTTCAAGCAATGGCGCGGCATTGCGACCCGATATGACAAACTTGCCATCACCTACCGCTCCGGCGTCGCACTCTATTCCGTTCTTATCTGGCTACGCCAATAAGGAGACATGCCCTAGCTAGGACTACTATCGGGACACCAGTCGCGGCGCGCTGGACAAGCTCGACGGCACCGTTCCGGTGTGAGGGTGTTTTTTCGTCCTTTGTAGGTGCCGCGCTGTTTTGCCAGGGCGATGCCTTCCTTTTGGCGTTCTCTGATGAGGGAAGGTTCGAATTCAGCGAAGGCGCCGATGACGGAGAGCATGAGGTTGGCCATGGGGAGTCCTGCCCCAGTAAAGACAAGGCTCTCTTTTGACGAACTCCGCCCGCACCCCCTTGCGAGTCAGGCCTTGGACCAGTGCACGCAAGTCATCGAGTTTCCGGGCAAGTCGGTAAATACTGTGCACCACCACGGTGTTCCCGTCACGGGCGAACCGAAGAAGCTCCATGAGCTCTGGCTTGGAGTGTCCCTGCCCGAGGCCTTATCCGTGAAGAACCCAGTCCAGCACCTGGCCTTCGAGCTGGCGTTTTGATAGGAAGGCCAGGTCTGCCCCGTTCGCAGGCAGCTCCTCGCGGTCGGTTGTCACCGCCACTTGTGTTCGCCGGCCCTTGTCCCCACTGCACGGCTTCGCTCCTCCCCGTTGTCGTACGCCACTACCTCGAGGGTGCACGGCGGGTTGGAGGACGGTAAAGAGGGCGCGGTAGCGGTTTCCTGCTCCGGTTTGTGCTCGTCCAACTGATATTGGTTCAGGAGGAGCTCAACGTCGTCGGCGTCGCTGTAAACCTCGACTTCCATAAGCGTTCCGGGTGGCACCGCCCAGGTCCACCTTGAGACGGTGTCCGTCCAGGCCTACTGCATCATGCGGTCCAGGAATTGGTCGGGATGGCGCGAGTGGGCGATTTCGGCCCAGCGGGGCGAAGCCATAGCCGCGGTGAGATCGACGATGGACGGGTAGAGCGAGGCTGCCACGACGGCGTGGCTGTTGGCATGCCTCGGCTGATTGGCGGCGAGGGTGTCGTATATGTCCGTGGCGGCAGTGACGTGGTGGAACTGGTCATACCAGCGCCAGTTGATGACAGCGGCAATGTGGAAGGCTTTGCGGACTCCGGAGCGTCCGTGCCGTGTGATGAGGTTCCTGTGGTGGTGCCAGGCTGTGGTGATCTCGGGGCTGTCGCGGATGGACAACTGGTCCGTGACCCCTGTGACACCGTCTCCAAGCCAGAGGCGGTGGCGCAGGCAGATGACCTGTTCGTGGGTGCTGTAGATCTGAACGAAACGGCCGGCGCCGCGGGCGAGGGTGCAGTGGTGGCAGGCGACGATGTGGGTCGTGCGGATGGGACGTCCGGCCAGTTTTTGCCGCAGTGACGGGGCGGGGTCGTGCTGGCCAAGCTGGGGCATCGCCAGCTCTAGTACGAATAATCCTCGAACGGCAACCACCACGCCGCGTCAAGCGGTTGAGTCGTCAAGGAGCCGGATTCGTACTCGCGCGCCGAGACATGGCACACGCTGGAAACGTAGCCCAAATCCTGCCCGACCGCTGACGAAGAAGCCGCCATGGGCCAACTGTAATGAGATAGAAACCGCTAATGGGTCAACTGTAGTGAGACACGCCGCATAGATGAACTAACTGTGGTGAGACAGAATTCATCTAATGGTCCATCTGTAGTGAGACTGGGCAACGTTAGATGAGACAGGACATCAATGCATTTCGGCCCTTCGGGGGCCTCTCCTCTGCATCGGGAGTGTCCGTTTAACGGTGGATTCGGGATTGGCATTTAGTTGATTCTTCCTTCGAAGGCGTTGAGGGCCGGCTTCCATCGCATGGCCCATCGTGCCCTGCCTTTGCCGGCGGGGTCCAGTGCCCTGGCGGCCAGGTAGAGGCACTTCAGGGCGGCCTGCTCCGTCGGGAAGTGACCTCTGGCCCGGATCGCGCGCCGGTAGCGGGCGTTGAGCGATTCGATGGCGTTCGTGCTGCAGATGACCCGCCGGATTTCGACGTCATAGTCCAGGAACGGCACGAATTCACTCCACGCGTTCTCCCACAGCCGGGTGATCGCCGGGTACTGCCGACCCCATTTGGCGGAGAACTCCACGAAACGTTCCTTGGCTGCGGCCTCGGACGGCGCCGTGTAGACCAGGCGCAGGTCACGTGCCACTTCGTCCCGGTACTGCCGGGCCGCGAAGCGGAAGGTGTTCCGGATCAGATGCACAATGCAGGTCTGGACCACGGCCCGCTCCCAGACGGTGTTGATGGCCTCGGGCAGGCCTTTGAGCCCGTCGCAGACGCTGATGCAGACATCCTCCACGCCCCGGTTCTTGATCTCAGTCAGCACGGAGAGCCAGAACTTGGCGCCTTCCCCGCCGTCGCCCGCCCGCAGGCCCAGGATGTCCCGCTCACCGCCGGTGCTCACCCCGATCGCGACATAGACCGGGCGGTTCGTGACCTGCCCGTCGCGGATCTTGACGTGAATCGCATCAATGAACACCACCGGGTAGACCCGGCGGTTTCCGTTCCTCTGGCTCCGGGCTTATCGCCTTGGCAGATCGAGGCTGTTGAGGAGCAGTTCTCGTTCGAGTTCAGTCCTGATCATGCGCGTTTTCTGAGTCTGGCGATGCCTATCGGCCCGAAATGGGTTGATTGGATGGGCGACCCTGCGGGCATTCAGAAGAGGCTCGACTGGCCTCACGATGGCGTGTTGTTTGATGTTCGGGAGAATGCCTTTTGGCCTGAGGAGTGGGGTGCCAGGCCCACTGAGGTTGAGGTAGTCCTTCAAACGGCACGTGATCGCTTGCGCGCCGTCCCAGTCCTCATTCCGATCTATTCGCATCGTTTCATACCAGCAGCTCCTGCGCCTGCCAGCAGCCCGTCTTTTCCGTGCATCAAACAGACGTGATCTACTACGGCATTGATCTCGTCTCCTACTTTCAAAGCGAGTTCTTCAACAATCCTGACCGAAAATCACCCATGCATCGCGTCGATTTCTGGTCTGATCTGGCGGAAGGCCGGTGGATCTAAGGGTTGCTGCGAAGACTCGCGGATCGATGTAGGGCATTGGCCGCGGAGCGCTGAAACTGTCGAGCAAGTCGACAGCGGCTACCAGCGTGGAATCTCGAGGCGTTGATCATTGATACTGACATGTGCGCATCGGATGGAGATTCCGGCTTCTTCGGACCACAGCATGAAATCGATCAGCCAAAGCGCCCCAGCGTGATCGTAGTCAGCTTCGACCTGAGTGACCTCGGCATCGACCAAGGCCCAGGGATGCTGCTGCTGAACCGGCATTCAGCAACGTCACTGCAGGTCACGAGGTAGTCTTCGGTCACGTTCGTGTCTAGGACGCGGATCCGGAGTTCGCCACGTTGAGTGACGGGATCCAGCGCAAAGTGGGTAAGGCTGCCACCCCACATTTGATTGATTGCCGCGATGGGGGCGCTTCTTTGTTGAGGGCTGTCTTCGGTGTTCATTGTTCTGCTGACGGGCCTTTCTGACTCTGAGCCCTAGCTACAGACTCGATGTATTGGGCGTAGTTGGCTGATGAGTCGATGGCGTGGCGTTCGATGGTGGTGGGGAGTATCCGAGGGCGTCGGCGATGATGGCAACGGGGGCGACTTTGGTGAGTTCGTGGAGTGTTCCGAGCCTGGCCGCTCGGCTGCTGAAGGCCGTCCTGAGCCGTTCAGTGAGGCTGGCGGCCCGGAGATGTTTTCCGGGTGAGCCGCCGCGGAAAACCCAGTTGCTGTTGGGGTGCGCGGCTGTCTGATCATGTGTCGGGGTGGCAGCCAACTCGCGCCAGGGTTCATCGAGCGGGTTTGTGAGGGCAATCTCGACGGTTCCTAGGGTGATGGTGACGTCCTCGTCGGTGACCTGGACATGGTCCCAGGTGAGTTTGACGACGTCCGAGATCTGCTGGCCGAAGACCAGGACGAGGATCGCGGCCGCACGGTCTCGTGGGCTCATTGTGGTTGTGTGGATGAGGTTTTGGACGATTTCTTGTTGCTTGGCCGCGTCAAGTCGGGGGCTGGTGCCGCGGCGGTGGGGTTGCAGCTTCAGGGAGGTGTCGATGAGGTTGGTTTTGACTGCCAGCGGTCCAGGTGGGCTTGGGTGGTGGCTGTGAGTTCGGTGTCGTGTTCGGTAAGCCAGTCGAGCATTTCGATGGCGACGGTGACTGATTGTTTGGCTCTGAGGAAGGCGCCTTGGGTGACTTCGTCCATTTGGTTCATGCGGCGTTGGTAGTGCCAGCGGATGTAGCGGCGAATGATGTCGCGATGGTTCTGGGTCGTGACCCGGTCGATCGCTTGCCCGGCCAGCTGCTGAATCGTGTAAAGAGCTCGTCGCGGCGCGGCAGGACGTGGTGCTCAACGAGCAGACCACGGACGTATTCACGGGTTGCCGATGCGGGCAGCTGGTCGAGGCCGGCGTGGCTGATGTCGGGGGATGCTGCCAGTTCCCGGAGGAAGCCGGTGACGTGAGGCTGTTGGATCCACGTGAGCCCGCTGTTGGCTCGTTTCATGGATTTCAGTGCTGTGGCGATGGCTTGGAGTTCGGGGGAGGGATCCTTTTCTTCTGGTGTGAGGAGCCGGTCGACTGTTGCTGCGAGGACGCATGCCCAGCAGCGGTTTCCTGAGTGGATTTCGTCTTCGTTGCCGCAGCCAATGCAGTCGATGTTGAGTTTGACGCCGGAGCATTTGCAGCAGGCCGGGAGCATGTCTACCCGGCCGGGCAGGATACCTTCGTGGCCGCAGGCGCAGGTGCCCCGGGTTCGTTTGGCTTGCTGGTAGCAGTAGCCGCAGACTCCGTTGTCGGGCCAGCGAACGACGATTGGTGGTTTTCTGAGCAGCGTCCGCAGGGTTCGGGCCATTTCGCGGGGTCGCTGGGTTTCCGGGGTCTAGGCATCCTCGTCCGGTGGCAGGACCCTGATCCGGCGTGCGACCGGGGCCCCTGGCTGGATTCCCAGGTCTTCTGGCCGTTTGGGGGCGTTGGCGGTCTTCGCTGCACGCATCTGGACGTAGGGTTCGAACAGGTCGTTGGGCGTGCATTCAAGGATGTCGCAGAGCGCCGCGAACGTCTGGGCAGGAATGCGTTCCGGGGTTCCTGTGACGAGCCGGTGGACCTGGGCGTTGGAGAGGTTGATGCCGCGGGCTTTGAGGAGGGGGAGAAGTTCGGTGGTTTTCCAGAGGTTCCGTTGGGCCATCATCTGCCGAAGGTTCCATCGGTAGCCGATCCGTCGCTGTTCAGCCATGGGCCGTTCCCTTCGTCAGTACCGCTGCCGCTTAGCCGCTGAGCGATCATCTTCTGGATGGTCTTCTATTTGAAGTCCGCCGACACGGAAGTATAGAGGGCTGTGGTCGATGAGTAGCTGTGACCGACCTGCTGGATAAACAACGGATCGTAGCCGGCCTCGATCAGGTGGGTGACGTAGGAATGCCGCAGGGTGTGCAGGGACAACTCGTCCGGCAATCTAGCGGTTTTCCTGATGCGTTGGAATGCCCGGTCGAAGTTGCGGTAAACAGTGGAACCGGAGCGCTCCCAGGGCCACATGCTGGCTGAACGGTCCCGGGTGGCGAAGCGTTTGCGGCCATCGGGGGAGAGCCAGTACTCCAACTGACCGACGACCCAATCGAACTCGGAGACGGTCAGCACGGTCCGACCCCGAGGGCCTGAGCCTTTTGTTCCTTTGGCCCACCGCACCTGGAGTGCGCCGAACCGGCCGAACTGTTCGACCTGGGGATTGGGGCCGAAATCGACGTACTCAAGATTGTCAGTTCCCGCCTGCGCAGCCCGTAAGCGTAGGCAACTTTGAACGCCGTCGAATCCCTCAAGGCCGGCAACCAACGCTTGGAACGTTTGGCAAACTCCATATCGACCACGTCGTCAGCGACGTCGAAGAACGTTTGAAGCTCTGCCCGGGTGAGGGCCCTACGGCGCGGCGGCATCGCTTCGTCGGTGGTGTGCCGGGGTGAGTTCCACTCGAACACGACCTGCACCGGGATATCGGCGAACACTTGTTCGCAAAAAGCTGCCCACTCATAACGTCCGTCGGTCAAGTACGCGCAGAACGCCTTGATCGCTCCCGCGTTGGACCTGAGCGTGGACAACGCCAAGCCATTCTCTGAACTGCGCCTGTCCGCGAAGAACTCGTCCACGTGGTGCGCCGACCACGTCCACGGATACTCGTTTGCGTGGTCCTGGAACCGCTCAACGACACTGCAGGAACTCTTGATATACGCGGTCGAGAGCCCGCGTGCTAGCATCTGCGCCCGCCATCCATCAAGCATCGCCTCGAAAACCCGGTCCTCGGCCCGCATCAGCCCAATGTTCTCAGTGTTCAGAAAGGCAGGAATCCGCCCGGGTTCGATAGTCACAAGCCAAACTCTACGCAAGAATCTCTCATTTAATGAGAGACTACGCCGTTACGACGCGCAATGACGCGGCCGAGCCGCTGGCCGTTACTCGACGACACCCTCAGCACACCCGAAGCTGACGTGGGAAAACATTTCGTGACAGGTTTGGACGAGTTATCTCATCTACTTCTACTCGTCCCACTCAACTGGCATGCGCGGGTATTCATGAGCCGGGAGTGGCCCCTCGTTCTGAACCTTTCGTCTCCTCTCCGGATGGGCTAATCGTGCGTATGGTGGACGCGGTGAACAGGCGCCGCTTCAAGTACTGTCAGAGCATGGAACCAATCCGACGCTTTCCCGCTGGTGCCTACGTTGCCGCACTCGAGTCTTGGGCATTTCTGGACCTAGCTGGGAAACAGCCGTTGTTCACATCACCCTTTGGGGATGTTTTCTTTCAAAGCGCCGATGGCTTCTGGTTTCTTGACGTAGTTGGCGGCGAGTTGAATCATGGCTGGTCCACAGAGCAGGAATTCTCGGACTCCTTGAATACTCGGGCTGGCCAGGATCAGTACCTCATGATCGGACTGGCGAAAGCTGCTGACGAAGCGGGGTTGAAGCCAGGTGCCTCCGAGGTTTACGGGTTCGAAATCCCGCCGGTTCTCGGCGGTGCGACCGAACTGAGCAACGTTGAAGTGAGCGACTTTGTCGTTGCCCTCAACCTCACGGGTCAAATTCACAGCCAGGTTCGAGACCTTCCACCGGGAACACCGATTAACGGCATTTCACTGACTTAACGGCCGATCTCCGCTCGGGCGGCAATGTATTGCGCGTAGGCGGCGGCTGAGTCTGTGGCGTGGCGTTCGATGGTTGTGGGGGAGTAGCCGAGGGTTTCGGCGATGATGGCCACTGGTGCGAGTTTGGTGAGTTCGTGGAGTGTTCCCAGGCGTGCGGCGCGGGTGCTGAAGAGTTTGCTGAGGCGGGTTGTGAGGTGCCCTGGGTTGATGTGGCGTCCGGGTGATGCTCCGCGGAATACCCACTTGGTGTTGGGGTGCGCGGCAGTCAGTTCGTGGCCCGGGTTTGCGACGAGTTCCCGCCATGGCTGCGCAAGGGGATCTGGCAATGCGATCTGGAAAGTCCCCAGTTGAATGGTGACCAGTTCGTCGGTGACGCTGACGTCGTCCCAGGTTAGGCGTGCGATGTTCTCTGCCTGTTGTCCGAAGACGAGGATCAGGATAGCCGCGGCGCGGTCGCGGGTCTCCAGTTCATCGGTGTGGATGACTTTTTGGAGTGCTTGGTCTTGTCCGGCCTTTGGGAGTCGTGGGCTGGTGCCGCGGCGGTGCGGAATGATGGTGAGCCCGGCTGGGACGGCTTTGGTTTTGATAGCCCATTTGAGGAAGCGCTCAGCGATGCGCCTGGTCGTGGGTCCTTCGGCTTGCCAGACGTCAAGGTGGGACTGCTGCAGTTCCGGCAGCGTGACGCGATGACTGGTAAGCCAGTTCAGGAAGTCGATGGCGACGGTGACTTCCTGATTGGCACGAAGAAAAGTGCCGCGCGTAACTTCGTCCATGAGGTTCATGCGCCGTTGGTGATGCCAGCGGATGTAGCGGCGGATCACGTCAAGGTTCTGTGGGTCGCTGACGCGGTTCATGGCTTGGGCGGCCCAGCTGTCGTAGCGCGTCAGGAAAGCATTTCGTTGGGGGAGCACCCTGTGTTCGATCAGGAGCCCTCGGACGTATTCGCGGGTGCGTGAGTCGGGGAGTTCATCGAAGGTGTCATGGCTGATTGTGGGTGCGGTCGCGAGGTTTCGGAGGAAGGCCGTGACGTGCTTTTGCCGGATCCAGGTCATGCCGCTGTTGGCCCGTTTCATCGACTTCAGGGCCGCTGCCAGCGGGATCAGTTCCGCGGCCATGATTCCCGTGGCCGGGTTGGTTAGCAGGTTGTCTACGATGTCGCCCAGGACGCAGGTCCAGCACCGTGCACCGGTATAGAGTTCGTCTTCGGCGCCGCAGCTCTGGCAGTCGATATTGAGCCGAACGCCTGAGCAGTTACGGCATGCCGGCTGCTCGTCGATGATTCCGGGCAGGACGCCTTCGTGGCCGCATTCGCAGACTCCTCGGGTGCGTTTTGCCTGCTGGTAGCAGTAGCCGCAGACTCCGCCGTCGGGCCAGCGCGCGACGGTTTGGTGGTGCTGGCCGCAGCGGCCGCAGGGGACCGGCCAGCGGGTGGGGTCCTCTGCTTTGCGTGGCCTACTCACCGTCTTCGGGAGCGACGAGCCGGACGCGTCGTGCGATCGGGTTGCCTGGTTGGATGCCGAGGTCTTCACTGCGCTTGGGGGCGTTCGCTGTCGCTGCGGCGCGCATCTCAACGAAAGGCTCAAACAAGTCGTTTGGTGTGCAGTTCAGGATGTCGCAGAGCGCGGCGAATGTCCTGGCTGGAATGCGCTCCGGCGTGGAGGTGACCAGCCTGTAGACCTGGCTTTCGGAGAGGTTGATGCCACGGGATTTCAGGAGCGGCATCAGTTCGGTGGTTTTCCAGAGGTTCTGCTTGGCCATCAGGGCTCGCAGGTTCCAGCGGTAGCCGATCCGGCGCTGTTCAGGCATCTGGGTCCTCCAAGTTCGCGATGCGGCGTGCAATCATCTGCTGCACGGTTTTCTGCTTGAAGTCCGACGATACCGAGGTGTAGAGCCCGGTCGTCGAGGCGTAGGAGTGGCCGACCTGCGTCTGCACGAAGGCCGCGTCGTAACCGGCTTCGATCAGGTGGGTCACGTAGGAATGCCTGAGGCAATGCAGGCCCAGTTCCTGGGGCAGGCCAACCGCATCCCGGGCAGCAGCGAAGGCATCGCCGAAAGAGCCCAGGGACATTCGGGCGCCACGCTCACTCGGCCACAGCGCCGAGGACCGTTCAGCGGTCGGGAACTGTTGCCGCATGCCGCCGGTTGTCCAGGTCTTGAGCTGCTCCACGACCCAGTCGAACTCCGGCACGGTCAACACTGTGCGTCTTCTGGGTCCTGAGCCTGCCGTGCCTTTAGCGAATCGGACCTGGACTGCTCCGAACCGGCCGTAGTCGCTGACGTGCGGGTTCGGACCGAAATCTTCCAGATCCAGCATGGTCATTTCGCGTCGGCGAAGCCCGTAGGCGTAGCAGACCTTGAACGCCACCGAGTCCCGGAACAGGGGTAGCCAGCGTTTGCTGCCGGCGGCGTATTCATGGTCGACAAGGTCATCGAGGTAGTCGAAAAGCCGTTGCAGTTCCGCCTTGGTGAACGAGCGCTTCTTCGCCGGGACGGCATCATCGGTGGTGTGCCGTGGCATGTTCCACTGGAAGCAGATCTGGCTCGGAATATCACCGAAGGTCCGTTCGCAGAACTCGCCCCAGCCATAGCCAGGATGCGTCAGGAATGAACAGAACATCGCCACGGCGTTGCTGTACGAGCGCAATGTTTTCAGGCTGATCGGCTTCTCGCCCGAGCGCAGATCTCCTAGGAAATCATCGATGTCGGCGGGGCGCCATTGCCACGGAAATTCACCCGTAAAGCGCTGAAAACGCTCCAGCAGCTGGCAGCGCTGCTTGATGGTCTCTGTCGTGAGGCCGCGTGCCAGCATCTGCGCCCGCCAGCCGTCGAGCATGGCAGTGAAGACCCGTTCATCAGCCCTGAACAGCCCAATGTCCGGCTCCACCAGCATCCGCGGGACGAAACCCGGAACAGCACCACTCACAACGACCCCTAAACCATGGAAACATGCATTAGATGCAGGAAACCTACAGCCACAAGCGATCGGAGGGCAAACTCGCATTAGCGCCCGAGACTAGCGAGTCCAGCCAAATGCGTCCTGACCTGCGGAAACATCGGATTCGTTGACGGACGGGAGTTCTCGCAGCTACTTCTACTCCCGTTGTTTGAACGCTGATAACGGATCTTATGTAAAGTAGAATCGTGATTATTGCATCTGATGCACGATCGCCGCTCCTCTGCCTGCCGCAGGCCGCCACCTAGTTACTTGTCTCCAAAAAGCGCATCTGTGCAGGAGATGGTCGACCGGTTTGACCTGATCTACAACACCGAACGCCCGCACCAGGGACTGCCCGGGCGCACTCCACGGCAGTCATGGGACGCCACGGCCGTCGCCGATGCACCCAGGCCGCACCCAATTGCGGTTCTTCATGAAGCCAACGCATCCGCGCCGGTGGATCCGGGCCTAGTCGAACCGGTGGTGGATGCCGGAACGGAAGTGCCGGACCGCAGCACCACCAACGGTCTGCAAACGGAAACCGGTCTCGAAACCGATCGAGAAAATCACCGGCAGCATTTCTCACCCGGCACCCACCGGTAACCAGAAGCTCCGGGTCAATTCCTACGGCGTCGTTAATATTGGCAGAACCCTGTTCTCCTTGACCATGCGGATGGGCGGACGAGACGTCGTTGCTGCCTGGGATCAGGAAGGTGTCATGTTCGCCAATACCGAAGGCGAGATCATCGCGGAATACGCGTGGCCATCAGAAGGCACCGGATACCTCGGGATCAGTAAGTCCCTCACCCGATTCGGCAGGTAGCGCATGAACGGTGAACCGTCACCGATGTGCTGAGACATCAAATGTCACTGAAGTCGTGAGGCAGAACTGTCACCGATGTCTTGAGAGATCACAGGTTTAACACTCTCCGCCCTACTTTAAAGGAACCCCACCGTTCCAGGCAATAAGACTTACTCATCTAGGCGTCTGAGAGTCCGGCCGATTAGTCGATGGTCCCCGATGCCGGTGCCGCCGCCAGCTCCCCGCGCTGAACGGTTCGGGCGATGATGGCCGCGAAGTCCGTCCAGTAGCGCGGCGCGATCTGGTGTCCCAGGTTGCTGAAGACGTGCAGTTCGGCGTTTGGCAGAGCGAGCGCCGTGGCGATTCCGCCCGTGAAGGAGATGTCTCGGTCGTCGCGGCCGTGAATGACAGCTGCCGGCACGGTAACGGATCGCAAGCCTTCAGTTCGGTCTGGAGCAGACATCAGCGCTTGCATCTGTCGCTGCACACCGTCGGGCGAGTAGCTGCGGTCGAGGTTGTTGGCAGCGAATTCGGCGAGCCACTGCTCGTTGAAGCCGTCGAGCCCCAAGATTCGTTCTTGGGCGATGTGTTCCTCTATCGCCGCTTCGCGGCTGGAAGCCGGCGGCGTGGCGGTAGACGCATCCGCCGGTGAGGGGTTGACGAGGTGTTCGGGGTTCGGTGCGGAGTTGAGCGAGCACAGGCTTAGCACCCGGTCCGGATGGCTGATGGCGAGCTCTTGCGCAATCATGCCGCCCATCGACTGGCCGATAAGGTGAGCACGCTCTATGCCTAGCTGATCAAGCAGGGCTAAAACATCGAGCGACATGTCCACGAGCGAGTAGGCGTCGTCGAGCTTGCTGGATAGGCCAGCATCACGGTTGTCGAACGTGACGAGTAGGAATCCTGATTGGCGGAGCAGATCGAGGAAACTCGGATACCAGGCGGTCATGGGAGCGCCAACTCCGTGGATTAGAACGAGCGGAACGCCATCGGGCGCGCCGCTCAGCTCGTAGTGGATAGTGACGGAACCAGCAAGGATTTCGGGCATGACGCAGAACTTTCTCGGGGAGGAAGGTGACGGAGATGAGTGGCTGATTTCATCGTCGACGACGACGGACTAAGGAATCGTACCGATCAGGCAGGGGTTGAGGCCCAGTGTTTGTAAAGCCGCGGATAGGTGGTTCAGGTTCCGATTCCCAGGTGTGCTCCGCCTGCCACGTCGAGGGACACTCCGGTGATGTAGCGGTTCTCCGGATCAGCAAGGAAAAGGATGGCGCGGGCGACTTCGTCAGGTTCAGCAAACCTGCGCATCGGCAGTTGCGCAGCCCGTTTGGCGCGGTTGGCGGCCGCGTCCGGGCCGGAATCTCTGGCAAATTGCGCCCACATGGGCGTATTCACTGGACCGGGTGCAATGGCGTTGACGGAGATGCCCTTAGGTCCAAGCAATTCGGCAAATGACCACATGATGTGCAGTACTGCCAGCTTGCTGGCGTTGTACGGCAGGTAGTTCAGTCGTGATTCCTTGGCCGCGACTGACGACAAGACCACGATGGCTCCAGCAGTGCCGGATTCAAGCATTGATTTGGCTGTCTCCCGCACCATAGTGAACGTCGCTGTGGCATTGATCTTTAGAATGGAGTCGAACTCGGCCGTTGTTGTCTCCATGATGTCGGCGGTGGTGCCGAGCACTCCTGCTGCATGGACGAGGACATCGACCCGACCGTATTGGGCCGCGATGTCCTGCACTACCGTTCGGCACTGTTGTTCCGAGGTGATGTCGAGGGGGTAGAAGGCCTGTAAGGCCTGGTCCTCTTTAGGAGATCGATCAGCGCCAATGACAGTGGCGCCGGCAGCTGTGAATGCGCTGACAGCTGCATCGCCAATTCCCCCGCTCGATCCGGTTACCAGGACCATCTGGTCTTTGAGGCTCATCGGTTCGCGCCGCTCTGGGGTTGGCCGCTGCCCAGTTCCCCCGGGGTCAGAGTGTGAGTTGCTCGCTTCATGCTCAGTTCCTTCGTTGTGGTTGTTCAATTGACGGTCGCACGTAGTTGATGTTTTGGAGGATGCACGAGGCGACCACGTCCTTAGTCTTGAAGCCAACGCTCTGAGCGAGTACATCCGCGATTTTCCTGGCTCGGAAGTGTTTGGCGAATTGACCGTGGGGGTCCTCCTAACCAGAACTCGGCGCTTTCTGGGCTGGCGACAGAAGCGGTCAGAGGGGTGAACGCGCCCAGCAGGACGCGGTCAAACGCGTGAGCCGGACGTGCGGCGGTTGCAGGTACGCTCCTCCGTTTGCTGCCTAGTCTGACGGACCCCAAATGAAGGTGTCGGTGTACCTCCCCATTTACAGTGTTTCAAGCCAGGTTTCCGCGGTCCTCAGGCCAAGCACCGAAGCCGGGGAAGGGCGGCGCCGCAGGCTTGGTCAGCTTCCGTTGACCGCGTGGCTGGCCCATTCCCGGCCTTCTTGTTCTTCGGTCGGCAGGCTGGAGGCGGCGAGAATCCGATCGAGGAGCCGCTGGGTGTGAACGGCCTCGCGGCCTGAGGTCAGCGGCTGGGCCCGGTCGGCGACCCGGTCGAGGAAATGGTGAACGGCGGCAGAAAAGCCCAGAGTGTCTGTCGCAGTGGCCCAGCCAAACGCCTCGGCGCTGAGTTCCCGGGATGTGGTGACTCCCTTGACAGTGGTCGACACCGTCTCCGGTGCCCTGACCTCGACGGTCTTCCCGTCGCCGTAGGCGTCGAGTTTTTCATTCCAGGCACCGGCGGTTCGAGCTGCCATCAGCACTCCGGTGTTGCCCGTGCTGAAGCGGATGACGGCCGCGACCCCGTCTTCTTCCCACTGGTCATTGCCAGCTGCATGCGCGGCGACATCCACGGGTTCCCCGCCGCAGTACCAGCGGAGCAGATCGACCATGTGAATGGCGTTCTCGAATGTCGCGCGGTATTCCGATCCAGGTCGGTTCTTCTGGGCGACGCAGAAAGTGGCGCCGTTGGTGCCAAAGACTTCCCGGCCGGCCGTGTAAACGGGCGCGTAGCGGCGGTTGAAATCAACCATCAGTATCCGTCCCCGCTCGTCGGCGAGATCGGCCAGTCGTTCCGCTTCATCGGTTGCCGGAGCCAGGGGCTTCTCGCAGAACACGTCGACGTCACGGCTGAGGCATAGCTGGACGGCGTGGGCGTGCTCGGAACGCGGAGTCAGGACGAAAACCGCATCCAGCTCCTGTGCGGCCAGCATGTCCTCCACCGTTTTGTACGCAGCGTTGAAGCCCCAGCGCCGGACCAGGCTGCTTGGATCCTCGCGCCGGGAAACCAAGGCAGCCAGTTCAACGTCATCGCGTTGCACGAGGGTGGGCAGCTGGGCAATGGTGGCGATGTTTCCGGCGCCGATAACGCCGACGCGGAGGCGGTTGGCGTTCATCAGGCGTTCCTTACTTTGGCCGGATCAGTGAGCATTGAGCGCAGAACGGCGACCGATTCCTTGAATCCGTCCTCGGGTGCGGGGAGGTCTTGCGGGTGCCAACGGTATTCAAGCTCGATGCTCAGTACGTCGTCGTAGCCGTGCTGAAG
>NZ_JBFBKR010000036.1:0-16461 GCF_040686575.1 Arthrobacter sp. NPDC080073
GGGAAAACTCACGCCCATCGAATATGAAACAATCAACCGGACCGCGCTCACAGCGGCCTAAGACCCCGAGTCAACAAAAGCCGGGGCAGTCCCATGATTTGTGTGCGCCATCCGATGGCGGCTGCGGCTTCCTGTGCTCCGCGTGCAGGCTGCGCGCAACCCTCGGATGCGACTGAACATGGTATGAGTACGATGAATTTGTTCTTTTGTACGGTAGGACCCGACGAAGGTGCCCCCTTCTTAACGGGAGCCATGGCAGCTTGAACCCGAGAGTTCGACGCAGCCACGATTGCGCTCGAGTCAGCTTTGCCGCCAACACTGGCAGAACTCGCCTGCTGGCAACCGGTTAGAACTATCGTTGAGACGATGGCTAGAACCGCCACCACCAGGTGACTTCGGGAACGAATATTCATAGTTTTGCCCTTTCGGTGTGTATTACCGTGTCCCGCCCAGTGGCCTAGGGTCTGCGGTAACTGCACGATTTTTTGCGATCGACGAAAAGCTGCGTGGGTTCGCTCTAGACGACTCACGTATTGAGTGCGAAACGGTTGGCCGCCCAATCGGTGAGATGCTGCGTCATGAGGCCGTAGCTGACATGAAGAGATGAAAAGAGCCACTTCCCCTCTTCCCGTACATATTCGTTGTCATATCTGCCGGCTAGCCAGGCGGCTGTCTTATGACCGGTTGTGTTATCCACGCAGGGCATCAGCAGATACCACGATCCACGCGCCGACAGCCCATCGTCTGAGAGTTCAACTCCCAGTGGGACGTTGACGTGAAGCGCCCACGGGTAGAGCTCGTCAGCGCCGCCGAAATACGAGGCAATCGCGGATGATCCTTGAAGCCGACGGCCGTTCGGGGAACTTTGCCAAATACCCGCGTCGGTAAACAGAGCAGCGATTTCTTCAGGAGGGTATCCCCTATCGCACAGCTGGCCGTAGTAGGCTTGCAGTCGGTTGATCTCCCGCTCTGCCTTCAACTCGGCGAGCATTCTGTGGTTGTATTCATCTCCGCCGCTCTGCCCGGTCGAAGCGCCTATCAGGTCAGCCGAAAAATTATAGTTAATGATGAAACCTTCCAGTCAAGTCGGTAAAACCGAAGTGCTCAGCAATGGATAAAGTAGCGGCGAGCAACGTCCCCGGCACCGATGCGTTCCCTCTAAATGACTAATGGGAGTTAAACGCAGCTCACGATTTTGAAATTCAAATCGGTGCTGGCGTTGATAACTTCATGAATAGATACAATTCGCCCGACAAATGTCGTTTAGCAGATCTCGTTAGATCGGTTAGCGTTTCCCTTGCATCTATACGTTTAGATTTCCAGACTAAAGGCGGACTTGGCGAGGTGTCAATAGCCTGAAAACTTGACTTCGCCGTACCGCTGAAAGTTCACGAGACCGAAACAATTAATGGCTTGAACTCATAACAAATATTGCCCGGTGACAGTGAGTTGGTCAGCATGGCAGGGCCCGAGATTCGTACTGGCTCATCAGAGGCATGATCGAATGCGCCCATGGTCACACAAGATGAGGTCGCGCGAGAAGCCGGCACATCTACAGCGGTCGTTAGCTACGTGGTAAACAATGGGCCACGAAACGTTCCGAGGCGGCGCGGCAGCGTGTTTTGTATTCTCTGGGGAGGCTCGCCTATCGACCACGCGAGGGGGAGAACGTTCGTATGGTTGGGAGTGTTCTTGTTTGTACAGACATAGTTGTTCTCACTGGCCTTCTACTATTGGGTATGCTTCGAGACCCCGCGGATAGTGGCGGATCTCACAAGAGAATGTCACACCGCGGCGCTCGCTCGAATGGCCGCTGAGTACAATCGGGAGTCGTAGCTATCCGTCATGGATAGCCAATTTCTTCGGCTGGTGCCGCAGGCTTGTCTTGGACCGCATAGGCGTGCCCGGTGTCTGTCGGCCAGACCCGCGCTTGGCGCCAGATTGGAGACGGGAAACTGTGCTTCGCCTATCAACTGTGGTGGTTTTCCCCGACCTTGGCCTGACCCGGGTTTCTTCGTCCGGTGAGGCGGATCCAGAGGTCAGATGGGCCCACGTCAGTGAGCTGCAAGACCCGACGCCGTGGCTGGTCGGGCACGAATTACTCCTGACTACCGGACTTGACCTGTTCCGCGATGCGAAGAAAACGGTGGAGTATTGTGTCAGGCTTACCACCGCCGGAGTGGCTGCTCTGGGGCTGAGCACTGGGAAGTCGCTCCCCCACCGCCAACTGCCTGAGCATCTCGTGGATGCGGCCGCAGTATCCGGTCTTCAGCTGGTCCATGTCCCGGAAAATACTCCGCTGCAGTCCGTGGTGCGCAGGGTCAGCGACGCCCTGAATGAAGAACAGACAGAACCTCTGCGCCGGGCGCTGCTGGCCCAGCGCCAGCTAAGCGAGGCCGCGGCATCATCGGACGGCGTGGCCTCGGTCCTATGGGCGCTGGCCTCCAACACAAGTTTTGTTTGCGCCGTCTATGACCCGGCCCTGCGTCCCGTTGCCAGCAGTGGACCGGACGCGGAACAGCATTTCGCACTTCGGCGCGGCGAAATCGGCACCCGCATGCTCGAGGGCCTCCGGTGGGCGATCAGTATTGATGATGGCGTCCATTCCACGATCGTCTCGCCGCTGGGAACCCAGGGCCGGCTGAGGGGCGTCATGATCGCCGTCAAGCGCGGCCCCCTATCCTCATACGACCAAGCGATTCTCAGCATGGTCTTTTCGCTCCTCAGTGTCCTGCTCGAACTGCGTCATTCGAGCACCCACCAGCAACGGCTCGCCCGTAACAGAGCTGTGGATGCGCTGCTTGCCGGGGATCTGTCCGAAATCGAAGCAACCGTGCGGTTAGCCCGTGCCGGTGTTGAATGCTCAACCGTTCAGTGCGTTTCGATGCCCGACGGCATCAGCGAGCCCCGTCTGACGGCGCTGATTTCAGGTATCAAAGATTACTGCGGCGACATTTTTAGCCGGCAGAAACCAGCTGAGTCCGTTCTTGTCCTGTGCGACCCGGAGCCCGGGGTGCCTGCGCTGTTGGCGGATCTGATTGCTAAGGCCGATACCGGGCCGGCAGGGATGGGCACGGTGGTGGGTCCAGAGCGGGCAGCCCTGAGCCTGCGGCAGGCAAACCGCGCACGGTCGCTTGCCCGCCGCCGGTCGGTCCCCTTCATAGCGCTCCCGGACAGCCCCGGTTACAAGGCCATGCTGATGCTGGGAGATCCGGCCGAAAGGGCGAACTTCGCCGACGCTGTGCTGGCGCCGCTGGACGACCATGACGCCAAAAGATCCTCGGAACTGGTCCCGGCCCTGAGTGCCTTCCTGGAGAACACGTGCAATGTGGAATCTGCTGCTGCGCAGCTGGGCGTCCACCGGCACACTATGCGGGCCCGGGTTTCTAAAATTGCCGAGCTCACCGGGCGTGACTTCGACAATTCGGCGGATCTGCTGGAATTATGGCTCGCGTGTGAGTTCCGGGAGATGGCCCAGTCCGAAGGGCAAGCGGGCTGACCCGGCTACCCCATCAAACCGGACGGATCGTACTCGGCCTTGCCGCCTACGAAAGTACCCACGACATTAGTGCTTCCGATCGAGGCGACCGGCACGGCCGTCGGGTCTTGGTCGAGGATGACAAAATCAGCCAAGAACCGCGGCATTAGCCGGCCCTTGATGTCTTCTTCGCGGGAGGCATACGCAGAATGCACGGTATAGCTTTTCAGTGCTTCGAAGGCGGAGACCGCTTCATGCTTGGAGAATTGCTTCCCGGACACAGTCATTCTCTCGGCCATTGCCTGCATGGCAAGCAACGGGGCACCCTTGACTACAGGACGATCAGAACTACCGGGCACGGTCAGGCCTGCATCCAGGAATGACTTGTGGCGGTACGTCCACGGCAGCCGGTCAGCCCCTATGACCTCAGCGACTCCGTCGCCGATTTCGTAGACGAATCGGCCCTGCGGTGAGGGGATCACCCCCAGGCGGACGAACCGCTCCAGCTGGTCCGGGCGCACCACTGACGCGTGCTCAATCCGGTGGCGCGGATCCTCGCGCTTCAACGATCTGGAAGCAGCGTCGATGACATCCAGCGCGATGTCTACTGCATGGTCGCCAATAGCATGGACGGCGAGCTGCCAGCCGCCCCGGTGCGCTTGCACAGCCAGATCGCGCAGCTCTTCAAAGCCGAACTGCATGATCCCGGCATGATCATGCCCGCAGAAATTCTCCGTCATCGACGCGGTACGGCTCATTAGGGCACCATCAGTGAAGATCTTCACCGGCCCCACAGAGAGTTTTCCGTTGCCCAGTCCCGTCCGGATCCCCAAGTCCAGGCCAAGGTTGTAGCCGTCCGTTGGCGCCGCCACCAGGGAATGGAAATTCTCCATGGCAACCATCAGCTGGGTGCGCACCCGGATCCGCCCGCTGTCGTGTCCCCTCTGGTAGGCGGCGAATTCCACCGGACTCGATCCGACGATCGGGGAGGCACCGATACCGGCTTCGGTCACGGAAGTCAGGCCCTCGGCGACGTAGCGATCGTTAGCCAGCCCTAGTGCGCTTACGAGAGCAGCTTCGCCGAACGGTTTCCGCAGGTCGCGGAAGGGCGCCATTGCTTGCTCCGCCACCAAGCCGGTGGGCCGGCCTCCGTCATCACGCTCGATGAACCCGCCCGCTGCGACCGGGTAGCTGGTCAACATCGCTCCCACGGCCTCAAAAACCGGTGAACTGGCCACGAGCATGTGGCTGGTCCTGTGGATGAACACAACCTTCCGCCCCCGTGCGGCATTATCCAGTTTGGTCCGCTCCGGATGGCCGCCCAGCATCGTCTGGTCGTAGCCGGAGCCCGTAATCCATTCCTCCTCCGGGCTCCGGGAGACAGCGCCAGCGACGGCGTCGTAAAGTTCCTGGCAGCTAGTGAAGCCACTGGCATCGATCTCCTGCAATTGCTGACCGAACGCCGCCATATGGTTGTGCACATCGTAGAACCCGGGGGTGACCGTCGCCCCGCCGGCGTCGATGGTGCGGGCGGCACCCAGACCCTCTATGTCGCCGTCGAGGCCGACGATCTGCTCGTTCCATACGCCCATGGAATGGGCCTTCGGACGCTGATCGTCCAGCGTGATGATGTTTGCGTTCTTGATTATCAAATCCAGCTTCACACGGCTCACTGTATCCACCCGCGCCGGCGTTCAGGAGTAGACGCGAGGGACAACACTGCCTGGAAATTGTCCAAGACGGATATCTTCTTCCTTCCCGAATATCCGTAGGTTCGTATAAACCTAACAATGCGGTCAGCTGCTGCGTACAATCCGAGGAGGTATTCATGGACCACGGTTTAACCCCCGTGCACCCCTATGTCCCCAATTCCGCGCCCGCTACCAAGCGGGCAATGCTGGACGTCATCGGCGTGGACTCCGTCGAAGCACTGTTTTTCAGTATTCCCGCTGCACTGCGCATGGACCGGCCCCTCAATCTCCCAGCGGCACTCGTTGCGGAACCGGATCTTGAACGGCATATGCAGCGGATCCTGGCCAAGAACCGTCCGACGACGGATGTTATCTCCTTCCTCGGGTCGGGCTGCTACCCGCACCATGTGCCCGCGGTCTGCGATGAAATCAACCGGCGTGCCGAATTCCTGACCGCCTACGCAGGTGAGCCCTACGAGGACCATGGCAAATGGCAGGCTCTTTTTGAGTACACCTCGCTGATGGCCGAACTGCTGGAGATGGACGTCGTCAATGTGCCCACTTACGACGGGTATCAGGCGGCAGCCACGGCACTGCGGATGGCCGGACGCATCACCGGCCGTAGCCGCGTGATTGTTGCGCAGACCATCGCCGCCGGGAAACGGCAGAAAATCGGTACTTTCCTGGCCGGGGCATTGGACATCCAGTATGTGGCCATCCGTCCGGATACGGGACACGTTTATGCCGAGGATGTGGCCGCGCTCCTGGACAGCCAGACCGCCGCGGTCTTCCTCGAAACACCGAATGTCTACGGCGTAATCGAACAGGAAGCCGCCGGGATCGCCGAACTCGCCCATGCGAACGGCTCGCTCCTGGTCTGCTCCACTGATCCACTGAGCCTCGGATTCATGACGGCACCGGCAGCCTGGGGCGCGGATATTGTCTGTGGCGACATCCAGTCCCTGGGCCTCGGCATGCATTACGGCGGAGCCACCGGCGGCTTCATCGCCACCCACGACGACGAGCGTTTCGTCTTTGAATACCCGTCCCGCCTGTTCGGGCTCGCCCCGACGCGGGTGGACGGCGAACTCGGCTTCTGCGACGTTGCCTACGAGCGGACCTCCCTGGCCATGCGTGAGGAAGGTATCGAGTGGGTTGGCACCGCGGCTGCCTTGTGGGGCATCACGGCCGGGGCCTACCTCGCGCTGATGGGCCCGGCCGGGATGACACAGCTCGGTGACACCATTGCCAGTCGCACACGCTACTCCATGAGCGCGCTGGACGAGCTTGACGGCATCGAGGTGCTCCACAGCGGCAGCGCGCACTGGCGCGAATTCGCGGTCAGGTACCAGGGACGCAGTGCATCGGACGTCAATGCGGCCTTGCTGGAACGCGGCATCTACGGCGGCGCCAGTGCACTCGACGTCCTTGGCACCGGTACTGGCGGGTCCCCCGAGCACCTCGACGGCGTAGCCATTTACTGCGTGACGGAGCTGCACTCTCCCGCGGATATTGACCAGTTGGTATGCGCACTGAAGGACATTTTGAAATGACAACCATCGAAACAGAGCTCGTCGAATCCGCTCAGGACCAGGTCGAAGTGTGCACGCAGCTGCCGCAGTTCACGGTGGACAAGCCGCTGCTGCGCAACTACCACGCGGTCCGGTGGGGCGAACCGCTGATCTTCCAGCTGAGCGCCGAAGGCCACCGGGGGATCGCGGTGCCGCCGGCGGGGATCGCAATTCTGGAAAACTCGCCCGAACAACAGTTCCGGCGCAACCAGTCACCGAACCTGCCTGAAATCGGTCAGTCCCAAGTGCTCCGGCATTACCTGCGGCTGTCTCAGGAAACCTTGGGCGCCGATCTGAACGTCGATATCGGGCAGGGCACCTGCACGATGAAGTACAGCCCCAAGATCAATGAACGCTTCGCCGGGTCGCCTCAGTCTGTGAACATGCATCCGTTGCAGCCTGAATCCACTGCTCAGGGAACATTGCAGATTCTGGCCGAACTGGAAGGCTACCTGGCCGAGGTCTCCGGCATGGATGCAGTCAGCCTTCAGGCGGGATCAGGATCGGCGGCGATTTACGGCAATGTCAAGATCGTCCAGGCGTTCCACGACAGCCGCGAAGATGGGGTCACTCGGGACGAGATCATTACTACTATCTTCTCCCATCCGTCCAATGCCGCGACGGCGAAGACTGCAGGCTACAAGGTCGTCACCCTGTACCCGGACGAGAACGGCTTCCCGGACCTTGATGCCCTCAAGTCTGTGCTCTCTGAGCGCACTGCGGCCTTGTTCATCACCAATCCCGAGGACACCGGCATCTTCAATCCCCGGATCACTGAGTATGTGGACGCCGTGCACGCAGTCGGCGGCATCTGTGTCTATGACCAAGCCAACGCCAACGGCCTGCTGGGCATCACCCGAGCACGTGAAGCCGGCTTCGATCTGTGCCATTTCAACCTGCACAAGACGTTCTCGACACCTCATGCCTGTGGTGGGCCTGCCGCGGGGGCCATCGGAGCCACCGCTGAGCTGGCGCCGTTTCTCCCGGGGCGCCGCGCTAGCTACACCGGGTCGGAATATGCCCTGACCCCGGCCGCCGGGACCGCTACGGCAGACATCCGCCCGTTCCACGGCGTCATTCCGAACCTCATCCGCGCGTATGCCTGGATCAGATCGCTCGGTCCCGAGGGCCTGCGGCAGGTCTCTGAGATAGCGGTGCTAAATAACAACTACCTGATGGCGCAAATTCTCAAAATCGACGGGATTTCCGCACCGTATGCCGTCGGCCAACACCGTGTCGAGCAGGTCCGGTATAGCTGGCAGGAGCTGACAGACCAGACCGGCATCAGCTCGAGCCAGATCGGTGCCAGAATGGCCGACTACGGGCTGCACTACTGGACGAGCCACCACCCCTACATCGTTCCGGAACCGGTGACCCTGGAACCGACCGAGTCGTATTCCAAAAGGGAACTCGACGAGTACATTGAGGCCTTGCGGCACACAGCTGAAGAGGCACGGACTAATCCGGCCGTGCTCCAGGACGCACCGTACCGCAGCAGCATTCACACAGTCGACGTCGATGCCACAACGGACCCAGACACCTGGGCTACGTCCTGGCGTGCGTACCGACGCAAATACTTGGGCGCTGAATTTGCGGCAGTACCGCGGTGGGAGGCCTCGGCAGAGCTTCCGATCCGTCCGCGGGCGACCAAGGCCCACCACCGGTGATGTCAACGGCACGCCCGCTGAGAATCGGTTTGATCGTCAATCCCGTGGCCGGTCTTGGCGGGCCTGCCGGGCTGAAGGGCAGCGACGGGGCGCAGATTCAGCAGGAGGCAATCCGGCGCGGGTCTGTTCCTACCTCTGCGAGGCGCACCGCCCGGATGCTGGCAGAGCTGGCGCGTTTCGGCGTCGACGTCGAGATTGTTGCCGGCGCGGGTGCCCTGGGCGAAGACGCCGTGCACGGCGCGGGCCACACGCCCGCCGCCGTGGTTCGCACGGTTTGCGGGGCGGTCACCACGGCCGGCGACACGATGACCGCGGCGGCTGCCATGACGTCGATGGATCTCGATGTCCTGGTGTTCGCGGGCGGGGACGGCACCGCCCGCGACATCGCGGCGGCCGTTTCTCCCGGTGACGTCGTCCTGGGAATTCCGGCCGGGGTCAAGATGCAGTCGGGCGTCTTCGCCCGCTCGCCCGAGTCGGCAGCGGCCATTCTTGCCGCGTTTACGCAGGGGAATACCGCTACCTGTCAGGCCGAAGTCGTCGACATTGACGAGGAGGCCCGACGGGCGGGCGTTATTTCCTCGACCCTGTACGGTCGGCTGACCGTCCTAGGGGCGCAGAAGCTGCTCCAGGGCGGTAAGGTCGGCTCGCGGGACGAGCCACGAGATGTGCTCCGCGGTATTGCCAGAGAGTGCATGGACCGGATCGATCCAGGCGCCATGTGCCTGCTCGGACCAGGCACGACGGTCGCGGCGGTAGCGCAGGGTCTGGGCGTTGATTCCACATTGCTGGGCGTGGACGTCCTACACGAGGGCGCTCTGCTCGCCAGGGACTGCGCGGCGGCGCAACTGCACGAGCTGACGCGCGGGTACGGGCTCCAGATCATCCTGTCCCCCATCGGCGGGCAGGGCTTCCTCTTGGGACGCGGGAACCAGCAGTTGGACGCGATGGTCTTGGCACGGCTCGAGCGAGAAAACTACCTGATCGTCTGCACACCGGAGAAACTCGGTGCCCTCGGCGGGGGGCCGTTCTATGTAGATGTACCGAGCATCAGCCTGCAAAACAAAGTCACCGGTCTGCGCCGGGTCATCACCGGGCACCGCCAAGAAGCCGTTGTCCGGCTTCTATCGGCATAAGGTTTCACATTGGAAATCGCACAGAGATGCCTAGTCACGTGACAATCAGACAAAGGGTGGCAACGGTCACCGGTGGTGGCGGCGCTCTCGGCAAGGCTATTGCAAGCCGTCTGGCAAAGGATGGGCTAAGGGTAGTAATTGCTCGCGGCGACGAGCAGCGAGCAGGCCGCGGCGAGCACGCGGATCGACAGCTCACTCGCCTGGCATCTGGACGTCACCACGGAATCTTCAATCAACCGGACAATAGCTTAATGGCGTAGTCTCTGATGCGAACGATCGGCGCCGAACTGCTGCCACGTCGGCACCCGCCGTTCCCGATCCAAAAGACGCAATCAGATGACGATTTGTCGGTGCCCCTATCCGGTGTTTCACTTGGAAACCGCCCCCATTTCGACTTATTGGAGGAAGTCATGCCACACACCTCAGAGGCTGGCACCACACTGCCCAACATTGCTTCTCTCCTTTCAGCGACATACCACTTCGCGATGGGAAGGATTATCGGCGAATTGGAATCATCCGGGTACTCCGATCTTTCAAAAACCCAATTGCACCTTCTGTCACGAATAGAAGCGGACGGGGTCACCGTAGAAGCGCTGACAGAACGGCTCCACATGGCCAAGCAGATCGTCTGGAACCTGACGCATATGCTGGCCGAAAAGGGCTATGTAGTCGAGGAACACGAGCCGTTAGGCATGGTCAGTACTGTCAGGTTGGCCGACCGGGGCCTTGCAGTGATGCAGACTGTTGAGCGCGCCCAGCGTGATGTAGAGGCCGATTGGGCCAATGCCTTGGGGGATTCATCCTACGCGGAAGTCCGCGGCAAACTACTCGAATTGTTCCGGCTCACGACGCATTAGCGGCCCTTCCCAGATGAGCATGGCTAGGGCCGTCAGAGGCCTGCGGCCACCGCTCCGTCCCTGCAACCGGGCCGGCCTCCTTCTGCGGTCGAAACCGGTGAGATGAGCAACCTGTTTGCCGACACGGAGCATCCTCCAGACGAAGCTTCACCGTGCTCCCGGATGAGGACTCGATTGCCGCGGCCGCGAGCCGCCCAGAACTTGAAGGACACAATTACGAGACGTTGAACGAAGAAGATCACCGCCGGTTCCGTGCTGCCAGCCTCTCCTGCTCCCCTCACGTTGAAAGACGTGAGGGGAGTAATTGGCAGCCGCTGCCCCGTTGGCCCTTCAGCCCGGCCAGGCCGAAAAATGGGTGCTTATCGGCGTTCGGTTCATGTCGGAAGATCGTCGGGACAACGAACGTCTACATCGGCGGGACGCTGTTGTAGCGCGTTGCCTGCGGTTCCGAGCGCCGGCTCGTGCGTAAGCGCCAAGTTTCCGTGCCTCGGTCGATTCAACCCGGGGCTTGGCGGCGCGGCCACGGTTCCTGACTCCTCGCGACCCAGCTTCGAGAACGACAAAGCCGTCAGGCCAACGTCGCCGCAACAAATCCCCTCAACCTCATCTTCCCTTCGTCCACCGGCACCGTCTGCGATCCGAATAACGTCGGCAAAACGTGGCGGAAAGCAGCCGACGGCAGCGGCTACTCCTGGGTGACGTTCAAGACGTTCCGCAAATCAAACGCCACCATCATCGCCCGGACCACGGGCGTTGAGGCCGCGGCATACCAAGCAGGGCTCTCCAAGGTTTCGATGACGCGCAAGCACTATGTCGAAGAATACAAAGAAGCCTTGGACACCCGCGCCGCACTCTACGCCTTCAACCCGGACGAGCCCAGGCCCTCGGGCGTGGGCATGTAGCCTGACGGAGACTCACGTCGGAGCTGATTCTGGTGAGTTTATGGTGAGTTATGGTTCGAATGGACCCTTAAAACCCATGTCGGCATACTAAAACCGCAGGTCAAACTGCAATCGGAGCCCCCTGTCGGATTCGAACCGACGACCCCCGCTTTACAAGAGCGGTGCTCTGGCCAACTGAGCTAAGGAGGCGCGCCCCGGCGGACCGGAGCTGGTTGCCCCGGCAAACCGGAGCTAGCGCGCGCGGGCGCTAGATAAGGGTAGCCCAAGACGTCCCACGCACGGAAATTCCGAGGGCGCCGGTCGGGGCGATCATCGCCGGGCGGGGCGACCCGCGCCCCCGCCGTCGTACGACGTCGTTCGACTCCGGGCGGGGCGGCACCCGCCATACAGCGAGTGCCGCCTTCCGCCAGGCGTCCGTCAAATTCCCGGAACTACTTCTTTGCTGCGATAGCCGCATTCAGGACGGTCATGAAGTCCGACTTGTTGTCCCACTGCTGGCCGTCGATGAAGACCGTGGGCGTGCCGGAGATCCCGATGTTCTTGGCCTCCTGGGTGACCACCTTGACGAACGGCCGGTAGGTCTTGTTGTCGATGCAAGAGTCGATGTTGGCCGATCCCGCCTGGGTGGCCAACTTCTTGAGGTCGTTGTCCGAAATGCCTGCACTGCCCTCGGCGGGCTGCTGAGCGTACAGCAGGTCCACGAGTGCGGAGTACTTATCCGGGGACGTGTTCGCCACGCACGCGGCGGCGTTGGCTGCGCGAGAGGAGTAGTTGGTGCTGGAGCTGGCATCCAGGAAGCCGAACGGACGGTACTCCAGGGTGATCTTGCCGTCGTTGCGCAACTGGGTCAGCTGCTGGCTGTACGTGGTCTCGAAGTTCTTGCAAATGGGGCAGATGAAGTCGATGTAGGCCACAACCTTGACCGGTTTTCCAGCTTCCGCCTCGGCGCCGGGAGCGGTCACGGTGGCGGGCGCGGTGGCCGGGGCTGACGGCAGGGACGCCAGGCTAACGGTGCCGGCGGCCACCTTCGCCACATCGGTGCCCTTCAGGAGCGTCACGCCGCCGTGCACGTTGGCGTTCGCCGGCGTCGGGCCCTGATCGGCGATCGGGGCGTTGTTGGCAATGTTCTGGGTGACCACGAGGGCAATGACCGCGAGGATCGCCACGACGGCAACCACGATGCCCCATCCGATGAGCAACTTATTGCGCTTGTCTTTCTTCAGCTGAGCTTCGCGGATCGCGCGGGCCTTTTCGCGGGCCTGGGCGGTGCGCTCTGCCTTGGACAGGCGTGGTTCGTTTGCGGGGCTCATCAGTTCCTCGTGATTGATCGACGGCGTTGGTTGTAGCAATGGCAACGGGGCCAGTTTACGGGAGAAGAGTGGCAGCTTTGCTGGGGTCTTCGACTCCAGTCTGAGGAACGAGCAAGTGTCCTTGATGATTCCCGCCGGTAGGGTGGGAGATGAGTCACAAGCAACTCCAAGGGGCAGCAATGCAAGAAACGGCAAGCGAAAAAATCGACGGCGCACCCGAAGGCAATGAGGCCCCAAGGGCCCGGAAACACGATTTCATGGTGGTCTCCAACCGCCTTCCAGTAGACCGGTACACGAGCGATGACGGGGATGACGGCGAGGAAGGTTGGCGCCGCTCTCCGGGCGGCCTGGTCACTGCCCTCGCGCCGATGATGACCAAGACCGACGGCGCGTGGGTGGGTTGGCACGGCGCCCCGGACGAAGCGTTGGAGCCCTTCAGCCACGGCGGCATGGACCTGATTCCCGTGGACCTCAGCACGGACGATGTTGAGCTCTATTACGAAGGCTTCTCCAACGCCACCCTCTGGCCGCTCTACCACGACGTCATTGCCCCTCCGGAGTTCCACCGAACATGGTGGGACAGCTACCGCCGGGTCAACCGGCGGTTCGCCGACGCCGTTATCCAGCACGCGGACCACGGAGCCACTGTCTGGGTTCAGGACTACCAACTCCAGCTCGTGCCGAGCATTCTCCGCCAGGCACGCCCGGACCTGCGCATCGGTTTCTTCAACCACATCCCGTTCCCGCCGCCGGAGATCTTCGCCCAATTGCCGTGGCGCCAGGCCATCATCGAAGGCCTGCTCGGCGCTGACCTGGTGGGCTTCCAGCGTCCAAGTGACGCGGCGAACTTCATGCGCTCGGCACGCCGCTTCATTGGCGCAAGCGTCAAACAGCAACAGATCCACGTCAAGGGACCGGATGGCCGGATCACCCATATTGCCCGCGCACAGGCCTTCCCGATCTCCATCGCCGTGGACCAGATCAGCGAACTCGCGGCGCGCCCGGACATCGTCGAGCGTGCCCGGCAGATCCGCCAGGACCTCGGCAACCCGAAAACGATCCTCCTGGGCGTGGACCGCCTGGACTACACCAAGGGCATCCCCCACCGCCTGAAGGCCTTCGAGGAACTCCTCAAGGAAGGCCGGCTCACCGTGGAGGACGCCACGCTGATCCAGGTGGCGAGCCCGAGCCGCGAGCGCGTGCGGCAGTACAGGCTCCTGCGTGAGGAAATTGAAGGCACCGTGGGCCACATCAACGGCAGCTACGACACGATGCAGAACACCGCCGTCCGCTACCTCCACCACAGCTACCCGATCGAGGAGATGGTGGCCCTGTACCTTGCGGCCGACGTCATGCTGGTGACGGCGTTGCGCGACGGCATGAACCTCGTGGCCAAGGAATATGTCACAGCCAGGACCGACAACACGGGCGCCTTGGTCCTCAGTGAGTTCACTGGCGCGGCCGATCAACTCAAGCAAGCACTCCTGATGAATCCGCACGACATCGACGGGCTCAAGAACACCATCATGAGGGCCGTGCACCTGCCTCCGAACGAATCCCGCCGCCGGATGAGGTCCATGCGCAAGCAAATCCTCGACCACGACGTCGATCATTGGTCCGCCGACTTCCTCTCGGCGCTGGCAGAGATCGTGGTGCGCGATGACTCCTGAGACAGCAGCCACTCCCCCGCTGAGCCTGCCGCCCGAACTGCTCGACGCCGTCCACCGGATCGCGGGCACCGACCACCTTCTGGTGGCCATGGACTTTGACGGCACCATCTCCCCGATCGTGGACCATGCCGACGCCGCGCGCCCGCTCCAGCGTTCAGCCGCCGCTTTCGCTGAACTCGCCAAACTTCCGAGGACGACGACGGCGCTCATCTCCGGGCGGGCACTGGACAGCCTCCGGGCGGTCGCCTCCCCTCCAGAGGCAACGCTGCTGATAGGCAGCCATGGCGCGGAGGCCTGGATGGGCCCCGGCTCGGCGGAGCTTCGGCTCGATGACGCCCAAAAGGAGCTCCTCGCCGAGGTTCGCGAGGTCCTGGCCGGAATCTCGCAGGAAGCTCCGGGGACCGTCCTCGAGGACAAGCCCGCCGGCGTCGTACTCCACACCCGGCGTGCCGCCGATGATGTGGCGGAGGACGCTGTCGCGGCCGCTCGGGCGGTCCTTGAAGGCCGGCCGGGGGTCTACCTCAAGAACGGCAAGCGGGTTCTCGAGACCTCCGTGGTGCATTCCTCCAAGGGCGAGGCCGTCGAGTTCCTGCGCCAGGCCACCTCCGCCACCGGAATCCTTTTCGCCGGCGACGACGTGACGGACGAGGACGCGATCGCCAGGCTCGGCGCCGGCGACGTCGGGGTGAAAGTCGGGCTGGATTTCACCCAGGCCGAGTTCCGCGTCGAGGCCCCCGTCCACGTCGCCGAGCTCCTGGAGGCGGTCCTTCGCGAGCGTCGCCGCGCAGTCTCGGGAGACTCATCTCACATGTGACGTTCGTAACATTTACGCGAATAACCCGGGCTGCTGCCATACTCTTGGTTGTGATGTGGCGCACAACTACCGTGCGGCGTCACTCAGTCTCCCTTGCCCGGGCCCAGCCCAGGGCGGGGAGTCCAACTGAATAGACATGAACCATTCACAACGGATCGTCCGGCACGTACCTGCCGGTGAAGGGATTGATAACTGTGGCAACAGTTACTTTTGATAACGCTACGCGTCTGTACCCGGGCACAGATAAGCCCGCCGTCGATAAGCTCAACATCGACATCGCCGATGGCGAATTCCTGGTCCTCGTTGGACCCTCCGGTTGCGGTAAGTCCACCTCCCTGCGCATGCTCGCAGGCCTCGAGGATGTGAACTCCGGCCGCATTCTGATCGGCGACCGCGACGTCACGGACGTCCCGCCGAAGGACCGCGACATCGCAATGGTCTTCCAGAACTACGCTCTGTACCCGCACATGACTGTTGCGGACAACATGGGCTTCGCGCTCAAGATCGCCGGCGTCTCCAAGGAAGAGCGCGCTGAGCGTGTCCGCGAAGCAGCCAAGCTTCTTGACCTGGAGCAGTACCTGGACCGCAAGCCGAAGGCACTGTCCGGTGGTCAGCGCCAGCGCGTTGCCATGGGCCGCGCAATCGTCCGCAACCCGCAGGTCTTCCTCATGGATGAGCCCCTTTCCAACCTGGACGCCAAGCTCCGTGTCCAGACGCGCACCCAGATCGCATCCCTGACCCGCCGCCTCGGCGTCACCACGGTCTACGTGACCCACGACCAGGTCGAGGCCATGACCATGGGTGACCGCGTCGCCGTTCTCAAGGACGGCCTGCTGCAGCAGGTGGACACCCCGCGCAACCTGTACGACCGTCCGAAGAACGTCTTCGTGGCCGGCTTCATCGGCTCCCCCGCCATGAACCTGCTGGAACTGCCCGTCGTCGACGGCGGAGTCCAGTTCGGCGGCACGGTTTACCCCGTCCAGCACGACGTCCTCGAAGACGCCACCGGCAAGACGGTCACGCTCGGTTCCCGCCCTGAAGACCTCGAGACCGCACCCGCTGGCGAAGGCCTCCAGGTTGAGGTCGACGTCGTCGAAGAGCTCGGCGCAGACGCCTACGTCTACGGCCACACCACGCTTGACGGCAAGAGCCACGACATCGTGGCACGCGTCGACGGCCGCCGTCCTCCGATGAAGGGCGAGTCCATCTGGGTACGTCCGCAGTCGGGCCACGTGCACCTGTTCGACACCAAGACAGGCCTGCGCCTGGGCGACTAGGAGACTGCTGAATTAATCGGGCGGTGGGCGCGTCGGCTGGACTGGTGAGCTGGGTGGTTAAGACTGGGCTTATGCAGGGACGCGAAGACGC
>NZ_JBFBKR010000037.1:0-16370 GCF_040686575.1 Arthrobacter sp. NPDC080073
GGCCTCAGCGCCGAAGAAGGCCTCTGGACCCGAAAAGGATGGGCAGGCCGCACATGACGCGCCCGGGATTTACACACGTTTTGTCCTATAACCCCCGGATCGACCGAGCCATGAAACCACCAAAGAACCCCGCATTCCCGCTGAACAAGCGGGAATACGGGGTTCTGTCAGAGCTTCCTATCAGAATCGAACTGATGACCTTTTCATTACGAGTGAAACGCTCTACCGACTGAGCTAAGGAAGCACCGCGCTATCGTCCGGGTACCGGCTGAATCACGCAAGATACAACTGTAATAGAGTCACCTCGTCCGGGTCAAAACAGCTCCGGGCGGAGCTCCCGTGCCGCCGTTGTCGCGGAATTCACCCGTTCGTCGCGCCGGGTTCAGGCCGTCGTCGCGGACCGGGGGCAAGCTGGGCGGACTAACGTGGCCGCACGATTTCGGTCACCAACCAGCGAAGGGGCGCCATGAGCATGGACAGCAGCAAGAGGATCAACGCGGACGACGTCGGGGCGCACCGTGCTCAGCGGCTCCGGCTTGCTGTCTTGGACATGGTGGGCACCACGATTACCGACGATGGCCGTACCGAGCGCGCGATGTCCCTCGCCCTGCAGGAGAACGGCGTCGAGCCTGGTTCGCCCCGTTTCGAAAGCATGCTCGGCTACGCCCGGGACACCATGGGTTTTTCCAAGTTGACCGTTTTCAGCCACCTTTTCGAAGAACCTCAACGGGCTGAGAGCGCCAACAAGGCCTTCGAACGCGCCTACGACGATCTGATTGCCGACGGCGGCGTCCGGGCTATTCCAGGCGCCGAGGAAACCATCGACTGGATGCGGGACTCCGGCATGAAAGTCTGCCTGGCCACGGGATTCGGCCGGCACACCCAGAACATGGTGCTTGAGTCCTTGGGCTGGATGGGGAAGGCGGATCTCAGCCTGTGCCCCGCCGACGCCGGCCGCGGTCGCCCTTACCCGGACATGATTCTCACGGCAGTGTTGGCCCTTGACCTGGACGATGTCCGCGAGGTCGTGGTGGTGGGGGACACGAGCTCGGATATGTTGTCCGGCGTTCGCTCCGGCGCCTCCGCCGTGGTGGGTGTACTCACTGGCTTCCACTCCGAGGCGGCTTTGCGAGCGGCCGGGGCCACCGCCGTCGTGCCCTCAGTCAAGTACCTTCCCGCGCTGCTGGAGCCCCGCGCCGCACGGCTCTAGCCTTGCCGTCAACGACCTACCACTTTTGGCCCCATCTCAGCTACGCGGAAGCCGTCAATCCGCCATCTACGCCGCAGGGAGGCAGGCAATAGTGGTCACTTGTGGCGGCCAAAAAGGATGAAGTTGTCCACATAGGAGTATTGGAGGCTCCGCACCAACCCTCCACGCCGGCATCGTGGAGCCATGGATCTGGCAGCTCAGAACTGCGGAACGGCGGGGCGGAGTGGTGGTTCCGTGTCGCGGCGTCGTGGCTTTGGCGGGTGCACCTCCGGAATTCGCCGAAGCCTTTCGGCACGGAGGTGTCCTCACATGCGTTTCGGCTGCCCCACACTATGGACTTTGGCAACTGCATCCCGCCAGCGAGCTCCATTTGGTCTGCGGCAACGGGCTACCCCGCGACGGCGTAGTGCTGCACCGGAGCGCCTCGTTGCCGGCGTTGCCGGGCCGGCCGGTGGCAGCTCTTGCCGATGTGCTGTTGCATGCCTTGCGATGCCGGCCGCCTGCTGATGCGTTGGTCATGGTGCAGTGTGCCGTTGCGCGTGGCGACATAGCCACCGAGTTCCTACGCGGAAAGCTGCCCGGCAACCGGAACGGCCGGGCGAGGGACGTCCTGGATCTCGTGCGCCGGCGAGCCGATTCCCTGCTTGAACCACTGGCGGCCATGCACTTCCAACAGGCTGGAATCGCTTTCGTGCAGCACGTGGAACTGCCCGGCGTGGGGGAGGTCGATTTCGTCGTCGAGCGCTTTTTGATCGTTGAGCTGGGCGGCAAGACGCATTTCGAACCCCGGGCCATCAAGAGGGATCGACGCCGGGACAACACTTCTGTTGCCGGCGGCTTCACTGTGTTGAGGTACTTCTACGAGGACGTTGTTCATCATCCGGAGGCCATGGTCGCGGAAGTGCAGGCCGCCATCCGGGCCCACCATTCAGGGCTACGCCTCAACAAATGACCATCTTTGCGGGCACCTGGCATCAAACATCCCCGTCTCGCCGCCCGCGATCGGCTCAACCGGGCTCCAAAAACGGTCAGAAGTGGTGTCCCCCCAAAAACGGTCCCCCCAAAAACGGCCCGCCAAAAACGGCCGCAAAGCGGTCAGCACATAGTCCCGTCCGAAGGCACCTTTCCATCCACGAAGTAGTTGTCGACGGCGTCGGACACGCATTGGTTGGAGCGACCGTAGGCGGTGTGGCCTTCGCCCTTCCACGTCACGAGGGAAGCGTTGCCGAGTTGCTTCCGAAGGGAACCAGCCCAGGCGACAGGCGTCGCGGGATCCCCGGTGGTGCCAATAACCACGATCGGCGCCGCCCCGGTGTACTTGACGGGAGCGGGCGTATGCACCGGCTTGTAGGGCCAGTCCTTGCAGTTGATGCCGCCGTAGGCGAAGTAATAGCCGAAGGTGGGGGAGAGTTGCTTCAGCCGGGCTTCCTCGGAACGCATCCCGGCGGTGTCCGTCACCATGGGGTAGTCAAGGCAGTTGATGGCGTTGAAAGCGAACGTGGTGTTTGACGTATAGGTGCCGTTCGGGTCCCTGTCCGCGCCAAAGTCGGCAATCCGAAGCATGAGCGACACGTCGCCCTTGAACGCGGCCACCAAAGCCTGGGTAAGGACAGGCCACGATTCGTTGTCGTAGAGCGGGGTGAAAATACCGCTGACAAACGTCGCCCCGGTGACCAAGCGGCCGTCCTTGGCGCGCTTGGGATTCTGTTCGACGTCGGCAATCAGGTCCTGGATCTGCTGCACGCCACTATCGACGCTGCCGGTCATGGGGCATCCGGACTTTGCCTGGCAATCCGCCACATAAGTGCGGAGTTCCTTTTCGAACGCCTCTGCCTGCCCAGCGGTGAGGTCTTCGTTGTTGAGGGACGGATCCACTGCGCCATCCAAAGCGAGCTTGCCGACGTTGTTCGGGAACAGGGACGCATAGGTGGCACCGAGCGAGGTTCCATAGGAGAAGCCGAGGTAGTTGAGTTTCGCGTCGTTGAGCACTGCGCGGAGGATGTCCATGTCCTTGGCGGAGCTGACGGTGTCAATGTGCGGAAGTGCGGGCCCGGATTTTTCCACGCACTTGGCATTGATCGCCTTCGTGTCGGCCAGTGCCGCGGCGATGCCCTGGTCCGTGTGATAGTTGTAGACCTTCTCGCGGGAAGCGTCCCGCTCGGCATCGCTGAGGCACGTCACCGGTGCCGACCGCTTGACGCCGCGCGGGTCGAAGCCCACCAGGTCGAAGCTGGACCGCAGCTTGCTGGTGAAGTGCGTCTTCGCCGCGTCCCTGACGAAGTCATAGCCTGAAGCGCCGGGGCCGCCGGGATTGACCAGCAGCGAGCCTTTCTTCGCGCCCTGGCTCTGGAGCCGGATCGCCGCGATGGAGATGCTCTCACCATCGGGTTTGGCATAGTCAACCGGCACTTTGATGTTGGCGCATTGGAATCCCTGCTCACAGGAGGTCCAGTTAACCTTTTGGGAGTAGAAGCTCTCCAGTCCTGCCGGCGCCGCTGCGGCGATGGACGCGTCGGGGCTGCTGACGTTGCCGCCCCCGGACCCGTTGCCGGCGCCATCGTTGGGCACCGGTACCGAGAACACGCAGCCGCTCAGCAGGAGGCTGGCGGAGACCGTGGCTGCGACTGCCGTTGCCGCCCGCCGCAGTGAGGGGAACCGTGTCCTGGAACTGGACCCGGCGGGCCGGCGTCGTGCGGGGGTCATGCGTTTCTCCTCAGGCTGGGGAAGCGTGCTGTACTTCTAAACTATCCGGCTATTGCTGAATCAGGCTGCTCGCCATGGACTCAACGGCCAGCAGCGGTGCCACGTTGGTCGTGGTGATCCGCACGCGCGCCTTATTGATGGCATCCATTCGCGCCAAGGTGGTTTCAGGCGTGGAGCCGGCCGCGTAGGCCTCCAGTTCACTCCTAAGCTCAACGTTGACCAACTCCACGGCGTTCCCTAACTGGATGACCAGGACGTCCCGGTAGAAGGACAACAGATCGGTCAGCGTGCGGTCGAGGGAATCTGTGATGGAGCGCTTGGCACGCCGCTTCTGCTCTTCTTCAAGCTGCCGCACCTGGCTGCGCATCGACGGCGGCAGGGTCCCGGACTCCGGAGCGCCCAGGCTCGCGAGCAGGGCGACCTTCTCGGCAGCGTCACGTTCGTCGTTGGAGCTGTTGGCTTCATCGGTCGCGATCTTGACCAGCTTTTCGGCCATCATCACCGCCGCAGTGACGCCCCGCAGGCCCAGCGGGAAACGGACGGTTTCCATCCGGCGCTCCCTGGCCTCCGGGTCGCGGGCCAGCCGACGTGCGATTCCGATGTGGCTTTGGGCGGCGCGGGCGGCCCGGTCCGCGATGGCGGGGTCGACGCCGTCGCGCCTCACCAGCAGGGCGGCGACGTCGGCAGCCGGCGGAATCCGGAGGCTTACCGGGCGGCAGCGCGAACGGATAGTGACCAGCACATCAGCGGGCGACGGCGCGCACAGCATCCAGATGGTCCGGGGCGTGGGTTCCTCGATTGCCTTGAGGAGTACGTTGGTGGTGCGTTCGGCCATCCGGTCCGCGTCCTCCACCACGATGATGCGCCAACGGCCCGACGCCGGCCGGTCGCCCGCCTTGGACACCAGCTGGCGGGCTTCTTCGATGGTGATGGTGACCTTCTCGGTGCGGACAAAGGTCACGTCGGAGTGGGTTTCGCCAAGGATGGTCCGGCACGACGCACATTCGCCGCAGCCTCGAAGTGCAACATCGTCCTGTTCACAGTTCAATGCCGCCGCGAATGCCTTGGCCGCGTTGGAGCGGCCGGATCCCGGCGGTCCGGTGAACAACCACGCGTGCGTGAGGCCTTCGCCTTGGGCGGCCGCGCGCAATTGGGCGACGACGGGCGCCTGGCCCTGGAGCTCGTCCCAGACACTCACGTGCGGCTCCCGAGCAAGTCCTGCACGCGCCGGAGGATCTGCGCTGCGAGGCCCTCGATGTCGTCCTTGGCGGGTAGCACGAGGTACGTCTCCGGGTGTGCCTCCGCCAGTTCCAGGAACGCGGCACGGATGCGGGCGTGGAAATCGTCCGGTTCCGACTCGAGCCGGTCCTCGGCGGCTTCTCCGGCAGTCCTGCGGTCCCGGCCGTCGCCCGGGTGGACGTCGAGGAGTACTGTCAGGTCCGGTTCGAGTCCTTCGGTGGCCCATTCGTTGAGCCGCCTGACGTCCACGGTCCCGAGGTCCCTGCCAGCGCCTTGGTAGGCGACGGAGGAGTCTATGTAGCGGTCCGTGATCACCACTGAACCCTGTGCCAAGGCCGGTCGGATGACCTGGCATGCGTGGGCGGCCCGTGACGCTGCGAACATGAGGGCTTCGGTCCTGGGATCGATGGTGCCGTGGCCGTGGTCCAGCACGAGGGAACGCAGCTTCTCGCCGATCGGCGTGCCCCCGGGCTCGCGGGTGCGAAGCACGGTGAAGCCGAGCGACTCGAGCGACTCAGCCAGGCGGGCGGCCTGCGTGGACTTGCCCGCCCCGTCTCCGCCCTCGAAGGCGATGAAGAGTCCCGGGCGCTGGTCCGGCATGGGGCTCTGGTCCTGCTTGAGGCGCTGCGTAGTCACGGATCTAAGCGTACAGAGGAACACTGACAGTGCCCGACGACGGCGCTCGCCAACCTGCGCGGGACGCGCCCTGCCGCTCGCCGGGACTCAGCCGTAACACCTTTCCAGCGCCCGTTCCCCGCGCCGTAGGCTGGAGCAATGAGTCTTTCCCGAGAGCATGCCGCAGATCTGTCCCCTGACACTGTGGTGGTGGCGGCGGGCCGTCCCGAACGCAGCCATGACCAGCCCGTCAACCCGCCCATCGTTCTGTCCTCGACGTATTTCGGCACGGGAGCATTGAGCGACGGCGACCGCGGCTACGGGCGCTACGCCAACCCCACCTGGGACCCGTTCGAGGAAGCACTGGCCCAGCTGGAGGGCGCCGAGCTGCCGGGCTTGCTCTACGCCTCGGGCCTGGCCGCGGTCAGCTCCGCGTTGTCGCTCGTGCCGGCTGGCGGGGTGCTCGTCATGCCAACGCACAGCTACGCAGGATCGCTCGTCATGGCCACCGAACTCGCGGCCAAGGGCATCCTTGAGCTGCGGACCGTTGACATCGCGGACACCGATGCGGTCAAGGCGCAGCTCGCCCCCGCGGATGGCAAGCCTGCCAGCATGCTGTGGATTGAAAGCCCCACCAACCCGATGCTCGGCATCGCCGACGTCCGGGCGCTGGCCGCAGCCGCCCATGCGGCAGGCGCCATCGTCGTCACGGACAACACCTTCTCCACCCCGCTTGTCCAGCAGCCCCTCACGCTGGGCTCCGACGTCGTACTCCATTCGGTGACGAAATACCTGGCCGGACACTCCGACGTCGTACTCGGTGCCTTGGTGACCTCCAACGCCGGGCTGCGCGCGGAACTCCTCCACCACCGCATCATCCACGGCGGTATCGCAGGTCCCTTCGAGGCCTGGCTCGCGCTCCGCGGCCTGCGCACGCTGGCACTCCGGATCGAGCGCTCGCAAGCTTCTGCCGCAACGTTGGCCGAGCGGCTCAGTACCCATCCGCGCGTCGAATCCATCCGCTTCCCGGGTCTACGGGACGATCCCGGCCATGAACGGGCCAAGTCCCAGATGAAGGGCTTCGGTTCGATCCTGTGTATCCAGCTGGCCGGAGACGGAACCCGCAGCGGTGCCGACGCAGCAGATGAACTGGTTCGCGCATTGCGGTTGTGGATCCCGGCGACGTCGCTGGGCGGCGTCGAATCCCTCATCGAACGCCGACGCCGGCATACCGCCGAGCCGCTCAGTGTGCCGGACAACCTGGTCAGGATGAGCGTCGGGATCGAGAACGTCGAAGACCTCTGGGCGGATTTGGAGCAAGCGCTGAAGTCTCTAGACCGCTAGGCTTGAGGGCGTGGACGGAAAAATTTTGATTTCAAACATCCAGAATGGGATTTGGTTCATTCTGGGGCTGGTTGCCTTCGCTTTGGAGCTGTGGGCACTGGTCGATTGCCTGCGCCACAAACCCTCGTCCTTCGAAGCCGCATCCAAGCGCACCAAGACCTTCTGGCTGGCCCTGACCGGCGTCGCCGCGGTAATCGGCGGCCTCTCCGTCCTCGGCAACGGCGGTGGCCTTGGCCTCTTTGGCATCGCCGCCGTGACCGCGGCGTGTGTCTACTTGGCGGACGTTCGTCCCGCGGTGAAGGAAATAGGCAACAGCGGCCGCAACCAGGGGCCCTACGGTCCCTGGTGACCGGCCTGCACCCTACTCCGGGGCCACCGCCGACCAGTCGACGGTAAGTTCCCCCAGGCGCCAGCGCGACGCGCCGTCCTGAAGGGGCCAGCCGGCGTCGCGCATTGATTGGCACATGGCCGTCCACCGCTGCTTGTTACCAAACGACGCAAGCGGTGCGGCCTCCAACCAGGCCTGGTCCAGGGCATTCAGGAAACCATGAATGCGTTCCCCTGGGACATTGCGGTGGATGAGTGCCTTCGGCAGCCGTTCGGCCACGTCGGAGGGCAGTTCGAAGCCGCCGAAACGCATTGACAGGCTCAGGCTCAAGGGCCCGCCCGAATCCAACGCAACCCACGTCACCCTGCGGCCGATTTCGTCACACGTGCCGTCGATGAACAATCCCTGCGGTGCCAGCCGTGACTGCACGAGCGCCCAGATCCCCGCGACATCCGGCTCCTCGTATTGCCGCAGCACGTTGAAGGCCCGCACCAGCACGGGATTACCTGGAACGGGAACCTCGAAACCGCCCACATGGAAGCTGAGCCCGGGCCTTTCCAGGGATTTCGCGGTACTGACGCGCTCGGGTTCGATCTCGATCCCGCACACGCGGACGTCGGGGCGGACTGCCTGGAGCCTTTCGAAGAGCTCGACGGCGGTGGCCGGGGAAGCGCCGTAGCCGAGGTCGACTACCAAGGGGTCGACGGCGGAGCGCAGCCGCCAAGACTGTGGGCCCGCCAGCCAGCGATCCAGCCGGCGCATGCGGTTGGGATTGGTGGTGCCCCTGGTGATGTTGCCCACGGGTTTGCCGCGTCTTCCCTGCACCCGCTCCGCTTTTTGCACCACCGTCCCACTTTATCCTCCAACGCGGGGTCACTTACGGCCCATCCGGCGCACAAACATCGGCGCTAAGTGACCCCGCGTTGCGACGTAACGCCCGGCAACGGCAAGGCCTGATCGCTTAGGATGAAAAGCATGACTTACAAGCTGATTCTGCTGCGCCACGGCCACAGCGACTGGAACGCCAAGAACCTGTTCACCGGCTGGGTGGACGTCGACCTGAACGACCAAGGCCGCGAGGAAGCTGCGCGCGGCGGAGAGCTCCTGGTCGAGAACAACGTTCTCCCGGACATCCTGTACACGTCCCTGCTCAAGCGGGCCATCAACACCGCGAACATCGCCTTGGACAAGGCCGACCGCGGCTGGATTCCGGTCAAGCGTGACTGGCGCCTCAACGAGCGCCACTACGGCGCGCTGCAGGGCAAGGACAAAGCCCAGACCCTCGCCGAGTTCGGTGAAGCGCAGTTCATGGAATGGCGTCGCAGCTACGACACCCCGCCGCCCGCCCTTTCCGATGATAGCGAGTTCTCCCAGGTGAACGACGTGCGCTACGCGGGCCTCGGCGACGCCCTGCCGCGCACCGAGTGCCTCAAGGATGTCCTCGTGCGTCTGCTGCCGTTCTGGGAATCCGACATCAAGGAAGACCTCAAGGCTGGCAAGACGGTCCTGGTCACGGCCCACGGCAATTCCCTGCGCGCCCTCGTCAAGCACCTGGACGGCATCAGCGACGAAGACATCACGGGCCTGAACATCCCCACGGGCATCCCGTTGGTCTACGACCTGGACGAGAACTTCCACCCGCTCAACCCCGGCGGAACCTACCTCGACCCCGAGGCCGCGGCAGAGTCGATCAAGGCTGTGGCTGCCCAAGGCAAGAAATAAGCTTGAGAAAACGACGCCGGCCGGCCCACCGCGAGGTGGGCCGGCCGGCGTCTCTGTTTCCTACGACTGGCTAGAAGCCTTCCGGCTGCCATTCACCGGTGACCAGGTAGGTCACCTTGCGGGCAACGGAAACGCCGTGGTCGGCGAAACGCTCGAAGTAGCGGCTGGCGAGGGCCACATCCACAGTGGTGGCGGCGGTCTCGGCCCACGCGGGATCGGCGATTGCCCTGAAGACGCTCAGGTGCAGATCGTCTACCCGGATGTTGAGCTTGAGGATGTCCCGTGCAACTTCCAGGTCGCGGGACTCCAGGAGCAGGGTGACCTTCTGGATGATTTCGAGGTCCAGGCGGGCCATGTCCTTGAACGTTGCCGTCAGCTGCTCGGGGATGACCGTGGCCGGGTAGCGCAAGCGGGCCAACTGGGCCACGTGCCGGGCGAGGTCACCCATGCGCTCCAGGGATGCGCTCATCCGCAGGGAGCCGACAATCATCCGGAGATCGCTTGCCACGGGGCCCTGGAGGGCCAGGATGTCGATGGCCCGTTCGTCGAGGCCGTTCTGCAGGAAGTCGATCCGGGCATCGGCGGCAATGACGTCCTGGGCGAGATCGACGTCGGCCCCTTCGAATGCGGTGGTTGCGTTCTGGATCGCGTCAGTGACCAGTTTTGAGATCTCGATGAGGTCCTCACCGACCTGGATGAGCTCCTCCTGAAAAACCTTGCGCACGGTGGCGTCCTCTCCTTGGAAATCTCCTCCGCACCCTTCTGGCGGCGCGAAAATCATCACACTAACTACGGTCCAACTAGTAAGGGTGGCAGCGGTCAATGAACGATTGCGCACCTTTAGGTGAACGTTAGCTGAACCGGGGCCGTTTGGTGACCGTTCCATATTTTGCAGTGTTTTGAGCGCATAAGCTAGATCCGTGGATCCAGTGCTCATCGGTGTCATCGCAGGCCTAGTCGGCCTGTCGTGCGGCGTCTTTGGCGTGCTCGCGTTCAGGCTCAGTGAACGGCAGCGGAAGATCGTGGACCTGGACGTCACCGAGCCGCTGCTTCCGGAGGGAGCCGCGGAGGTGCTGTCCGTCGTCGGGCGCGCCTTCGTCGTGGTGGACGCGATCGACGGCGTCGTCCGGGCCAGTCCCGCGGCCTACGCATACGGCCTCGTCAGGGGCCACACGGTGGTGCACAAGCAGTTGCTGGACATGACCGCAAAGGTGCGGCGCGACGGCGTGATCCTGGAAGAGACTTTCGAGTTGCCCCGGGGTCCCCTGGGTAAGGGAACCATCGTGGTGCAGGTACGGGCAGCCATGCTCGGATGGGAATATATCGTCCTGCTGGCCGATGACCGCACCGAAATCACCCGCACCGAAGAGATCCGCAACGACTTCGTGGCGAACGTTTCGCACGAACTCAAGACGCCGGTGGGCGCCATCTCGCTGCTGGCGGAGGCTCTTGAGGCGAGCCCGGACGACGAAGAAGCAGTGCGTCGCTTCGCGAAGCGCATGCACAAGGAATCGACACGGCTCGCCGCGCTGGTCCAGGACATTATCGAGCTGTCCCGGCTTCAGGGCGCCAACGTGGCACAGCAAGGGCACGCCGTGGACATCAATACGGTGATCGCCGAGGCCGTGGACCGTTCGCAGCTCCCGGCCGAGCTCAAGAACATTAAGATCGTCGTCGGCGGACGCTCGGAAACAATGGTTTTCGGGGACCAGGACCTGCTGGTGACCGCCTTGCGGAACCTGATCGACAACGCCATTCGGTATTCGCCGGAGAACACCCGTGTGGGAGTGGGGGTCCGCGCCAAAGAGGGCGTGGTTGCCATTTCAGTCACTGACCAGGGTGAGGGCCTCAGCCCGGAGGACCAGGAACGCATCTTCGAACGCTTCTACCGCGTGGATGCGGCGAGGTCCCGGCAGACCGGCGGAACAGGCTTGGGCCTGAGTATCGTCAAACACGTGGTGTCCAACCACGGCGGCGAGGTCACCGTCTGGTCCCAGCCAGGCCAAGGTTCTACTTTCACCATCCGCCTTCCGGAAATGGAAGGCCAGGACGACAACGACGCCGGGGCGAAGCCTCGAAGCGTGATTCAAACGACGGGCGCTGTGCGCGCCCTAGAACAAGGAGCTGGCGCTTGAGCAGGATTCTGATCGTGGAGGACGAAGAGTCGTTCAGCGACCCCCTGTCCTACCTATTGGGCAAGGAAGGCTTCGATGTCCAGGTGGTGGACAACGGCAGTGACGCCTTGGTGGAGTTCGACCGCAACGGGGCCGACCTCGTGCTGCTGGACTTGCAGCTTCCGGGGACCCCCGGCACCGAGGTCTGCAGGCAACTGCGCCAGCGTTCCAGCGTCCCGGTCATCATGCTGACAGCCAAGGACTCGGAAATCGACAAAGTGGTTGGCCTGGAACTCGGCGCGGACGACTACGTCACCAAGCCGTACTCCTCCAGGGAACTCGTGGCGCGCGTGCGTGCTGTGCTGCGCCGGCAAGGCGAGCCGGAGGAACTCATCACGTCCACTGTGCAGGCCGGTCCTGTGCGCATGGACATCGAGCGGCATGTAGTGAGTGTCAACGGCGAACAGGTATCGCTTCCGCTCAAGGAATTCGAACTCCTTGAGATGCTCCTTCGCAATTCGGGCCGGGTGCTCACCCGCGGTCAGCTGATCGACCGCGTCTGGGGCTCCGACTACGTGGGCGACACCAAGACCCTGGACGTCCACGTGAAGCGCTTGCGCAGCAAGATCGAGCCGGACCCCTCGGTTCCCCGCTACCTCGTCACGGTGCGGGGCCTGGGCTACAAGTTCGAGCCGTAGGAACCCGCGCGGGCAGGGCAACCCGGAAGGACAAGAACGAAAAGGAAGGGCTCCCATCGCGGGAGCCCTTCCTTTTGACTTCGTGGAGCCGGCTTGTTGCCCGCAGGAGCGACGCCGGCCGCCAGCTTGAGCGACGCCAGCCGACGCCAGGCGCCGGCCGCCTAGTGGCCGGTGGCGCTCTGCGTCGGGGTCGCGCTGCTGCTTGAGGTGGACCCGCTGCTTGGGGTGGCGGAACCACTGGCCGAGGGGCTCGGAGAAGCGGAAACGGTGGGGAGGTACTTCGTGTATTCCTTCAAGGAAGCGTCCAGGACCGGCAACTGCACGGCGCGGGAATCGGAGCCGGTCTTGATGGTCACGGAAACCATGGAACCCGGGGCCCCGCCGCTCGTGCTCAGAACGGCTGCGTCGGTGGTCTCGTTGAGGTAGGTCTGGGACTTGGCCTTGACCGGAATGGTCGCCTGTGACCCGCCCGCGCCACTGATCGTGAGGGTCGCATCGCTCGAGGAAGTGTTGAACACGGCACCAATGACGCGTCCTGGCTTGTTGGCATCCGTGGCGACGATGAGCATGTTGCGCAGCTGAAGCGGACCGAGGTCTTCCCTGACGCCGTCAGACGGAGAATACTGCTCGTTGGTCTGCTGGGGGTTGATGTAGCCACAGCCGGTCACGGACAAGAGACCGATGCTGATGGCGGCCGCAGCCATCGCCATTTTGCCGCGCTGGACACGGTTCATCGCAGTAATGCGCACGACACGTACTCCTCTAAGAGTCATTGGAACACTTTTCAGCCATAGCCTATCGGCAAACTGGCAGGAACAAGGATTCCGATCACCATTGTGGCGGCCCTCCAGAAGGAGTAGGGTCAGCCGGAACGCTGGGTCCTATGCACTTTTGTGCCCTCCCGTCAAGAGGGTGCCGGAGGGCCGAAATGGCCATTTTCCGCGTATTTACAGGGCTCAGGACCCCTTTCCGTGCCAATCGTATGCCTTAAGCGTGATAAACTGGTCTGCGGGAAAGGGGAAAGTCCACATGGTTTTTGAGGTCGGCGAGACAGTAGTTTACCCTCACCACGGTGCAGCAAAAATTGAAGAAATCAAGATGCGCACTATCAAGGGCGAAGAGAAAATGTATCTCAAGCTCAAGGTGGCTCAGGGTGATCTGACCATTGAAGTTCCAGCAGAAAACGTAGACCTTGTTGGGGTTCGCGACGTAGTGGGCAAGGAAGGCTTGGAGCACGTATTTGACGTTCTCCGCGCCGAGTTCACTGAAGAGCCCACCAACTGGTCCCGTCGCTACAAGGCAAACCTCGAGAAGCTTGCTTCCGGCGACGTCATCAAAGTTGCAGAGGTCGTCCGCGATCTTTGGCGCCGTGATCACGATCGCGGCCTTTCCGCAGGTGAAAAGCGAATGCTGGCCAAAGCCCGTCAGATTCTGATTTCAGAACTGGCATTGGCTGAGAAGACCGACGAAGAGAAGGCCGCAAGCGTTCTCGACGAAGTTCTGGCTTCCTAACAGAGATTCACAGATTTGAACCCCGGTGGCAACCTGCCGCCGGGGTTTCCTTTTGCCACGTAGGCTTGGGCGCATGACTACACCATCCCAACGCGAGGCCACCGCCGTCGTCGTCGTTGCGGCAGGCTCCGGGGAGCGGCTTGGCTACGGCATGCCCAAGGCAAAAGTTCCGCTGGGCGGCGAAACGATCCTCACCCATGCACTTCGCGGGGTCGCGACGGCGGACGTTGCCCGGCAGATCTGCGTGGCCGTCCCTGCAGGGGACCTGGCGTTGCGCGAGCTTTGCGAGCAATTCCGGCAAGAACTTGGCGCTGACGGTCCGCTGATCACAGTGGTCGACGGCGGATCCACCCGTGCCGCTTCGGTCCGCGCCGCCCTTGGCGCGCTCCTTGAGGGAACGCGCGCTGTGCTGGTCCACGACGCCGCGCGCGCACTGACTCCCGAACGGGTGTTCCACCGCGTGGCATCCGCGCTCTCGTCGGGCGCCAAGGCGGTCATTCCTGCCATTCCGGTGGTGGATACCGTCAAGATGGTTGCGGAAACCGACGGATACGACGCCGGAATCGCGCCGGAGATCGTCACCGGCACCGCCCCGCGCGAACAACTTCGTGCCGTGCAGACTCCGCAGGGATTCGACTATGAGACGTTGCTGCGCGCCCACGCGGCGGCCGCGACGTTCGACGACAAGCAGTCGGCGGCAGTCACCGATGACGCAATGCTGGTCGAGCTCCTCGGTGTGCCTGTCCACGCAGTCCGCGGCGCCAGCCAATCACTGAAGATCACCACGCCGCTGGATCTCATCATTGCCGAGGGCTTGCTGGAAGGGCCGCTCGGAGTCCGCTGGGTGGAAGGCTGATGACCGCCTCCGGGAACCCGGCGATGATTCTGCCGCGCACGGGCATCGGGGTAGACGTGCACGCCTACGCACCCGAGAACGATCCGCAGCCGTTATGGCTCGGCGGGCTGTTTTGGGAAGGGGAACGCGGACTTTCCGGGCATTCCGACGGCGATTGCGTTGCCCATGCGGCCGCTGACGCACTCTTCTCCGCTTGCGGCATTGGTGATCTTGGCACGCATTTCGGTACCGACCGCCCCGAGTTCGCAGGTGCGTCCGGGGTGAAACTCCTGGGGGAGGCGGCCAGGATTGTCCGGGCTGCCGGTTTCGAGATCGGCAACGTGGCAGTGCAGTTCGTTGCCAATAGGCCAAAGTTCGGGCCCAGGCGTGAAGAGTCCCAGCGTGTCCTCAGCGCCGCCGCAGGAGCTTCCGTCAGCGTCACGGCAACCACGAGCGATGGCCTGGGTTTCACGGGGCGTGGCGAGGGCATCTCCGCCGTTGCCACGGCGCTCGTCTACGCCGTGCAGGCCGCGCCCCCAAGCGACGGCGCCTAAACAGAGACAGACGGTGTGCAACGAAGCCGGAGGGTCCGCATCCGCTAATCTGGAGCGGTGACCCTGCGCTTTTACGACACTGCATCCGCCGAAGTCCGCGACTTCGTTCCCCTTGAAGCCGGCAAGGCCAGCGTCTACTACTGCGGTGCCACGGTGCAGGGGATGCCGCACGTGGGACATGTCCGTTCCGCGATCGCTTTCGACCAGTTGACCCGTTGGCTTGAATACCGCGGCCTGCGTGTCACCGTTGTCCGCAACGTCACCGACATCGACGACAAGATCCTCGCCAAGTCGGCCCAGTCCTTCGGGCCGGACTGGGCTGAGGAACCCACAGCCAAGGCCGAGGAAGAATGGTGGGCCCTGGCCTACCGCTACGAGCAGGAATTCGAGCAGGCCTACGACGTCCTCGGCGTTTCCCGCCCCACCTACGAGCCTCGCGCCACCGGCCACATCCCGGAGATGCACGCCCTCATTCAAAGGCTCATCGACCGCGGCCACGCCTACCCCGCACTGGACAACTCCGGAGACGTCTACTTCGACGTCCGCTCCTGGAGCAAGTACGGCTCGCTGACCCGCCAGAACATCGACGACATGCAGGGAGCCGCCGACGTCGAGCCGCAATTCAGCAACAGGAAGCGCGACCCGCGCGACTTTGCGCTGTGGAAGGGCTACAAAGACGGGGAGCCGACGACGGCGAGCTGGGTATCGCCGTGGGGAACCGGCCGGCCGGGTTGGCATCTTGAATGCTCCGCCATGGCCACGAAGTACCTGGGCCAGCAATTCGACATCCACGGCGGCGGATTGGACCTCCGCTTCCCGCACCACGAGAACGAGATGGCACAATCGCAGGCTGCGGGCGACGCGTTTGCCAACTTTTGGCTGCACAACGGCATGGTCACGTATGAGGGCGAAAAGATGTCCAAGTCCGTGGGCAACACAGTAAGCCCCGGAGAGATGCTCGAGCTCGCAAGTCCGCGCGTTGTCCGGTACTACCTTGGCCAGGCGCAGTATCGCTCCGTCCTGGACTACCGTCCCACCTCGCTTCAAGAGGCTGCGGCTGCCGTGGAGCGTATCTACGGTTTTATTGCGAAAGCCTCCAAGAAGTTCGGAGGCGAGTTCGCCGCCCACCCCGAGTCGAGTCCCGTGCCGGATGCCTTCGCGGCTGCCATGGATGACGATCTCAACGTCCCACAGGCCCTTGGCGCCTTGCACGAGACCGTCCGCGCCGGAAATACGGCCCTGGCGTCCGGGGACGACGCCGGGACCCGGCAGGCGCTCCAGGCCGTGCTGGCCATGACCACCGTTCTTGGACTGAACGACGTCCGCGGCGAAGTCCAGGAGAATTCCGAGACTGCCCAGGCCCTGGAGGTCCTCGTGGAAGCCCAGTTGTTGGCGCGCGCCGAGGCGCGCGCCCACAACTTGGCTTGCACCAGGACCTCCCGGGGCAGGGCAGTCTAGGGATTATACTGGTATTAGCCGCGGACGTCGTTGAGTGC
>NZ_JBFBKR010000038.1:0-15555 GCF_040686575.1 Arthrobacter sp. NPDC080073
GTCATCGGCGGGCAGCGGGCGGCCATTCCCAGTGAGCCGTCCAAGCGGCAAGGAGATCTCTGCCATGCCCGCCGCCCGAGGGTGATCGAAACACTGCGACAGCTCCGAAATCACCCACAACAAAAACGTAAGGAAGGAGACCTCATCATCGGCGCCGGCCAACGCTCCGCCATCGCAACGCTCGTCGAACGCAGCACTCGCTGCGTGATGTTGGTGCACCTGCCGGTGGCCATACGGCCGAATCGGTCCGTGACGGGCTGATCAAGACCATGTCCACCCTGCCGGCGCACCTGCGGGGATCCCTGACCTGGGACCAAAGCGCCGAAATGGCCAAACACAAGGCATTCAGCATCGCCACCGACATGGACGTCTACTTCTGCGACCCCGCCAGTCCCTGGCAACGCGGGTCCAACGAGAACACCAACGGGCTGCTGTGCCAGTACTTCCCCAAGGGAACAGACCTGAACGCCTACGGGCCAGAGGACCTCGAGCACGTCCCCCCAGGAACTCAACGCACGACCACGCAAAACACTGGACTGGGACACCCCGGCCGAGCGTCTACGTGATTTACTGATAGCCAGCTAAGCAAGGGCGTTGCAACGACCCCTAGAATTCAGGGACTGTCTCATTCAGACAGTCCCAGAATTCAAGCTTCCGGGGAGCAGTTCATGTTGTGGTTGCATTCGGTTTCAGGCGGTGGGGATTAGCTCGGGGTGGGTGGGCTCCGTGGTGTCTTAGAGGATGTGGGCGAGTTTGCGGATTGAGGATGAACGAAGGGTCCACGGAATAGTCGGTTGGAGAAGACTCGCACGTAGTAATCCCGCAGGCAGCCGCACCGCGTTGCGGAACACCGCGTCAGGGCTCACTGGCGGCAGCTCCCGCATCCTTTCCCGGTCCAGGACAATCAGCTCATCAGGGCGGCTGGCGGGACCGCGAGTACCGGTGATTGGCCTTGGGTAGCCAGTCCTCCAGCTGGCCATTGAAATCCGCTGGTGAGCGAAAATCCCGGCCCGGCACAAAGCGGTGCCGGAAGAACCTGTTCATCCGCTCGAGCATGCCCTTGGACTCCGGATCCCACGGCGGAAGCAGCTTGAAGTCATCGTGGGATCTCTTCTTTGCTTCTTGCCGGAAACAACAGGTCATCCCGCGATGACCATCCAACGTCAACGACGACGAGAACCCCTCAGGAATTTAGACCACGCTACGAGAGGCACCCGCACGGGAATCGCTGCATGCGTCACGAGTCTGCTTCTACGGCGAATCTCCAGACTATTGGGCATCTGCTGCGGCTCTGGGAGGAGCCGCTCGTCACTGGAACCGTAAGGATTCGCCGAAACCATCGAACCCCACTCGAGTTTGACCGTTGGCACCATCCGGTTCTCCTACCTGTCAACGGATGCGACGACATCGAACCCGGATCGAGACTTATCAGGTGTCGTCCCTTCCATCTTTCACCAAGTCTTTGCCATTCTTGGCTGGAAGGGGTGGGTATCGCTCATTGAGAAAGGCGAGCACGTCGGTGTTGAACTCCTCCGCAACCTCGATATTGGGTGCGTGACTGCATTCGGGGTACACGATCTCGCGTGCGTGAGGCATCCGTGCGGCAAGTGTTTTGGTGTATCCCGGCTTCTTCAGGGGGTCATTCGCGCCGGCGATGAGGAGCACGGGAACTCGGATCCGTTCCCATTCGGTTGTGTCGGGAACACCGAAGTCCGAGCGAATCGGTGTGACCGGCGACTTGAGCCTGGCGGCAGCAGCACACTCCCATGCCCCTGGGATGACGCTGAGCTCGTAGCGGCGACGGAGATACTCGGGATCGGCCGCGAATCTCGGACTATGGAAGAGCACACGAAGCATCCGCTTCATACCATCCTCGGTACAGTCGTAGTCGAGAAGGACACGCCGTGACTCGTTGTCGGGCGAGAACCCACCCGCCGAGACAATAACGACCACTTCTGCCTCGAACAGTGGTGTCTCCCTCGCGATTGCGCGAGCGATCATGAGGCCGCCCATCGAATTTCCGATGAATGCTGCGGGGCCGACCCCCATGATCTCGAGGAACCGTCGCATGTGAATCAGACGGCGCTCGTGCCCCGAGACGAAGTCGTGCAATTTGTCAGTGCGCCCAAAGCCGAGCCAGTCCGGAGCGATCACTCGATACTGCTGCGCTAAGGGAACGATGGTGTGCTCCCAGCTGAGTTCCGCTGCCGCGCCGAACTCCCCGGCGTGCAGCAGCACCACCGGGCGCCCCTCCCCTGCTTCGAGATAATGCGTGCGAACACCGTCGACGTCGACGTAATTGGACTTCGGAAATGTCGTTGAGAGTGAGGAGCGTCTTTGCATGATTCCCTACTACTAGATGTGTCGTACTCGCAGGGTGCTCTTTCACGGCACCGGGGTGGCCAGAATCCGACCCGGGTGCGAGGTCGGCAATCCATCGAGGGAAGGGCGCCGCCCGCTGGACAAATGATCTCCGACTGCTGTTGCCGTCTGCTCGGCAACCTCGGTCTTCCGAGGAGCGCGCGAGCGTTCTTGGACGGTTTCCAGCGCACCGCCGGGAGTTCGAGAACAGCCCCGTGTTTGCAGCGTGCATGCGCGTTCGTTCGCCACCAAATCACGAATAGCTCGTACAGTATCGAGCCCGCAATCCATGTCCTGTTGCGTGGTGAATCACCTGGGTTGGCGCGGTTTGCAATTACGCTGTCTGTCCACATGCTCGTGCTCAGGAAACAACGCAAATTGCTCGAACGGTCGAAGGCTTCAGCGTAACTTTGCCTCGAACCGCGGCGGTTCTGTGTCATCGGTTACGTGCGCTGGAGTCCCTGCTTGTAGGTCTCAGACGCCTTCTGGACGGATTGAATCTGCTCTGCTCGACGCTCTTCGACGGTGACAATAGTCCGCTCTTCCGATCTCAGCATGTGATCAAAGCTCCCGTCGAAGTGCGGCATGACTTCAGCCGCTATTAGTTCGAGGCTGGAATAGGTGTCGCGCACCGATGCCCATTCATGGCCACTGTGGAGCAAGACCTTTCCGAAGCCGCCCGTCTGTTCCACGATGCCCTGGATCATCTCAACCGCCTGCTCCGGAGTGCCGAAAACCGAGATCTTTGTGCTCTCAAGGAAGCCGACCAGATCCTCGGTGCTCGGTGGGCCGACCCGTGGTGGGGCGTCGGGATCTGGCTGAAGCCAGCCGAGCACACGCTCGGAGGACCTGCCGAGCATCTCAGTCCAGCGTCCAAGGCCGGGTGTAACCTGGCGGAGCGCTTCGTCCTTCGTCCGCGCGACGTGAAGGAAGACCACAATTCGCCAATCGGCGCGATCGACGGTTGTGCCCGATTTTGCAGCCTCGGCCTCGACGACCTCCCAATGCTGACCGAGTGCGCCATATCCTTTCGCGGACGTGGCGCTTAAGGAGAGAAGGCCTCCTCCGTAGCGGCCCGCAAGGGTTGGCCCGAACGGAGATTCCATCGCCGTGAAGACATACTTCGGGCGCTCCGAGTACGGCCCGACCTGCAGCGCGGCGTCGTTCAGGGTGAACCAATCGGTTTCGCGGGTGACCGTGCCCTCAGTCGTCAACAGCTCATTGATCGCCTCGAAGCTCTCGATCATGCGAGAACGAGTCTTGCTCCAATCCAATCCGATCTGGTGTGCATCGGAGGGTAGCGAGCCCGGTCCAACGCCTAGCATCGTGCGGCCGAACGACAGGTGGTCGAGGAATGCGGCCCGCTCGGCGATCTCTAGCGGGTGGTGATATGGCAGTGTCGCGACTCCGGTGCCGAGCCGGATTCGCTTGGTGCGCTCGACGGCTGCTGCGATGAAGAGATCAGAAGGGCCGATGATTTCGCTCCCACCCGTGTGGTGTTCGCCGATCCAGGCCTCGGCGAACCCGAGGCGATCGGCAAACTCAATGAGCTCGAGGTCACGCTGGATCAACCGCGTCGCACTCTGATTCGGCAGGTGCTGTGGGGGCATGAACAGACCGAATTCCATCCGCCTCTTTGACATTCTTGTCCTTCCATCGTTGGTTCGCAGGAAGCAATGCGCCTGCGATGCGCTTTACGGGTCATTCGTGCACAGACTCCAACGAGCATTTCGCATCGTTACGAAACTTCTACTGCCATCGAAGTATATGGCACTCTCACACATGAAACAAGTGATGTCGCGTCCCCGAGTCGCGTCGCGCTCAATCCTTAGGTATCAGGGGTCTAACCAATGCGCTCGGCTTGCGCGAAGGCTTCACAAACGTGATCACCTGTTCGGCGACACACCGCGGCCGCTCATTGGCGAGCTCGACTGACTCCCCTGGCATGACCGAAAAAACTGGATGTCGGTGGCCCCATTTTCGATTGGCGCATGGATTGTCGCAATCGCCCCCTTCGCATCCGCCACGATCATGGCACCTGAGCCTACGAAGAGTTGCCGGGCGACTGCCGGATCCTCAAGCGACGGCATCGAACTGAACGCTCCGCACGCCAGTTATTCGTTCAGCAGATGCATGAAGTGCGGTGCGGCTTGCGGGTAGGCGCGCTCGGGATCCTCGTCGATGACCGCGAAGTAGGTGCGGTTCATGTGTCGCTGATCTAATGGGCGACCATGCCGCTCTCATGCTTCAGCCCACAGCGCGGCTTCCACATCAGTGATGCAGTTAAAGCCGTCCGCCGGGCGTGCGGCGCGGTCCATGCCAGTTGGGCTGGCATCGACCCATCCAGATCTCAGGCCCTCCCTTTCGCATGGGGGTCCCAATCCACCCACGCGATCCGATCCAGAATCTCCGCATAACGCCGATGCCACGGCTCGCGCCCTTGCGGGGCATTCCGGAAATCGCAGATGATCCCGAACGTCAATAGTGCAGTAACGGCACGGCATCCATCGCCGCCGACATCGACCCGGTTGCGCCGACGGTCACCGAGATGTTTCCGCGGGTTGCCTTCGAGTACGGGCAGATCGCGTGCGCTGCTTGTGCGAGGTCGGTTGCCTGCTCGTTTTCCAGGCCCGGGAGAACGACAAGCAGGTCGACCGCGAGCTCGTACCCGCCCTGTCCGTCAGAACTGATCGCGACCCGAGCCCGTACAGCAGACTGTGTCAGGTCATGCCCTCGGCCCCGGTTGACCGCGAGCATCGCGGAATGGAAACAGACGGCATACCCCGCGGCGAACAGCTGCTCCGGGTTGACGCCTTCGCCCGAGCCACCCATTGCCTTTGGCAACGCCATGTCGAAGGCAAGCTGTCCGTCGGTCGTACGGACGCGCCCGTCCCGTCCAGTTCCTGTGGAAACCGCATCAATGGTATAAACAGTTGGAGCCATTTTGTGTCCTTCCATTTTCGTAACGCGTGGTCGTCACCCCGAGCGCGTGGTCAGGTTCTCGCGGGCCTCCGCCGGCTTCCCCCACGACGACGGATCGCGGTCGTGAGCCAAACCGCGCCGATTAGGACGACCGCCGTGAATACCGGCTTCGCTCCCGCAGGAATACCAAGTGAGTCGAGCCCAGATCCTGCGATGGCGACGAGAAAGGTCGCGACGAAGGTGCCGACGACCGTGAAACGCCCGTCCGACAGAATCGAGGAGCCGAGGAAGGCCGCGGCGAAAGCCGGCAGAAGCAGCCCGGGACCGGTCGACGGGGAGGCAGAGCCAAGCAGCCCGGTCAACAGAACGCCGCCAAATCCGGCGATTACAGCACCGACAACGAATGCAAGCACAGTCCCCCGGCCGACCCTGACCCCAGCGAGACGCGCTCCCTCCGCGTTGGCTCCCATCGCAAACCATTCGCGCCCCTGGACGGTTTGACGCGTCAGTAGCCACGCTGTCCCCACCATGACGAGCGCGATCCAGAAGAGCACCGAGATGCCAAGGACCCGCCCAGCGCCCAGTTGGATGAGTTCGGGAGACACCCCCGAGTACACAACCGCGGAGTTGGAAAGGATCAAGGCGACACCGCTCACGGCACCGCCGGTCGCGAGGGTCGTGATGAAGGCGCTCACCTGCGCGCCGACGACGAGGACCCCGTTCACCAGTCCGATGACGGCCGCGACGACGATCACGACTAGGATCGCGATCGGTGTTGAGACGCCGCGGTTTGCCGTGAGGTCGGCGACGAGAAGAGCGGAGAAACCGAGAACAGGCCCAATAGAGAGGTCGAACTGACCTGCGATTAAGGTGATTGTCACGCCGAGTGCTGCGAACACGATGTATGCATTCTGTCCCAGCACGAGGGAGATGTTCGTCCACGAGGCAAAGGACTGACCTTCGAGCACTGCGACGACGATGAAGAACGCGACGAAGAAAAGGACTGCCGCATATCCGTCGATGGGGATCCACTCCCGGAATCCGCGGGATCGCGCGACAGACGCCTCCTTTGCTGGATCGGTTGATACGAGTGCGGCCTTCTCGTTCACAGTGCCTCCTCAAGCAGTCGCTCGGCCGAAAGTTCGTCGCGAGCCAGAATGGATGCGATGCGTCCGTCACGAACTAGCGCGACTCGGTCCGCCACGGCAAGCGCGTCGTCGGCGTCAATCGTCAAAACGATCACAGCAGCGCCCTCAGCGCTCACCTCATCAATGAATTCATAGAGTGCCACGCGCGTCGCAACGTCGACACCTCGAGTCGGCTCACACATCACAAAGACGTCAGGCGCACGGAGCCGCGCCCTCGCCATCACGACCTTTTGCTGATTGCCACCGCTGAGTCCAAGAATCGGGTAGCGCTGATCAAGTGGATGAACCTTCAGCCTCGTGATCGCGTCTGAAGCGGCGTCGCGCTCACGACGGTTGTTCACAACTCCCAGACGAGAAACCGAAACGAGCCCTCCGACCGTCGTGTTGCTGCGCACGTCAAGCCCGGAGAGAACAGCCTGCGATCGGCGGTCTTCCGGGACAAAGGCGACAGTGCCACGCTTGCCGTCAGCGTTCGCCGTTGCAATCGTCCCCGATTCGAGCTTCTCCCGACCGGCGATGAGATGTCCGATCCTGTACAGACCGGACGAGAGCGGGCCGACAAGCGCGACGACCTCACCGGCATGGACCTCTAGATTAATCGGGCCAACGCCCGCCCCAACGGCCGCCGAAAGCTGGATCGTCGGTCGGCCTGGGGGCCTCGCCACTCGGTGATACTCTGAGCCCTGCGAAACGAGAAGGTCATGAAGTTCACCGAGACTTGGCGTCGTTCCGTCAAAGGCGACACGGCCCTGTTTGAGCAATGTGACGCGATCGCAATGCTCTACGACCTCGTGCAGCCGGTGCGACACCAGCACTGCGGCCCCACCTCGATCCACGTATTGACGGACCTCTCGAAGCAGCCAGTCGCTCTCTGCTCGGGTGAGCGCGGCGGTCACCTCATCGAGCAGGATGACAGAGGCCTCATCGGCAAACGTCTTCGCGATTGCGACGAGCGTCTTCTCACCCAACGTGAGCGTGCCGACCGATCGCTCAGGATCGAGATCGAGATCAACCCGAAGGAGCTGAACTACCGTCTCACGACGCTCCGCGGCATGATCAAGCAAGAAACCTGCCATCCGCTGCCCCGGGCGGCCCAGTGCAAGGTTCTCTCGGATGCTGAGGGCATCAACCAGCCCGAGGTCCTGGTGTACGACGCTCAACTTGCCCGGCCGAGCGTCTGCCTCAGGGCCGATGACCACTGTTCCGTGATCCGGAGCGTGGATCCCCGAAAGGATCTTGATCAGCGTGGACTTGCCGGCACCGTTCGCTCCGAGCAGAGCGTGGATCTTGCCATGCTCGACTCGAAAACTGACACCTTCAAGCGCGCGATTCGCCCCGAAACTCTTGACGATGCCCTGGACCTCCAGAGCGGGCTGCGTGTTCTCCATTACAATCTCCCGGTCTTGTTCAATAGTCTTGCCAGCGATGGAAGGTGGGGGCGCCGAAGTCGAATCTCGACGCACCCACCGGACTTGCTCGCTGAGATCAGTGGAGTCCCCACTGACGGAGATACTCCGCTCGATAGTCAGGACCGGCCGCGAACTGCCCGGCCCCTGGGAGGTTGGCGGTCGCACTGACCAGCTGAATCGGGATCACGACGTCGGTCGGTTTCTGCCCCGCGAGTACTCGCGCCGCAGCGTCAACGGCGGCCCAGCCGGACCACTCGAGCGCGCCGTTGGCGCACATGACCTGCGGGCCGCCAGCACGGATCACGTCGATGTTCTCCAGTTCGCACTCGGATGAAACGACCTTGACATCGTCACGACCGGCGGCCTGGATGGCCTGAATGGCGCCCATGCCGGGATAGTCCGCGGCCATGATGATGTAGTTGAGCTCACCGGGCCCGTAACGCTGCAGGTCAGCGGCCACCATCTCGCGAATCCGCTGCTGCTGCTCAGGGACACTCGGGATCTCTTCGACTTTGAGCACCTCGCAGCCCCCGCAGCCCTTGATGAGCTCGATCGCCTTTTTCGCCCGAACCGACAACGCGGGGAACGGCGTCATCGTGAACGCGACTGCCTTGACCGCACCGCCCGATTTGGCAAGTGCAAAGTTGCCCATCTGCTGACCCTGCATGTCTGCGTCGATGTTGACATTGACGGTCGACGGATTGTCTACAGGCGGGAGTGCGCTGTTCTGACAGTTCGCACATACGATCGGGATCCCCGCGGCATGGGCCGCAGCCACAGCCACCGGAATGACGGCATCCGATGCAAAGTCGGAGATGATCACGTCGACGCGTCGCTCAATCAAGGTCATCATGCCCGCAGCGAGGCCAGGCGGGGCGAGCTGGCCGTCAGCGAGCACGTAATCGTAACCCAGCGCCTTGATCGCCTTGATCTCGGCAGCGCTGATTCGCGCACATGGCGCCGAGGCTTCGCCACAAGACAAGACCCCGATGACCTTGCCTGGCTTCGGAGTGAAGTTTGGACCAGCCGGACTGACCATTTTGACCGGGGCCTCCGCTTTCGCGATGAAGGCCGCTGCGGTCTTAGCCGCCGCGGAGTCACCCCCGGACGACGGCCCCCCGGCCCCGTCGACTGTCGTTTTGGTGGTGCAGCCTGAAGCTGTCAGCACCAGCATCAGCGCAATCGCGCCGACCAGGTATTTCTTCATGAATGAGCTCCTTTGCTCTTAAGGCCCCAGAGGAAAACGGACGGGCTCGGGTCCAGGAGGATCAATGTCGCTCGAACTCTGCGACCCTCCTCACTTCGCGCGAGCCGATCCGTCCCAACGGCGTCGTCGCCGGGGACGTATCTCACCGTGATACTACTACATTTCTAAATCAATCGAAACGATTTCGCCATTGAGATGCGTACTCGGCTCCGAAGTGCTGCGGGGATGCGGTCCAGCCCCGATTGGACCCCTCTCGACGCGGTGGAGGCGAAGCGATGGCGAACACACCGGCGCCCGGGCGACGAACGGCCGCCTGGGCGACCCGCGAGACGAGGACATTTCGCCTCGCTCGCCTTGTAGGAGTATCCAATGGCAGCGTGTATCTGCGTTGGCCGACACTTGAGAAACTGATCCTTGCGGCGGCGGAGCAAGCAAGTTGTGACGCCCATCCGGGCCCATACCGGCGAAGACTACGCTTCGTGCCAAACTTTTCGCCGAGATCTACAACCACCTGCAGGGTACGGGAAACCGCGCCTTCGTCTGTCTCATCATCGGAGCCCGTGCGAGCAGTGCGGTGCTCGCCGACATTGACCCAGTCCTATCGAATCGGATCTTCATCGTCTCGACCTTTGTCGAGGCACCGGCGTACAACCGGGCCGGCCACGTTAGCCCATCGCTCCGGAGGAGGCCTGTGGAGTTCCTCGCCGAGACCCTCGCGCCGTCAGGCCCAGGGTGGTATTTTTTCGAAAATCCAGAAAGGTCGCACTGATATCGGGACTAGCCCATCTTAAACGAGCCCCACAAGGATAGTCCGCTGCGATGGCCCGCCGTCGGGGTGGCTCAATCGCAGGAATGGCCGTGTATCACCACACGGAATCGCCGCGGATGATGGCGTCACTGCCACCATCCTGAAAGATCACCTGACCAGTGACGTGGCTATTCTCTTCGCTCGTGATCCATGCAAGGAGCCGTGCAGCGACAATCGGATCGGCAGGACCGTTCAGCGGCATCGGGACGTCGTCGAGAATGTGGCGTCCGACGTCCGTGAAGAAGGAAGCCGTCATGGCGGTGCGGATGACACCAGGAGCGATCGCGTTCAGGGGGATGCCGGCACCCGCCCAGTCTGCCGTAGGGCTGTTCCGGCGGATCCAGAGGGCAAGCGCGCGTTTCGATGTAGCGTAGGTCAGGATGTCGAGTGGGCCGGGAGAAGCGATCTGCTTTGCGCGCACGATCGCACCCTCCTCGTCCTCGGCTGCTAGCGCGTCGAGCAACGGCTGATCCACCTCATGAAGTGACGCCATTGACGAGACCGCAGCGGCGCGCGGGGCAGCAGAACGGGCCAGGAGGGGTCGAAGCCCGGTGAGCGTGCGGATTGCGCCGAAGTAGTTGACGCGGGCAACGAGAGGGGTGTTGCCCATCACCCCGGCGATTGCAACGACAGCGTCGATGGTGCCGCCAGACAGATCAGAAACTGCCTCGACCATTGCCGAGCAGCCTGCCTCGGTCGACAAGTCTGCAGTGACGTCTGAACCTGCCAAATCGACGCCGATGACTTTCCCTCCGCGCGACTTCATGAGCTCCGCTGTCGCGCGGCCGATACCCGCCGCCGCTCCAGTCACCACGTATGTCCGACTCATATTCACTCCTTCGTGTGCGGATTTACCGCTTGCTTTAACTTTGCCGACTTACGACATCCGGCATGGTGGGTTCGGGGGCCGACCGCGGCTGCATGTCGTCGGAGCCGCCTCGCGGGACCGTCGAGCGCAGGGGGCAGACCGCGGGTCCTCGACTTCACTGCTCTCCTCGTTAAGACAACAGATCGCCCGTCATGAGGGAATTGTGCCCACGACCTCTCCACCGTCGGCGACGAACTCTGCCCCAGTGGAGAAGGAGGACTCGTCGCTGGCGAGGAAGACAACGAGCGCAGCGATCTCGGATGTCGTACCGAGACGCCCAAGAGGACTATTCTTCACGTCGTCGTCTGTGAGTCCTTCGGTCATACTCGTGGCAATAAACCCCGGATGCACGGAGTTCACCCGGACACCCCGTGGGCCGAAGTCGAGAGCGGCTGCTTTCGTCAGGCCTCGCACCGCGAACTTCGACGTCACGTAGGCCGCAGCTTCCGCATACCCCTTGAGGCCAGCCGTCGACGAGATGTTGACGATCGACGGCTTCTTGGTTGACTCGCTCAGCAACGGGATCGCCGCTTGAATGCCGTTGAACACACCGGTCACGTTCACGCTGAGAACGCGTTGCCATTCCTCGGGCGAGACCTCGTTGAGAGGGACTCGCATATTGTCAATGCCGGCATTGTTTACGAGCACATCGAGCCCGCTAAAGTTGTCTCGGGCGACGGCTACAGCCCGCTTCCAGGATTCCCGATCCGTGACATCGTGATGAACGAAGGTGACAGCGTCACCAAGTTCATCTGCGAGCTTCTTGCCCTCGACATCGAGCAGGTCAGCGATGACGACATTCGCCCCTTCGGCGGCGAGAAGCCGCACCGTCTCACCTCCAATTCCACGAGCTCCACCAGTGACGATTACAACCTTGCCCGAAACGCGACCCATAAGGGTTCCTCCAGATCATCGTGAGCGCCGCAGTAGGCGACAAAAAATAAGATCTACAAAAGTGACAATGATGCGATGGAATCGTTCTTCGCGCTCCTGCAGAAGAACGTCCTGAACCAGCGCTCGTTGGCGACGAGGGACGAGCTTCGCCTTGCGATCATTCACCGGATCGAACGCACCTCGGGCCTGGCCCCCGGTGAGGTCGGTGCATGGATCGAGGATCGCTACAACCGCCGCCGGCACTCCCAGATCGGGAACGTCACACCCATCGACTTCGAACTGCAATACTCAACTAGCGCGCCAAGTTCAACTAGCCGCATAACCGCGTATCCACCAACCGGGGGCAAGGCCAACCGGTCAGCGACCCGAAGGTGATCGCAGAGAGACTCCAGATCGTGCGCGGCGCCGGGAAAGTGGCAAGACCGCCGCCTCCCGGCGCTTCGTTGGTGTGACTCAGAGGCACGACCGCAGCCAGTGATTTCGAGGAGCCGCCTTAAATCATAACGATGCCGGGCTCCTCACCTAGCATTGCCTTGCCGGACCCGACGTAGAGCTGATCCCACCCGAACGCGAAGTGGTGCGAGGCCGTGATCCCGTCGCGGAATACCTGCTCGAGCGGGTCGCCGTCGTATAGCGAGTGCGCACCACCGACCTCGTAGAGCCCCGTCAGCACGCCGGTCGCCAGTTGCGCGGCCCACGCGATGTTGCGCCGCCACCTGACACGCTCCCCCACCGTCAGGACCTCGCCCGCGGTCGCCGCGGCATCCATCTCCGCGTACGTCGATCGCACAGTCGCCAGCACTCCGTCGACGTCTGCGGCCGCCCGACCAAGCTTGAGCTGCACCTCGGGTCGGGTCGCCACCGTGAGTCCCGACAGCCCACCCACGTTGCCCGACGTGCGTTCGGTAAAGGCGTCAATAGCCGCGAGCGAGCAGCCCACGAGGGCAGCCAGGATCCCGGCGCTGAAGATCTGCGCCAGCGGAAGACGCAGGGTCGTTGTGCCGTACTTGTCGGCGCCCATCGAGTTGCCGTCACCCACCTGCGTGAGGTTGAGGAGACGATGCTCCGGCACGAACAGCTCTTTCGCGGTAACGTCGTTGCTGCCGCTGCCGCGCAGTCCGTTAGTCCTCCACGTCTCGATGACCTCAATGTCTGCGACCGGAACGAGATGAGCGAGCGGACCCGTGTCCGTCATGGCTTGCACGACGACCCAATCCGAGTGCAAGATGCCGCTGGCGAAGTCCCACTGGCCCGAGACGCGTGCGCCTCCGTTGACGAGTTCGGTCTTGGCGCGCAGAGGGCTGAACGCCGTGGCGATCAACGGCAGCCGGCCATCCGTGAAGAGCTCACCCTGAGCCTCCTGCGAGAACATGGCCGCCAGCGTGCTGTGCACGGCCCAGTTGCCACCGATCCACGCCGTCGCCGCGCACCCCTGCGCCAACTCCTTTCCCACCTCGAAAACGGCCGACGCTCCGAGGTCACTGCCACCCAGCTCGACGGGAGTCGTGACGCCGACAATGCCGAGCTGGAGGATATCTTCGACGGAAGCTTGCGGAAGCCGCCTCAGCTGGTCTGTTTCGGCGCGGCGAGAGCGCAGCGCGGGGCGCAGGGCGCGCGCGTTCTTCAGCATCTCGTCGAGTGCCGTCGTGACGGTTGTGGGCATAGTTGAACTCCTTCTCTCATGCCTGACCTCTCGGACGAGAGTCACGCATCGTACGGGTTTTTCAGTGGGACCCGAGATGGCCTGCGATAGCTGCCGTGGCCTTTTCGGCCGTCTTCTTGACAGCGTCGACGTAGCGGTCGATGTCACTCATGCTCAGCATCCGGGACGGACCGAAAATGTTGAGTGTGAAGGCGACCGTTCCGTGCGGGGTGAACACTGGCGCTGAGGCGAGGTGGAACTCGTAGGTATGACGTGGGTCAAGCTGGGGCGGGTTGTAGCCGTCCTCGATGACCTGCATGACCTCCTTCAGGGAGGCCGGGCTGGCCTGGGGGTCGCCGGCATTGACCTTCGACGCGTATCGCTCCATCGCGAGAAGGTTTTCGTGGCCTACGGCCAAGCTGAACCCCTGCCGGCGGACGCGGGCCGTTAGACTTTCGTAGTATTCGCGCCGCTGGGGAGAAACGTCGGCCCTCATGCCGCTGAGCCAGGTCTTCGCCACCTGGTCATCGCCGTAGGCGACGAAGACGCTGCCGACGGGCGGCATGAACGGCAGCCTCTGTCCCACCCGGGTCGGCGCGACCATTGTCTCGGAGCTTCCTGCCGCGGCCGTCAGGACCAGCTCGTTGCGCACGAGCGAGATTGTGGTGACCTGCGTGTCGAAGTCGTGGGCAAGGTCTTCCATCAGACCGCGGACCAGGTCGACCATCGCTAGGTGGTCGACGAGATCAGCGTCACCGGCCATGAGGGACAGCGGGGTAAATGACCCGTATCCCCCGCGAAAGAACAGCAGCGGTTCGGTCGGATTCTCCATCGCCAGGCTCCGGACGCGACCGATGACGATATGGTGGTCACCGGCATCGATGACGTCCCGGACGACACAGTCGATCGAGGCGACGCAGCCATCGATGACCGGCAGCCCATGCTCGGATGGGTGCCACGGAATTCCTGCAAATTTGTCGACCTTGCGCGTCGCGACGAGTCGGCAGACCTCCTCCTGGTGGTTGCCCAGCACGTTGATGCAGAAGTCTTGTCCCGACTCGCGCAGCGCCCGCCAAGACGAGGACGCCTTGTCAGGTAGAAATGCCACGAGCGGCGGGTCGAGCGAGACCGAGGTGAACGATCCGACCGTCATCCCGATTGCCTCGCCGTCGTGGCCCAGCGCCGCGACCACCACGACCCCGGTGGGGTACTGGCCGAGGATCTGCCGAAACTGGCCGGCGTCGATCACTGCTTCTTCGGTGTCGGGAATGGTCATGTTGGTCAGCTCCTGCGTGGACGTGCACGAATGTGGGGGACAGATGCTGCCGTGGCAAGGGCCTCGCTGTCGGTGATGCAACCACAATAGTGCGGCGAGCATCGATCTGTCGATACTTTGCGAAGTTTAGTACGATCTAAGTGGCGGTTGACCAAATGCACGGTATCGCGACAACCGCGTTCTCTAGTCCCGGCCGATGAGGTCGGCGAAGACCTTGTCCGGGTCCGAGGGGTTGGTCGTGCGTTTGAAGCCGCGCATCCGCCTGGCCGTCCAGCCGTTCTCCGCCATGATGGCGGCCACCGTGCCCACGGAAATCTCCAGACCCGTGGCGGCGAGTTTGGTGCGGACCATGCGGTGACCGAAGATCCCGTCGGAGGAATCGAACATCGTCTAAGGTCCGGTGCCGGGCGGCCGCAGGGTGCTTTACTTTCAGATTCCGCGTCAGCGGGTAAATGCGCTCTGCCCCGTAATGGCGCGACCGACGATCAGGGTGCTGATCTCGTTGGTTCCCTCGAAGGTGAGCAGGACCCCATTTCCCCCCGACGACCTCACGAGCCGCAGCGACGGATTCACGCAATCTCGCGCACGCCCATGCCTTCGCCAGCGGAATCCTGGTCGCGGAAGACACCTTCGTCTTCGGGTTGGGAAGCCGTACGACCATTCCGAGAGATGCTGTGAGGTTGCTGTATATTTTCACGAGCTTCTCCTGCACGAGCTGGAGACCAGCTATCGGCCGACCGAACTGCTCGCGTTGTGTGACGTAGTCCAGGGCTGCGCGGTAGGCGCCGGCCTGAACTCCAGCCGCGAACCATCGCTGGCACCGCGCAAGACAGTAAGAACCGGACTGGCCGTTGTAGTACGTCGCGATCGACGCATCGGTTCGTGCCAGTTCGAAGTTGCGGAAGCTATCCCGGCCGAGAACGCCTCCCCAAAAACGATCAGAACCACGACCGCGCAGCGGTCATCGGATTCCAACGCGTCCAGCACGGCGAGCATCTCGCGGTTCAGGGTCAGATTCAT
>NZ_JBFBKR010000039.1:0-14150 GCF_040686575.1 Arthrobacter sp. NPDC080073
TCCCGAAAACCCAGACAAATGACAAAGGGCTGGCCCGGAACACATGAACGCCCCGGACCAGCCCCTCAAAGCAATTAGTTCAGCAGTCTCCTAGGCACCACCGCATTACCGACGGCGGCCCTTCCGAGTGGACGGGCCGCCGTCGTCGTTAACAACGGCCTCCATACGGAAGAATTGACCCCATGACCGAGCAAAGCGGTGCCAAGTGGCATGACGAACCCACCGACTACGCGCAGATCGGCAAACTCCCGCGCACCGAGGCTGCCAGCGCCAATGACACGGCACCGCCGGCAAGCGTCAGCGGATCCCTCAACATCACCGCCGCGGCGGCAGATCCCGAACTCCTGGACCTGCCGTGGCACATCGCGCTCGAAGACTGGCCAGCCGCGAACCTTGCCGCCCTGCCCCGCGGTATTTCCCGGCACATTGTGCGTTTCGCGCACCTCGCCGGCTCCGTCATCGCCATCAAGGAAACGTCCGAACACGTTGCCCGGCACGAATACCACATGCTCCGCAAGCTGGCACGGATGGATGTGCCTTGCGTCGAGCCGGTTGCGGTCATCACCGGCCGTACCACCCCTGACGGCAAGCCGCTGAACCCCGTGCTGGTCACCCGGCACCTCAAGTTCTCCATGCCGTACCGGGCGCTCTTCTCCCAGATGCTGCGCCGGGACACCCTGACAAGGCTCATCGATGCCCAGGCGCTGCTTCTGGTGCGCCTGCACCTGATCGGTTTCTATTGGGGCGACGTCTCCTTGTCCAACACCTTGTTCCGCCGCGACGCAGGCGCCTTCGCCGCGTACCTCGTGGACGCCGAAACCGGCGAACTGTATCCCGACCTGTCGGTGGGCCAGCGCGAGTACGACCTCGAGATCGCCCGCGTCAACATCGCCGGGGAACTCATGGACCTGCTCGAAGGCGGCCTCATCGAGGAGAAGGTGGACCCTGTGGCAACGTCGGAGCTCATCATGGACTCGTACCGCCGTCTTTGGGCCGAACTCACCGAAAAGGAATCGTTCGAGCTCGGCGAACGCTGGCGCGTGGGAGCGCGCATCCGCCGCCTCAACGAACTCGGCTTCGACGTCGAGGAATACGCCATCAAGACCACCCCGGACGGCTCCACCATCCAGCTTCAGCCCAAGGTCGTCGACGCCGGCCACCACCAGCGGCGGCTGCTCCGCCTCACTGGCCTGGATGCCCAGGAGAACCAGGCCCGCCGGTTGCTCAATGACATGGATTCATTCCGGGCGGACAACAACCCGGACATGGACGAAGAAATCAGTGCCCACACCTGGGTCAGCCAGATCTTCGAGCCCATCGTCCGGTCCATCCCGCGCGATCTAGCGGGCAAGCTTGAGCCGGCGGAAGTGGTCCACGAAGTGCTCGAACACCGCTGGTACATGAGCCAGAAGCAGGACAGCCACATCCCCTTGGCGGAAGCCGTGCAGTCCTACTTGGATACCATCCTGCGCCACCGGCGTGACGAGGCTGCCATCATGCTCAATCCGGACACGGCGCTGCTCAAGATCCTTGAAGTTGAAACCGAGGAGTCGCGGTACGACCAGGACGAATACCCGGATGCGGACGACTAGCGAGGGGGTTCAGGGCCCCAGCGTCTCCGCGAGTCCCTTAAGCACCGGTTCGCGCCCGAGCTCGATGTGGGAGTACGCCAGCGTGTAGGCGAGATCGGCCTTGCCGCCGAGGATGGCGTTGCACAGTTCCATGTGCTCGTCGCGCTGGAGTTCGTTGCTGCGGTTGTGGGCGAGCCCGAAGATCCAGCGCATACGCCCAAACAGCGGTTTGACCGATTCGATGAGCAGCCGGTTGCCGGACAGCCGGACGATTTCGGCGTGGAACGCCGCACTGAGGCGTACGACGTCGTCGGTCCGGTCGTCGTCGATCGCTTGCCTCGTGTCGTCGAGGAGTTCCTGCAAGCGGCCACCCGGTTCGCCCGCCGCGACGCGGACGGCCGCCATACGGGCCGCGAACGTTTCCAGGCAGAGCCGCACGTCGAAGAGTTCATTGACGTCGGTGAGCGTCAATTGGCGCACCACGGCGCCCCGGCGGGGGAAGGTCTCCACGAAACCATCCTGCTCAAGGCGTTGGATGGCTTCCCGCACAGGGATTCGTGAAACGTTGTAAAGCTCGGAGAGCTCCCGCTCACGCAGCCGCACGCCCTGCTCGTATCTCCCCGCCACGATTCCTTCAAGAACCAGCTGGTAGACCTGTTCGGCCCGGGCTTCGTCGTCGCGGCCAGTCAGCGTTTCGGGCATCGGCTTCGGCCACCCTTCCCTTCCCCATCGTCTTGCGGTCCACCCGAGCATACACGGGGCGGAAACATAGCTGTTTGGTATTCCAGATAGCGCAATATTTGTGATTTACATCCCATCGAACGTGCTCTACTCTATTTTTGGTATACAAAACGTCCGGAGCTTACTCCTTGGATCATGAATCGAGCACCCCCGTTGACCCAGCTACAGTCCACCGTCGAAGCTACGGCTGCGAGTCCATCACCCAGCACGTCCGCTAATAGACCCACCGCCGTGGCGCGGTCCCTCCTGGCCACGGCCTGGTTGAGGATCCGCCGGAGCAAGATTGCCTTGTTGAGCCTCTGCGTGGTGGTGGCCATCATCTTGTTCGCTATCCTCGGCCCCCTGCTCAGTGCCATGTCCGGCAACGATCCCTTCACGTCCAACACGAGCCCCGAGGTCCTGGACGACCTCCAGACTCCCGGTTTGCCGCTCCCGGGATACATGTACCCCTCGGCAAGCCATTGGCTGGGCGTGGAACCCGGCCTGGGCCGCGACCTGTTCGCGCGCCTCGCCTACGGTGGCCAGGTATCCCTCACCATTGCCTTGTTGTCCACCGCGGTCTCGGTTGTCCTGGGAACCGTGATCGGTGCAGCCGCGGGCTACTTCGGTGGCAAAACGGACGCCATCATCAGCCGCATCATGGATCTCTTCCTCGCCTTCCCGCACCTCTTGCTGGTCCTTTCGCTGACACCCATCCTTCAGTCGCGGCTGCGGGATACCCCGCTGGGCCAAGGCAGCTTCCTCCCCATGGCTTCGCTCGTGATCATCCTGGGCTTCTTCGGCTGGGCATACCTCGCCCGCATCGTCCGGGGCCAGGTGCTGAGCCTCCGCGAGCGCGAGTTCGTCGAGGCTGCGCGGTCCTTCGGCGCCTCGCACTTGAGCGTGCTGTTCCGGCAGATCATTCCCAACGTCATGGGCGTCGTGCTGGTCTACGCCACCATGCTCATCCCCACGAACATTTCCGCAGAAGCCGCGTTGTCCTTCCTCGGCGTCGGCGTCAAGGATCCCACGCCGTCGTGGGGCCAGATGCTCAACGCCGCTCAATCCGGCAACTGGTACCTCAGCGATCCCTGGTTCCTTGCAGTCCCCGGCGCCATGCTCATCGTCACAGTCCTCGCGTTCAACCTGCTCGGCGACGCCGTGCGCGATGCCCTGGACCCCAAGGCATCGCGCCACTAATCCCCTTCATACCCGTTCCACCCACCCCTATGAGGAGCACAATGAAAACCCCCACCAGAGCGCTGGCCCTTGCCGTGCTGATCGCAACTGCCGCCACAGGCTGCGCGGCGGGACAGAACCAGGCCGGAACTGCCGCCACCGGCGCTTCGGGCACGGAGCAGGCTCCCGAAGTGGTCAAGCCCGGCTTCACCGCCAAGGGCGGCAACATCAACGTCCTGATGTCGTCGGACTTCCAAACCCTGGACCCGGGCAACAGCAACTACGTCCAGACGGCCAACGTCGGCCAGCTGTACTACAGGAACCTGACCATGGCGAAGGAGACGGCCGGCCAGCCGCCCACCATCGTTCCGGACCTCGCCACGGACACGGGCCAGGTGTCCAAAGACGGACTCACCTGGACGTTCACCCTCCAGAGCGGCGTCAAGTTCGAAGACGGCCGCCCCATCACCTCCGCCGACGTCAAGTACGGCATCGAACGCACGTTCGCCCAAGACGTTTACACCCAGGCCCCGCAGGAGCTCAACGCAGCGCTCGACGCCGGCGGCTACAAGGGGCCGTACAAGGATCCTTCCGCCGACCTCAAGGCCGTTGAAACGCCCGACGAACGCACCATCGTGTTCCATTTGAAGAAGCCGTTCGCCGAGTTCCCGGCTTTGGCCTCCCGTTCCAACACCTCGCCGGTCCCGAAGGACAAGGACACCAAGCTGGACTACACCAACCACCCGGTGTCGTCGGGCCCCTACATGGTTGAGTCGTACAGCCGCGGAAAGTCGCTCAAACTGGTGCGCAACCCGAACTGGGATCCGGCCACCGACCCCAACCGCTCGGCGCTTCCGGACACGTTCAGTTTCTCGCTCTCCACTTCGCAGGCCACCATCAGCCAGCAGCTCCTGGCCAATTCCGACCCCAATGCCCTCACCTTGGACTCCAACGGTGCACTTCAGACCTCGGATTCAGCCAAGCTGGCTGATGCCCAGGTCAAAGACCGTGTTGCCTCGGGACTGCTCGGCTGCAACGACGTCCTCAGCCTCAACACCGAGAAGATCTCCGATCCCGATGTCCGCAAGGCGATTGCCCTCGCCCTGGACCGTCAGTCCATCCTGGTCCAGTACGGCGGACGCCGCTTCGGTGAACTCACCCAGACCCCGCTCAACACCAAGATGCGCGGCTACGTAGCCCAGGACCTCGAGATCGACCCCACCGGCAAGCCCAAGCCGGAGGAAGCAAAGAAGCTCCTCGAAGGCAAGAACTACCCCAAGAACCTTAGCTACGGGTATGCCAACAACCGCGACGCCTACAAGAACACAGGCACCGTAATCCAGCAGAACCTCAAGGCCTTGGGCATCGACGTCCAGCTCGTGCCGATCCCGGCCCCGAACTACTACTCCGTCCTGGCCAGTGACCAGCTGCCGGACATTGCGCGTTCGGGCTGGTGCGGCGGCGCCGACCCCGCGTCGGTGCGTACGTCAGCCGATCCCATCCTCGGACCCAATAACGACGGCACCAGCTACGGCTTCTCCAACACTTCGCGCTACTTCGATCCGCAGATTTCGAAGGCCATGTTCGAGCTTCGGAACACGGCCGGGACTTCGGAAGAACTCGGCAAGAAGTGGTCTGAGGAGTTCGGCAACGCCCTGAAGACCTACCCGATCATCCCGCTCGTCCGCAGCCACACCAACAGCGTGGTGGGCTCCAACATCCGCAATGCCCAAGTGGGCTACTTCTTCGGCGGCATCGACCTTTCGATCGTCGGCGTCGAGCACTAACCAGGCCTAATACACACAACCAGGTTCAGCCCAGAAGGGAGGCGGGCCGCCCGGCTACTGCCGGGCGGCCCGCAACCAGCACAATGATCAGATTCATCTTTCGCCGGGCAGGTTCCCTGATCCTGCTTCTCGTAGCCGTCAGCTTCATCACCTTCACGCTTTTCCAGCTTGGACCTGCCGATCCCGCGTCGGCCGCTTGCGGCCAGGAGTGCACTCCCGAACGCATCGCGGAAGCCCGCGTGGCCCTCGGCATGGACCATCCTTTCCTGATCCAGTACATCGACTACATGCGCGGTCTGGTCTCGCCGCGGATGATCGGTGCTCCCGGAGCCGAGTCGATCTGCCAGTGGCCATGCCTCGGCAAATCGTTCCAAACCAATGAAAACGTCTCGGACATCATCGCCCGTTCCTTGCCCTACACGCTCTCCATGGCGGTCGGCGCGCTCGTGCTCTGGACCGTTTCCGGCGTCGGGCTCGGTTTGCTGGCCGCCCTTCGCAAGGGAACCGCCACGGACAAGTTCATCGTCGGCGCAGCGTCCGTTGGTGTCTCGCTGCCTATCCCCGTCACCGGCTTGTTCCTGTTGCTGGTTTTCGTCAACCAGTTGCACCTCCTGCCCTTCACGACGAACGAGATCAACAGCCCCTTCGGTCCGCACGGCCCGGGGGCCTGGGTGCTCAACTACTTCCTGCCCTGGGTTGCCCTCGCGGTGCTTTTCAGCGCGGCGTACATCCGGGTCACCCGGACCAACATGATCGAGACCTTCAGCGAGGACTTCATCCGTACGGCCCGCGCCAAGGGCCTGGCGCCCCGGACCGTGACGTTCAAGCACGGCGTCAGGGCCGGCATCACTCCTGTCGTGACCATGCTTGGCATGGACATCGGGCTCCTCCTCGGCGGCGCCGTCCTCACCGAGCAGATCTTCTCCGTCCCGGGACTCGGTTTCACAGCCGTCCGGGCTGCCATTTCCGGCGACCTCCCCGTCACCATGGCCATCACCATGCTGGCGGCCTTCTTCGTCATCGTCGCGAACGTCGTTGTCGACCTCGCCTACGCTGCCATCGATCCCCGAGTGAGGCTCCAATGACCCAGCTCCAACCCAGTCCGGCGGGTCAGCCGGCCACCCGAGCTGCGGACCCCGCCCCGGGGACCGCCGCCTTCCTGGACGTCCGCAACCTGTCGGTGAAGTTCCCCACCGACGACGGCCTTGTCTCGGCCGTCAACGGGATGGATTTCTCCTTGGAACGCGGTCAGACCCTCGGCATCGTCGGGGAATCCGGGTCCGGCAAGTCGGTCACCAGCCAGGCGCTCATGGGACTGCTCAAGGGAACCTCCGCCCGCGTCACCGGCCAGGCGTTCTTCCAGGGCAAGGACCTTGTGACACTGCCCGAATCCGGCATGCGGCAGCTTCGCGGCCGGAACATCGGCATGATCTTCCAGGATCCGCTCTCGGCCCTGCATCCCTTCTACACCGTGGGCCATCAGATCGCCGAGGCCTACCTCGTCCACAACAAGGCAAGCAAGAAGCAAGCCCGCACAGCCGCCGTCGACATGCTCGGAAGGGTGGGCATTCCCAGCCCCGGGCAGCGCTACGACGAATACCCGCACCATTTCTCCGGGGGCATGCGCCAACGCGCCATGATCGCCATGGCCTTGATCTGCGAACCGGAACTGCTCATCGCGGACGAACCCACCACCGCCCTGGACGTCACCGTGCAGGCACAGATCCTCGACCTCATGTCCGAGCTCCAGGAAGAAACGAACTCGGCCCTCATCCTCATCACCCACGATCTTGGCGTGGTGGCCGAAGTCTGCGATTCCGTGCTGGTCATGTACGGCGGCCAATGCGTCGAATCGGGTCCCGTGGACCGGATCTTCTACGACACACAGCATCCATACACCCTGGGCCTGCTCAAATCGATGCCAACGCTGAGCAGTTCCTCGGGCAGGCTCAACCCCATTCCCGGCCAGCCGCCGTCGCTCCTTGACCTCCCGAAAGGCTGCATTTTCAGCGCCCGGTGCGAATACGCAGCCCTCGCCGGCGACGGCGTGTGCGCGGGCAGGCGGCCGGAGCTCGTGGTCGAGGACGGCCACGGCAAGCGCTGCCACCTGAGCGGCCCCCAGATCGTCACCATTCGGAATACGCGTTAGGACCCGCCATGGACACGCAAGCAATTCTCCAGGTGGAGAACCTCCAGAAGCACTTCCCCATCAAAAGCGGACTCTTCCCGCCCACAGGATCCAAGACTGTCAAAGCGGTCGACGGCGTCTCATTCAGTCTCGCCCGCGGCCAGACGTTGGGGCTCGTGGGTGAGTCCGGCTGCGGAAAGTCGACCACCGGACGCATGGTCGCCCGGCTCATGGATCCCACGGGCGGGAGGATCCTGATCGACGGCGCGGACATCGGTCAGCTGGGCGGCCGCGATCTGTACAACTTCCGCCGCAAAGTCCAGATGATCTTCCAGGACCCCTTCGCCTCCCTCAATCCACGGCAATCGGTAGGCACGGCCATCGCGGCGCCGATGCTGGCACAAAAGATCAACCCGGCCGGCGGCCTCAAGAACCGGGTCAAGGAACTCCTCGAACAAGTTGGCCTCAAGGCCGAGCACTACAACCGTTTCCCGCACGAGTTCTCCGGCGGCCAGCGCCAGCGGGTTGGAATCGCGCGGGCCATCTCGCTGAACCCGTCCGTGATCGTGTGCGACGAACCCGTATCCGCCCTCGATGTCTCGGTACAGGCGCAAGTGGTCAACTTGCTGCAGGAGATCCAGCGGGACACCGGCGTGGCCTACATCTTCATCGCGCACGATCTTTCCGTGGTCCGCCATATCTCGCATGAGGTGGCGGTGATGTACCTCGGCAAGATCGTGGAACAAGGGCCCAAGGAGGAATTGTTCCGTGATCCCCGGCATCCCTACACGCAAGCGCTCTTGTCCGCGGTGCCCTTGCCCGATCCCCGGGCTGCCCGCCAGCAGCAAAAGATCCGGCTCCGGGGAGATCTACCCTCGCCGGCAAACCCTCCCAGCGGTTGCGTCTTCCGCACCCGGTGTCCGCTGTTCGGATCCCCGGGCAGCCCGCCAGCAGCAACGCTGCATCAGCGAAATCCCCCTACCAGCCAGCTCTTCTGCCCCCAGCCTGCCATCACGCAGGTCTGGAATCCGCAGCCATAGCTGGTGTGCAATAGATCCAACATCGAAGGAGCAACACATTGAACACCCTGATTCGCGCCGTCCGCCCCTGGGGACAAGCATTGAGCGATGTCCTGATCACGGACGGCAAGATCACCGGCGTCGAACCCCACGCTGGGGCGCGGGCCGTCCCAGGCGACACAACCGTCGTCGAGGGCCGTGGCCGCCTTCTCGTGCCGTCGTTCTCGGACGTCCATGTGCACTTGGACTCCACCCGCATCGGCTTGCCGTTCCGCCAACACACAGGCGGTCCGGGCGTGTGGACCATGATGATGAACGATCGGCAGAACTGGCGCAACGCCGAGGTTCCGCTGCAGGAACGGGTCAACAACACCCTCGGCCGGATGATCGCGCGCGGAACCACGCGCGTCCGCTCCTACGCCCAGATCGACGTCGATTGCCGCCTCGAGCGTTTCGATGCCGTGATGGCCGCCAAGGAGCAGTTCAAGGGCCAGGCCGACGTCGACATCATCGCGTTCCCGCAGGCCGGGCTTCTCCTTGAGGACGGCACCGTACCCCTCATGGACCAGGCACTCAAAGCCGGCGCCAATGTCATGGGAGGCATCGATCCGTGCAGCCTCGACCGCGACCCCGCCCGGCATCTGGACATCGTCTTCGGACTGGCCGAAAAATACCAGGTCCCCATTGATATCCACCTCCACGAGCCCGGCGAGCTCGGTGTCTTCAGCACTGACCTGGTGATCGAGCGCACCCGAGCCCTGGGCATGCAGGGCAAGGTCACCATGTCCCATGCCTACCAGCTGGGCAGCGTCTCCGAGGCCACCACGCGCCGCCTCATCGACGAGTTCGCCGAGCTGGACATCTCCATGGCGTCCGTGGCGCCGGGCTCCGCCGGCGTGGCAGGCCAGCTGCCCATTCCGCTGCTCGCCGAAGCCGGCGTCCGGATGGGCTTGGGCGAGGACGGCCAGCGCGACTACTGGTCCCCGTACGGCAACACGGACATGCTCGACCGCACCTGGCAGCTCGCTTTCACCCACGGCTTCCGCAAGGACGAGCTCATCGAGCACTGCCTAGCGATCGCCACCGTAGGCGGCGCCAGCATCCTTGACCCGTCCGCCACCCGGCTGAAGGGCACGGCACACCGCCCGGGCGTCGAGGTCGGCGATCCCGCCGAACTCCTGCTGCTCGACGGCGAAACCGTCGCCTCCGCCGTCATGGACCGCGGCACCGACCGCACCGTGATCCACCGCGGCAAGGTCGTGGCAGAGCAGCTCGAGCTCATCTGATTCCGCCGGGTGGGAGGCCAGAGCGTGGTTTGGTTTGCGCCCGGCCCTCAGTGGCTAGTGCCCGACGGCGGCGAGCTCGCCAAGGTGCTCCGCCTTGGCGGCTGCCACTGACACCGCGCGCCCGCGCACCGCGAGGAAACCGGCAACTGCGAGCAGCACCGCTTCCGCCGCCAAGGCCCAAAAGGAAGCGTCCCAGCCGCCGGACCACTCATGCAGGAATCCCGCGCCCAGAGGCCCCAGGGAGGCCAATGCGAAGCCCAAGCCCTGGCTCATGGCGGACAGGCTGCCGGCGCTCTCTGGCCCTGCCGAGCGGATGACTACCAACGCCATTCCCAGCCCGAACCCGGCGCTTTGGACGATCCCCAAGAGTCCCACCATGAGGAATTGCAAAGCTACGGGCGCCGTCAGGACTCCTATCAAAGCCGCAGCGACGAGCAGTCCCAGGCCCGGCGCCATAACCTTCAGGACCGGGCGACGCCCCGCGAGAACGGGGGCCAGCAGGCTCGCGGGCAGCCCTGCGACGCTGAACCAGGCCAGGAGCCCTGCTGCGTCGGCCGCGGTCTGGCCCTTCGACACCAGGAACACCGCGAGCCACGAGGTCACGGCGAAATACAGCATGGCTTGCAGCCCGAAGAAAGCGGTCACGGCCCAGGCCGTCCGCTGCTTCCGCAGCGGAATGGTGGCGCGTTCGCTCGTAGCGCCGCCCGCCGTCGTCGTCTCCTGTAGGCCAGCGCCCGACGCCGCTCCGCCGGTCCCGTCCCGGCGTCCGGCTGCGTGACCCGCGCGGTGGATCAACGCGGCCCCCAGCAAGGCGGGAACGGCCCAGACGGCCAGTGCCCCGGCGAGGCTTCCACCGAGCGCTTCCTGCAGCGGCTGGACGAGTCCTGCGCCAAGCGCCGCGCCCATCCCGAAGCCCATGGTGCACAGCCCCGTCCACCACCCGGAACCGCGGTTGGCCTTGACGATCTGCGGCACAAGAACGCTGGCGGTCATGATGGATGCTCCTGCGAGGAACGTTCCGGGCAGCAACAGTCCGGGCACGAGTACGCGGACAAGCAGCGCCGCGGCAAGTACCAGGAGCGCCGCCGCCACGGCACTGCCGGTGCCCAGGCGACGGGCCAGCCATGGACCGCACGGAGCCGAGACCCCGAAAGCAAGCACAGGCAAGGCGCCAAGCAACGGCAGCAGATGCGCGTCGAGCCCGAATCCTGCCTGCAGCTGCCCCATGGTGCCGGCGATCGTCGTAATGGCCGGACGAAGGTTGATCGAGACAAGCGCCAGTGCAACAAGTACCAAGGCGGTCTTTCGAGCCGTGCTCGCGGAAGTACCGCTGCGCGGCGGGTGTGCTTGTCCCATTGAGTGTCTCCCTGGAATCTCTTTTGGTATACCAAATAAGATTAGGGGCATTGGGAATCAAAGTAAACTGGCGTAAAAATGTCAGCCGGGTGTGACGCGAGATCTTGGTAATCAGATTTGGAATACCAACTGGCTAGATAGCCTTGCCAGGGTTGAAGATTCCGACTGGATCGAAAAGCTCCTTGATGCGGTGCTGCAACTCGCGGACGGGCCCGGGCTGCTCGAGGCCGAGCCAGCGCAGCTTGTACTGCCCCACCCCGTGCTCGCCCGTGATGGTTCCGCCCATCTCCAGCGCGGCATCGATGGAGTCGTCCAGGGCCTTGTTGAGGCGGGACATGGCATCGGCGTCCACTTCCCTGTCCACACGGTCCACCCAGAAGGTGGGGTGCAGGTTGCCGTCCCCGGCATGGGCCACCACCTTGAGCCGGACATCGTGGGTTACGGCCATGGCCTCGAGCGCGGCCACGTAGTCGACAAGCCGCGACCTCGGAACCGCGACGTCCTCGCCTACCCGGTATTCGTTGTCCACCTCATCGCCCCGACTCGAGCGCCGCATGTCAATGAGGCGCTCGGCTTCCGCATTCGATTCCGCCGTCACCGTCGCGCCCCCGGCCGCGAGCACTTCCCGCACCAGCGACGCCTCCGCCGCAGCTCCGAAACCGTCGGTCTGGATCAGCAGCAGCGCCTGCCCCCGTTCTCCGAGGTCCGAACCGTACAGTTCGTCGAGCTGGGCCAGCGTACCGGCGTCGAGCATTTCCATGATGGCGGGCTGAACGCGCGCCTTTCCGACCGCAAGAACCCCTGCAGCCGCACTGCGGAAGTCCGGATAGAACGCCGCCATTGTCCGTACCTCGCGGGGCAGGTAGCGCAGGCGCACCGTCACGCCCACCACGATGCCCAGGGTGCCCTCGGAGCCCACAAACAATGCCGTGAGATCGTATCCGGCCACGCCTTTGAACGTCTGGTGTCCTGTGTGGATGAGCGAGCCATCGGCCAGGACGACGTCGAGCGCCAGCACCGAGTCCCTGGTCACGCCGTATTTGGCGCAGCGCAAGCCGCCGGCGTTCGTGGCCACATTGCCGCCGATCGTCGACATTTTGTAGCTCGCGGGGTCCGGCGCGTACATCAGGCCGTACTCAGCAGCGGCGGCGTTCAGGTCAGCGTTCACCACGCCAGGTTCGACGACGGCGGTCTCATCGTCCGCGTTGAGCTCCAGGATGCGGTTCATGCGTTCCAGGCTGAGCACGATGCACCCCTGGCTGGCATGGGCGCCGCCGGAAACTCCGGTGCCGGCGCCGCGGGCGACAATCGGAACCCCGTGCTTGGCGCAACTGCGCACGACGTGCTGCACGTCTTCAACGGATTCGGCGAACACCACTGCAAGAGGCAGCTGCAAGTCCAGGACTGGTCCCAGGTCTGCCGCATATCCCGTTCGCGTGTGTTCGTCGACGGCGACTTGCCCCGGAGTGAGGGCGGCCCCCAGCTCATCGACGAACGCGCCAGGGCTTGTGCTTTGGCGGATCGGCCCGGAGGGCTGAATCCGGCGGGCCATGACAATTTCCATCCTGGCTTTGTCCTGCGGATACGGCCGGCTCGCGCCGGTGTATTCAAATCCGTGCCGCTCGTAGAACGCCCTGGCGCGCGCGTTATCCTCGTGGACACCCAGTTCGATCACGCCGGCTCCAAGCTCGGCGCCTGCTACGGCGCAAGCTTCATCAAGCAACTGGTCAGCCAGTCCGAGGCCACGGTGTTCAGGTGCGACGTAGACGCTGATCAGCATGGCTTGCAGCGCCCCGGAAGGGTCCTGTGGCTGCTTGATGACCACGCGCATGAGGCCATTGATCCGGCTGCCGTCCACACCGTCATCCGCCACGAGGGTGACGCTCGAGTCGCCCGACATCGTGGCTGCCCGCTCTTGCCATTGAGTGTCGGTCTGACGCCGAGCAGCCGCCAGGCTCTCCACGTAGGCCATCGGGGTGTCCGACAGCATTTCCAACCGGACGTCGCGAAGCAACCGCCAGTCGGCTGCTTGGAGACGACGGATTCTATTCACTTCCGCCGCCCATGAATCGGACATAGCGCTCGAGAACTCCGGGCCAGTCAGCCGCGTAGTCCGCACGGGTTTGCGCGGGGTGTTCGGCGCCTTCCCAGCCGTCGTGCACCAGGCGGACCTCCGTACCTCCGTCAACCGCACGGAATGCAACGCGAAGCTCGGTGGACCACATCGCGGTGCTCCCCGGATACCAGCTCGCATGGAAGGACAGCGGCGGCTGCCAGTCGTCGATCGTGCCCCATATCGAGGTACGTCCGTCGTCAGCAGTCTCCAGGATCAAATTCTCCTCGAACTCAACGTGCGAGCCTGCCCCGTAGACGCTATGGTCCTCCATCGGCCACCAGAGATGCGGGTGATCGGTAAAGCCCATGAAGGCATGCGCCACCGGAGAAGGCACGACGACGGTGCACACCACGGGGTCCAGCTCACCGGATTGCTCAGGCTGTGGTTCGGAGTCCGGCGCGAGGTGACTAAAGAGGCTCTCCATGTGCACCAACTTTACCGCCCGGCGAAGCGCCCGACTCCGGACCCGACCCGCTCCCCCGCAAACGCCGGCTCACATATACCGGGTGCTGGCCGGACGCCCGCTCACATATACCGGGTTTCGGCGGGACGCCGGCTCACATATGCCGGGCTTTCGGCGGGACGCCCGCTCACTTATGCCGGGTCCTGGCCGGACGCCCGCGCACGTCTGGTGGGCGGCGGCCGGAGGCCCGGGGGCCGGTCCGGCATATATGTGAGCCGGGGTTGGCCCGGAACCGTTGATATGTGAGCCGGGGTGTGGGATTTCCGGCTCATACGTGAGCGGGCGTTGGCCCGGAACCGTTGATATGTGAGCCGGGGTGTGGGATTTCCGGCTCATAGGTGAGCCGGGCGGAAATTGTCAAGCTGTGTGGAGTCACTGGGCTAGTTTTTGGGGTGTTTTGGTCTCGGGCAGGTTGATCCCGACGTATCGGGCGGGGGCCGGTGTGCTGGGTCGTTGGCGGAACCTTCCCGGGTGTCGTTCGTAGTAGTCCTGGTGGACTTTGTCTCGCTTGTCCCAGAGCTTTTG
>NZ_JBFBKR010000040.1:0-10782 GCF_040686575.1 Arthrobacter sp. NPDC080073
AATCCGGCGTGCCATGGTTCACACCCCCGCCCCACGTCGACCCCCGCCAAACACCCAGACGCAACCACCACTTCAGACCCACCCGGACATAAACCCACCCAGGGCGAAGACCGTCCACATCCGTTGACATGTGACCAAATGGTCACCTATTCTGAATCCATGGACGCCGTCTTCAAGGCACTCTCCGACCCCACCCGCAGGGATCTGCTCGACGAGCTCTTCCGCGAGGACGGGCAGACGCTGGGCGCGCTTGAAGCTCGGTTCGACATGACCCGTTTCGGGATCATGAAGCACCTCAAGATCCTTGAGGAGGCCGGGCTGGTTGTGACCCGCCGTCGTGGTCGCGAAAAGCTCCATTACCTGAATCCGGTACCCATCAGGCTCGTCCACGACCGCTGGGTGAGCAAATATGCAGAACCATGGGCCGCTGCGTTGAGCGACCTCAAAACCAGATTGGAAAGTCCCGTGGAAAAGATCTTCGAAATCTACATCAAGACCACGCCGGAGCGGCTTTGGGAAGCCATCACGGACAGCGACACCCGCAGCAAGTACCAGTTCGGCAATACCCACATTGCCGACTGGACACCGGGCGGGCACTACGAAATGCACAATCCCAAGGCCAACGGAATGGTCCTCGGCGAAGGCGAAAACGTGGAGGTCGATCCCCCGCGCAGGCTCGTCCAGACCATGCGCGCGCTATGGGGCGAGGACGTCAAAGCCGAGGGCACATCACGTGTCACCTGGGAGATCGAACCCGTCGGCGACTCCTGCCACCTGACCGTCACCCACAGCGACCTTCGCGAAGGCGGCAACGACCAGATCTACGGCGGTTGGCCGATGATCCTCTCCGGCCTCAAGACCTGGCTGGAGACCGGCGAGGTACTCACAACTCCGGGCTCATTGATGTATTCATGAGGCTCGACGGCGGGGCCGCCCGCCGCTTTCAGGCCTTGGCAGCCGGAGCGAGGGCCGCGTTGAGGTACTCCAAATGCACCAGCGTCGGGGCGGTCACGTTCGCCGCGAATTCCGGGTGCTTGGTGAGGAACTTCTTGATGAAGGGGCACACCGGCACGATTCCGAGTCCCTCGCCCACTGTCTCCTTGAGGGCCACTTCGGCGAGCCTGCCCGCAAACCCTTGTCCGCCGTATTCCTCGTTGATCACGGTGTGGTAGAAAATCCGCTGGGGGGACCCGCCGTCGTCGTACGCCTTGTACGCGGCCTTCCCGATCACGTGTCCATCAGCAAGCACCTCGAAGCGCTCGCGGTCGACGTTGTGGCGGAAGGTGGCATCGGTCATCGCTAGCTCCTCGAATAGGTCCTGTTGACCTACCCTAACCTCGGAGCCGGCACGCTTTGTTCCCGGGCTTTCTCCAAGTCGAAATTTGGACTTGGGGAAAACCCGGGGAACTGCTGCTAGGCCGTGACGATATCGTGCGTGGCGTGGTCGTACGTGAAGGTGATCTTGCCGCCGTCGTGGTGTAGCTCGTGGTTGGCACCGTCGCGCACGCCGAACGCGCCGTAGTTCTCGTCCCACGAGCGGTTGAGCGCGATCTTGTAGGTGTAGAAACCGGCAGGCAGCGTGGCGGCGAGGGTCCACACCTTACGACGGGAATTGAACTTCATCTGCACTTCGTCGTACTGCGGAGCCCAGTCCTCCGGCGCGCCGAGAATCCTGTTGAAGTCACCAGCGATCGCGACGGCGGCCGGTTGCTCGAGCTTCTCGACGGCGGCAGTCGCTTTGGGTGCGGCAGCTTTCTTAGGCGCTGCTTTGGCGGCTGCCTTCGCTACAGGTGCCTTTTCTGCAGCGGGAGCCTTCTTTGCTGCCGGCTTCCTCGCGGCGGCCTTCTTGACGGGGGCCGTGGGAAGTGGAGTGTCTGCAGGGACGGGGGTGCCTTCGGCCAGCGCCGTGACGAACTCATCCGGCTTGGCGAACGCGACCGTGGCACGAAGCCCGTCGTCGGTGATGGTCCAGCCCGAACGGCCCTTGACGAGCCAGCCGGCCTTGACCAGCTTCGCGGTCTCGGTGGTCAGGCTCTTGTGGCCGCGTGGAATGCCTCCACTGAGCAGCTCACTTTCGTACTCATCCAGCGGGACACGGACAATCGCCTCTGCCAGGATCTCGCCGGCATTCAACGACTTCTCGGACCACGTTCCCTCGGCCAAGACGTCCAGGACGGTCTTGAGGCGGGCACTGCTTTTTTCGACGGTGGACTTGGCCACTGGGTCTCCTTCAACGGCGAACATTCCTTCAGCAGTCTGCCAATATTCTGTAAATTCTGGCGACTGTTCCAGGTAAACAGCGTGTGTCGTGACCCACTATTACGTCCAAACGACGGCAATTGATGGGGCGCTCTCGGGTACCGGTCAGTAGCTCACGGTTGGAGTACTCTCTTATCTCCCCTACTGCCCTGAAGCCTTCTCCCATTCCGAAACCTCAGCCAACAGTTCAGCCTTCCGTACCTCGTCCGCGAACGATGAACGCACGGAGTTCGCGGCCAGGCGCGCTCGGTCCCCGACAGAGAACCCGTGCACGGCGACAAGCTGCTCGAAATTGTCGTCCACGTAGCCGCCGAAGTACGCGGGATCGTCCGAGTTCACGCTGACATTCAGCCCGGCTGCCAACATCCCGGGCAAAGGGTGATCGGCCAGGGTGTCCACGGCACGCAGCCTGACGTTCGATAGCGGACATACCGTCAGCGGAATCTGTTCGGCCACTAGCCGCTCCACAAGTGCCGCATCTTCCATGCAGCGGATGCCGTGATCGATCCTTTCGGCGCCGAGCAGATCGAGGGCCTCGTACACATAGGAAGCCGGCCCTTCCTCTCCCGCATGCGCGATCCGTCGCAGTCCGGCCTCTGCCGCGCGGCGGTACAGCCGCTCGAACTTCGACGGCGGATTGCCCACCTCGGCCGAATCGAGGCCGATCCCGGCAATCGGGGCCTTCATCGCAAGAAGCTGTTCCAGAACCTCAAGTGCAGATTCCTCGGGCATGTCCCTCAGGAACGCGGCAATCAGGAGCGTCGAGACGCCGAACTCTTCCACCGACGTCGCGAGTGCGGACGCCACACCGTTCACGCACGTCTCCAACGCCACCCCGCGCGAGATGTGAGCCTGCGGATCCATCATGACCTCGACGTGCCGCACGCCACCGGCTGCGGCGCGTGCCAAGTAAGCCCTGGTCATGTCCGCAAAATCCTGCTCGGTGCGCAACACGGCCATGTTGGCGTAGTAGAGATCCAGGAATGACTGCAGGTCCGTGAACTCGTACCGCGCGCGCAGCTCGTCCAAATCCGCGTACGGAAGCTCAATCCCGTTCCGTTCCGCGAGCGCGAAAATCAGCTCGGGCTGAAGTGTCCCCTCGATATGTAGGTGCAATTCGGCAACCGGGGGTGCCGCCGTCGTCGTTTCGCCAAAAGTTTCCACCCGACAAGAGTAGGACGAATACTGAACGCGCCCCATTTGGACGCCCGGCAAAGCGGGGTTCAGGGCCCCGATAGCACAAGCGAGGGGAAGACCACACCGCCTCAACTTGGATCTACGCCGTTGGCCCCCCAAACTGAAAGGATGCAGACCTTCCTCCCGTTCCCCGATTTCAAGCAAAGTGCTGCCGTCTTGGACACCGCAAGGCTTGGCAAGCAGCGTGTCGAAGCACTGCAGATCCTCCGCGCACTCGTGATCCCCGAGTTCGGCCGGCCCTCCCACCCCGCTATCCGCATGTGGATGGGCTACGTTCCCGCGCTCACTCTCTACGGCCTGGCCATGGTGGACGAATGGGTCGCCCGAGGCAATCCGGACAACACCCGCGCCAGCATCACCGAGTTCGCACCCCAGGCAGCCCACCCGGACTATGCCTCCAAGATCCCGATGCCACCGTGGTTGGGCGACGCCGATTTCCACCTGAGCCACCGCTCCAAGCTGCTCCAGAAAGAGCCACGCTTCTACGCCGAGCTCTTCCCGGACACTCCGAAGGACCTCGAGTACCTCTGGCCCGAGCCCCGGCACGAATTCATTCCCGAAGACCCCTACGACGACTTCATCTGGGTGCTTCGCGCCCCGGTGAGCGACGTTGACCCCGAAAAGATCGACAAAGTGGGGATGCCGGTAGCAGGCAAGGCCAAGGCCGCCAACAGCGATGGCGACGGTTACCAATTCGTGTACGCCTCGGAAACGTCCCGCCGGCCGGGCAAGACCGCCCGCAAGGCCCCGAAGCAGCTGGTGAAGAAGCCCACCCGCAACCGCCAGCGCCAGGACGAGGCCTTCCGGACGCTCCCCGGCAACACGCCTGTCCTCGTCCCCGTCGAAGGCGGTGCCAAGTTTGCCCTCGGCAAGGTCCTCGGCCGGCCGATCACCCTGGAAGACGGCCGTTTCGGTCGCAACTTCGAGGTCACCAAGATCATCGACCGCACGGACTTCGACTACCCGGCGTTGTTGCAGGATCCGCGGGCGTTCTTCCCGATCCCGGCACCGTAGCCTTGCACAAGGGGACTCATGGATTTCCAGCAAATCATCGAAGCTGTCGGCCGATACATGGACTTCGCGGGAGTCGCCGTGATGGTTGTGGGCGCCATCGCGTCGGTCCCTCTTGCCATGCGCCGTTACAAGCCCAAACGCCTGCCGGCAAGCTCGGCGCCCCTTTCGGTGTACCGCTCCTACAGGCAGCTTCTGGGACGATCCATCTTGCTTGGCCTCGAGTTTCTGGTGGCCGCGGACATCATTCGTACAGTAGCAGTCACCCCCACCTTTGAGAGCGTGGGGGTGCTGGCGGTCATCGTGCTGATCCGGACGTTCTTGAGCTTCTCCATCGAGCTTGAGATCACCGGGCGTTGGCCGTGGCAGAAGGCCCCCGCCCCAGGCTCGGAAGCCCACCCGGCATTACCGACTTCGTGACGCACGAGTAGCTCGCTCGCCCCCACTGCGCCGCTCGGGTTCCCGAGGCAGGGAGCCCGGGCCCCGCCGTCGTTTTCGTCGTTGCGGCTACTTATCCTGCCGACGGATGAGCGCCCGGATAACCAAGATCTCATAGGCCACCAAGGCGACAACCCAAATGTAGTCATACCAGCGGGCGTCGAATCGAACAAGCAACGCCAGCAGACCAAGCGTTGCAACCAACTGGGTCGTGACGATGGCCAACCAAGGCGTGGTTTTCACCTTATCCACAGGAAATGATCACCCCTCCTGCCGAGAAAAGGACACCCGCACCGTAGGCTGCCCAACCTTCCCAATGCCATTTCTCTCCCCTTTGAGTGGTAGCAAGTGAGTGACCATCGTAAGTTGCTTTTGTTGGAGGAAAGTTGCGACTGGGTACTGCTAGTGCAGAATTGAGTGTTGTTTGGCGGAAAAATGAGTACCGGCGCAGTCAAAATCGTGGGTGCGGGCCGACAGCTGCGTTCCGGAACGCAGCTGTCGGCCCGCACCCACGATTTTGACTGCGCCGGTACTCATTTTTCCGCCAAACAACACTCAATTCTGCACTAGCAGTACCCAGTCGCAACTTTCCTCCAACAAAAGCAACTTACGATGGTCACTCACTTGCTACCACTCAAAGGGGAGAGAAATGGCATTGGGAAGGTTGGGCAGCCTACGGTGCGGGTGTCCTTTTCTCGGCAGGAGGGGTGATCATTTCCTGTGGATAAGGTGAAAACCACGCCTTGGTTGGCCATCGTCACGACCCAGTTGGTTGCAACGCTTGGTCTGCTGGCGTTGCTTGTTCGATTCGACGCCCGCTGGTATGACTACATTTGGGTTGTCGCCTTGGTGGCCTATGAGATCTTGGTTATCCGGGCGCTCATCCGTCGGCAGGATAAGTAGCCGCAACGACGAAAACGACGGCGGGGCCCGGGCTCCCTGCCTCGGGAACCCGAGCGGCGCAGTGGGGGCGAGCGAGCTACTCGTGCGTCACGAAGTCGGTAATGCCGGGTGGGCTTCCGAGCCTGGGGCGGGGGCCTTCTGCCACGGCCAACGCCCGGTGATCTCAAGCTCGATGGAGAAGCTCAAGAACGTCCGGATCAGCACGATGACCGCCAGCACCCCCACGCTCTCAAAGGTGGGGGTGACTGCTACTGTACGAATGATGTCCGCGGCCACCAGAAACTCGAGGCCAAGCAAGATGGATCGTCCCAGAAGCTGCCTGTAGGAGCGGTACACCGAAAGGGGCGCCGAGCTTGCCGGCAGGCGTTTGGGCTTGTAACGGCGCATGGCAAGAGGGACCGACGCGATGGCGCCCACAACCATCACGGCGACTCCCGCGAAGTCCATGTATCGGCCGACAGCTTCGATGATTTGCTGGAAATCCATGAGTCCCCTTGTGCAAGGCTACGGTGCCGGGATCGGGAAGAACGCCCGCGGATCCTGCAACAACGCCGGGTAGTCGAAGTCCGTGCGGTCGATGATCTTGGTGACCTCGAAGTTGCGACCGAAACGGCCGTCTTCCAGGGTGATCGGCCGGCCGAGGACCTTGCCGAGGGCAAACTTGGCACCGCCTTCGACGGGGACGAGGACAGGCGTGTTGCCGGGGAGCGTCCGGAAGGCCTCGTCCTGGCGCTGGCGGTTGCGGGTGGGCTTCTTCACCAGCTGCTTCGGGGCCTTGCGGGCGGTCTTGCCCGGCCGGCGGGACGTTTCCGAGGCGTACACGAATTGGTAACCGTCGCCATCGCTGTTGGCGGCCTTGGCCTTGCCTGCTACCGGCATCCCCACTTTGTCGATCTTTTCGGGGTCAACGTCGCTCACCGGGGCGCGAAGCACCCAGATGAAGTCGTCGTAGGGGTCTTCGGGAATGAATTCGTGCCGGGGCTCGGGCCAGAGGTACTCGAGGTCCTTCGGAGTGTCCGGGAAGAGCTCGGCGTAGAAGCGTGGCTCTTTCTGGAGCAGCTTGGAGCGGTGGCTCAGGTGGAAATCGGCGTCGCCCAACCACGGTGGCATCGGGATCTTGGAGGCATAGTCCGGGTGGGCTGCCTGGGGTGCGAACTCGGTGATGCTGGCGCGGGTGTTGTCCGGATTGCCTCGGGCGACCCATTCGTCCACCATGGCCAGGCCGTAGAGAGTGAGCGCGGGAACGTAGCCCATCCACATGCGGATAGCGGGGTGGGAGGGCCGGCCGAACTCGGGGATCACGAGTGCGCGGAGGATCTGCAGTGCTTCGACACGCTGCTTGCCAAGCCTTGCGGTGTCCAAGACGGCAGCACTTTGCTTGAAATCGGGGAACGGGAGGAAGGTCTGCATCCTTTCAGTTTGGGGGGCCAACGGCGTAGATCCAAGTTGAGGCGGTGTGGTCTTCCCCTCGCTTGTGCTATCGGGGCCCTGAACCCCGCTTTGCCGGGCGTCCAAATGGGGCGCGTTCAGTATTCGTCCTACTCTTGTCGGGTGGAAACTTTTGGCGAAACGACGACGGCGGCACCCCCGGTTGCCGAATTGCACCTACATATCGAGGGGACACTTCAGCCCGAGCTGATTTTCGCGCTCGCGGAACGGAACGGGATTGAGCTTCCGTACGCGGATTTGGACGAGCTGCGCGCGCGGTACGAGTTCACGGACCTGCAGTCATTCCTGGATCTCTACTACGCCAACATGGCCGTGTTGCGCACCGAGCAGGATTTTGCGGACATGACCAGGGCTTACTTGGCACGCGCCGCAGCCGGTGGCGTGCGGCACGTCGAGGTCATGATGGATCCGCAGGCTCACATCTCGCGCGGGGTGGCGTTGGAGACGTGCGTGAACGGTGTGGCGTCCGCACTCGCGACGTCGGTGGAAGAGTTCGGCGTCTCGACGCTCCTGATTGCCGCGTTCCTGAGGGACATGCCCGAGGAATCTGCACTTGAGGTTCTGGAACAGCTTCTTGCGATGAAGGCCCCGATTGCCGGGATCGGCCTCGATTCGGCCGAGGTGGGCAATCCGCCGTCGAAGTTCGAGCGGCTGTACCGCCGCGCGGCAGAGGCCGGACTGCGACGGATCGCGCATGCGGGAGAGGAAGGGCCGGCTTCCTATGTGTACGAGGCCCTCGATCTGCTCGGCGCCGAAAGGATCGATCACGGCATCCGCTGCATGGAAGATGCGGCACTTGTGGAGCGGCTAGTGGCCGAACAGATTCCGCTGACGGTATGTCCGCTATCGAACGTCAGGCTGCGTGCCGTGGACACCCTGGCCGATCACCCTTTGCCCGGGATGTTGGCAGCCGGGCTGAATGTCAGCGTGAACTCGGACGATCCCGCGTACTTCGGCGGCTACGTGGACGACAATTTCGAGCAGCTTGTCGCCGTGCACGGGTTCTCTGTCGGGGACCGAGCGCGCCTGGCCGCGAACTCCGTGCGTTCATCGTTCGCGGACGAGGTACGGAAGGCTGAACTGTTGGCTGAGGTTTCGGAATGGGAGAAGGCTTCAGGGCAGTAGGGGAGATAAGAGAGTACTCCAACCGTGAGCTACTGACCGGTACCCGAGAGCGCCCCATCAATTGCCGTCGTTTGGACGTAATAGTGGGTCACGACACACGCTGTTTACCTGGAACAGTCGCCAGAATTTACAGAATATTGGCAGACTGCTGAAGGAATGTTCGCCGTTGAAGGAGACCCAGTGGCCAAGTCCACCGTCGAAAAAAGCAGTGCCCGCCTCAAGACCGTCCTGGACGTCTTGGCCGAGGGAACGTGGTCCGAGAAGTCGTTGAATGCCGGCGAGATCCTGGCAGAGGCGATTGTCCGTGTCCCGCTGGATGAGTACGAAAGTGAGCTGCTCAGTGGAGGCATTCCACGCGGCCACAAGAGCCTGACCACCGAGACCGCGAAGCTGGTCAAGGCCGGCTGGCTCGTCAAGGGCCGTTCGGGCTGGACCATCACCGACGACGGGCTTCGTGCCACGGTCGCGTTCGCCAAGCCGGATGAGTTCGTCACGGCGCTGGCCGAAGGCACCCCCGTCCCTGCAGACACTCCACTTCCCACGGCCCCCGTCAAGAAGGCCGCCGCGAGGAAGCCGGCAGCAAAGAAGGCTCCCGCTGCAGAAAAGGCACCTGTAGCGAAGGCAGCCGCCAAAGCAGCGCCTAAGAAAGCTGCCGCACCCAAAGCGACTGCCGCCGTCGAGAAGCTCGAGCAACCGGCCGCCGTCGCGATCGCTGGTGACTTCAACAGGATTCTCGGCGCGCCGGAGGACTGGGCTCCGCAGTACGACGAAGTGCAGATGAAGTTCAATTCCCGTCGTAAGGTGTGGACCCTCGCCGCCACGCTGCCTGCCGGTTTCTACACCTACAAGATCGCGCTCAACCGCTCGTGGGACGAGAACTACGGCGCGTTCGGCGTGCGCGACGGTGCCAACCACGAGCTACACCACGACGGCGGCAAGATCACCTTCACGTACGACCACGCCACGCACGATATCGTCACGGCCTAGCAGCAGTTCCCCGGGTTTTCCCCAAGTCCAAATTTCGACTTGGAGAAAGCCCGGGAACAAAGCGTGCCGGCTCCGAGGTTAGGGTAGGTCAACAGGACCTATTCGAGGAGCTAGCGATGACCGATGCCACCTTCCGCCACAACGTCGACCGCGAGCGCTTCGAGGTGCTTGCTGATGGACACGTGATCGGGAAGGCCGCGTACAAGGCGTACGACGACGGCGGGTCCCCCCAGCGGATTTTCTACCACACCGTGATCAACGAGGAATACGGCGGACAAGGGTTTGCGGGCAGGCTCGCCGAAGTGGCCCTCAAGGAGACAGTGGGCGAGGGACTCGGAATCGTGCCGGTGTGCCCCTTCATCAAGAAGTTCCTCACCAAGCACCCGGAATTCGCGGCGAACGTGACCGCCCCGACGCTGGTGCATTTGGAGTACCTCAACGCGGCCCTCGCTCCGGCTGCCAAGGCCTGAAAGCGGCGGGCGGCCCCGCCGTCGAGCCTCATGAATACATCAATGAGCCCGGAGTTGTGAGTACCTCGCCGGTCTCCAGCCAGGTCTTGAGGCCGGAGAGGATCATCGGCCAACCGCCGTAGATCTGGTCGTTGCCGCCTTCGCGAAGGTCGCTGTGGGTGACGGTCAGGTGGCAGGAGTCGCCGACGGGTTCGATCTCCCAGGTGACACGTGATGTGCCCTCGGCTTTGACGTCCTCGCCCCATAGCGCGCGCATGGTCTGGACGAGCCTGCGCGGGGGATCGACCTCCACGTTTTCGCCTTCGCCGAGGACCATTCCGTTGGCCTTGGGATTGTGCATTTCGTAGTGCCCGCCCGGTGTCCAGTCGGCAATGTGGGTATTGCCGAACTGGTACTTGCTGCGGGTGTCGCTGTCCGTGATGGCTTCCCAAAGCCGCTCCGGCGTGGTCTTGATGTAGATTTCGAAGATCTTTTCCACGGGACTTTCCAATCTGGTTTTGAGGTCGCTCAACGCAGCGGCCCATGGTTCTGCATATTTGCTCACCCAGCGGTCGTGGACGAGCCTGATGGGTACCGGATTCAGGTAATGGAGCTTTTCGCGACCACGACGGCGGGTCACAACCAGCCCGGCCTCCTCAAGGATCTTGAGGTGCTTCATGATCCCGAAACGGGTCATGTCGAACCGAGCTTCAAGCGCGCCCAGCGTCTGCCCGTCCTCGCGGAAGAGCTCGTCGAGCAGATCCCTGCGGGTGGGGTCGGAGAGTGCCTTGAAGACGGCGTCCATGGATTCAGAATAGGTGACCATTTGGTCACATGTCAACGGATGTGGACGGTCTTCGCCCTGGGTGGGTTTATGTCCGGGTGGGTCTGAAGTGGTGGTTGCGTCTGGGTGTTTGGCGGGGGTCGACGTGGGGCGGGGGTGTGAACCATGGCACGCCGGATT
>NZ_JBFBKR010000041.1:0-8505 GCF_040686575.1 Arthrobacter sp. NPDC080073
AAGTAACCCGCCTGGTACAGCAGCCCGACGCCGATCAGCGGCACACCCAGGTCCGAAGCGGCCTTCAGATGGTCCCCGGCCAGGATCCCCAGGCCTCCGGAATACTGCGGAAGCACCTCGGTGATCCCGAACTCCGGGGAAAAGTACGCGATGCACGCCGGAGCATCCGGACCCAGGCCCTGGTACCACCGCGGCTCGCTCAGATACCGGTCCAGGTCCGCAGCCGCGTGCTGGACACGCTCTACAAGTTCATTGTTGGAAGCAAGCTGGTCCAGCTGGTCGCGGCTGATCGACCCGAGGAGGCTTATCGGATCGTGGCGGCTCTCCTCCCACAATTCCTGGTCAAGGCTCGCAAAGAGCTCACGGGTAGGCCGGTGCCACGACCAGCGCAGATTCGTGGCAAGACGCGCCAGGGGCCGGATCGGCTCGGGGAGCAGGGTACGGACGGTAAACCTTCGAATTGCCTTCACGAGCGTCACACTAATCCACCCGGTAGACAGCCGGAACAGCTTTCGGTTTCTTTTAGGTAAATGACACATTGCGCGGAAGAGTCTGGCCTACCTCTTCGCAAATTGTGATTTTTCTCGCTAACGTCGAGGTTGTGACCACTACTGCAGCACCGCGATCCAGCTCAGCATCCAAGTCCAAGCAGAAGGCCGGTATCACCGAAGGTCTCAGGTTCGGCAGATTCCCCATTACGGCTGTGCAGCCCGTGATCGAGGAAGGCCGGTTCCCGGCCAAAGCCTTGCCTGGTGAAGATTTGGTGGTTGGCGCCACGGTTTTCCGTGAGGGCCACGACCAGCTGGGGGTGAGCGCCGTCCTGCTGGACCCCAAGGGCAAAGAACGCCAACGAGTCCGGCTCGCCCCGGCACCGGGTGAGCGTGGCAAGGGAACCGACCGTTGGGAGGGCCTGCTGACCCCGACGGCGCCCGGACCCTGGACTTTCGCAATCGAGGCCTGGCACGACCGCTACGGCACGTGGCACCACAACGCGGAAGTGAAGGTCGAGGCCGGCATCGACGTGGAGCTGATGCTCGCCGAGGGCGCCGCCCTGCTCGCCGAAGCGGCCAGCGAAAGCACGCGGAACGGAGCGGACAAGCGCATCCTTCGCGCTGCCTCTGAAGGCCTCGCCGATGCGTCCAAGACTGCCGAGGAGCGACTTGCCGCCGGCTTCAGTGCAGAGGTCGCAGCCGTCATCGAGCGCCAGCCGATCCGCGAACTGGTAACCGTCTCGGAACAATACCCGCTCCTCGTGGAGCGTGACCTCGCGGGCCGCGGGGCCTGGTACGAATTCTTCCCCCGTTCCGAAGGTGCCGTTTTCGATCCCACCACGGGAACGTGGACCTCAGGCAACTTCACGACGGCGGCCAAGAGACTCGACGCCGTTGCGGACATGGGCTTCGACGTCATCTACCTGCCGCCCATCCACCCGATCGGTTTCCAGCACCGCAAGGGACGCAACAACACCTTGACTCCGGGTCCGCAGGATCCCGGCTCGCCGTGGGCCATCGGCTCCGAAGCCGGCGGCCACGACGCCATCCACCCGGAATTGGGATCGTTCGAGGATTTCGACGCCTTCGTGGCCCGCGCCAATGAGCTGGGCCTCGAGGTGGCGCTGGACTTGGCGCTGCAGGCCGCCCCGGACCATCCCTGGGTGAAGACCAACCCTGAATGGTTCACCACCCGCGTGGACGGCAGCATCGCCTATGCCGAAAACCCGCCCAAGAAGTACCAGGACATCTACCCCCTGAACTTCGACAACGATCCGGCGGGTCTGTCCAAGGAAATCCTGCGGATCGTCTTCCTTTGGGTGAGCCACGGCGTGAAGATTTTCCGCGTGGACAACCCCCACACCAAGCCGGTGTGGTTCTGGGAATGGCTGATCGGCAAGGTCAACAAGAAGTACCCCGACGTCGTTTTCCTCGCCGAGGCGTTCACCCGCCCCGCGATGATGCACGCACTCGGACGGGCAGGTTTCCAACAGTCGTACACATACTTCACGTGGCGGAACACCAAAACCGAACTGGAATCGTATTTCCACGAGGTCAGCCACGTAACCCCGGCCTTCTTCAGGCCCAACTTCTTCGTCAACACCCCGGATATCCTCACCGAATACCTCCAGTACGGCGGTCCGGCCGCGTTCCGCATCCGCGCAGCACTGGCAGCCACGGCCAGCCCGCTCTGGGGCATGTACGCCGGATTCGAGCTGTACGAGCACGTGGCGCGTCCCGGTGCCGAAGAGTACATCGACAACGAGAAATATGAGTTCAAGAACCGCAACTGGGAAGCCGCAGCGGCTTCCGGACACAGTCTCGCCCCATACATCACGCGGCTCAACGCCATCCGGAAGGCCCACCCGGCCCTGGGTGACCTGCAGAACCTGACGTTGCATCACAGCACCGATGACGCAACGATCGTGTTCTCCAAGCACAAGACCATGCCCGACGGCAGCAAGGACACCTTGATCATTGTGGTCAACGTCGATCCCCACGGCACCAGGGAAAGCACCGTGACCCTGGATCTCTCCGCTCTTTCGCTGGATCCATCCGACAACGGACGGTTCTGGGTGGATGATTTGGTCAGCGGCGAAAGCTGGGAGTGGGGCGAGTACAACTACGTCCGACTGGACGCCCATGTAGAACCGGCACACATTCTCAACATCCGGAGGTAGCCTTAGTGAGCTTTAATCCGCAGGGTCAAAGTCAGTACTTCACGCCGAAGAACACTTTCGAGCTGAATGCCCCGGGTCTTCAACATGACCCTCATTGGTATCGGAAGGCTGTTTTCTACGAAGTGTTGGTGAGGGCCTTCGCGGATGCGAATGGCGACGGTTCCGGTGACTTCCACGGACTGATCGACAAGCTGGATTATCTGCAGTGGCTCGGGGTGGATTGTTTGTGGCTGCCGCCGTTCTTTGCCTCGCCTTTGCGCGACGGTGGTTACGACATTTCCGATTACACGTCGGTGTTGGACGAATTCGGCACCATCAGCGACTTCAAACGGCTAGTGGCCGAAGCCCACGCGAGGGGCGTCAGGGTCATCATCGACCTGCCGCTGAACCACACCTCGGACCAACACCCTTGGTTCCAGGAGTCACGCAAGAACCCGGACGGCCCGTTCGGCGACTTCTACGTGTGGAGTGACACCGACGAGAAGTACCAGGACGCGCGCATCATCTTCGTGGATACGGAAGAGTCGAACTGGACTTTCGATCCGATCCGCCGGCAGTTCTTCTGGCACCGCTTCTTCAGCCACCAGCCCGACCTGAACTTCGAAAACCCCAAGGTCATCGAAGCCGTTCACGACGTCGTCAGGTTTTGGCTGGACCAAGGCATTGACGGCTTCCGGGCAGATGCCATCCCGTACCTCTTCGAAGAAGAAGGCACCAACTGCGAGAACCTGCCGGCCACCCATGACTTCCTGCGGGACCTTCGGAAAATGGTGGACGCGAACTACCCCGGCCGCGTGATCATCGCCGAAGCCAACCAACCGCCGCACGACGTCGTCGAGTACTTCGGCACGGAGGAAGAACCGGAGTGCCACATGGCCTTCCACTTTCCCATCATGCCGCGCCTGTACTACGCACTCCGCGACCAGAAGGCCGCTCCGATCATCGAGACACTGCGGGAGACCCCGGGAATCCCTGCCGGCGCGCAATGGGGTACCTTCCTGCGAAACCACGACGAACTCACCCTGGAGATGGTCACCGCCGACGAACGTGCCGCCATGCTGGGCTGGTACGCGCCGGACCCGCGAATGCGGGCCAACATCGGCATCCGGCGCAGGCTCGCTTCCCTGCTGGACAACTCCCGCGCCGAGATCGAGCTCATCAACGCGTTGCTGCTTTCCCTGCCCGGCAGCCCCTTCTTGTACTACGGGGATGAAATCGGGATGGGAGACAACATCTGGCTTGACGACCGCGACGCCGTCCGCACGCCGATGCAATGGAACCCGGACCGCAACGCAGGTTTCTCCAATGCCGACCCCGGTAAGCTCTACCTGCCCGTCATCCAGTCGCTGGTCTACAACTACAGCATGGCGAACGTCGAGGCCGAAGCGGCCCATTCTGGCTCGCTCCTTCGCTGGACGCGCCAGATCCTGAGCGTTCGGAGGAACCACGCGGTCTTCGGGCTAGGCGGCTACCGGAACGTTCCGGCAGACCACGAGGCGGTTCTTGCCTATTTGCGGGAACTCCGGGACGACAATCCGGAAGGCGAAGACGCCGAATCCGTCCTTTGCGTTTTCAACTTGTCCCAACATCCGGTTGCTACTAATTTGGACATCCCTGAATACGCCGGAAGAGGCCTAAGGGATGTGTTCGGAGGCCAGCCGTTCCCGGGAATCGGCGCCGACGGCTCCCTGACCCTCACACTCGGCAGCCACGACTTCTTCTGGCTGCGGATACGTTCGGCGGGTTCCACCGGCTCCTCGCCGTACACCCAGGCCATCCCAGTGCTCTCCATCGAAGGCTGACATGAGTCACATGGCACCCACCACGATCCTGGCCCCCCTGCTCAAGGAATGGCTGCCCCGGCAGCGCTGGTTTCCGGTCAAGGGAGGGTTATTCGAACTGGATTTCGTCGGCTCGTTCGGCCTTCCCGCGCCCGCCGCCGGGACCGGCCTGGAGGTCCAGCTCATCTCCGTCGCCTACGCTACGGCCGATGGCGGGAGGCAGACTGACATCATCCAAGTACCGCTCAGCTTCCGCTCCGCGCCCACGGCCGCCTTGGCGACTGCCTTAGTGGGCCAGATTGGCGGAACAAGCGATGAGGACCCCCCGGTCTGGGTATACGACGCCCCCCACGATCCCGACTTTGTGACTGCGTGGCTCGATCTCATCCGGGGTCAGGTCTCAGCGGAGCCCGGAGAGGGGGAGTGCACCGCGAACGGCCATACGGTCCCGGGCAGCCTGCGGCTGCCCACCGCCACAGGAACTGTGCGCGTCTCTTCCGGTGAGCAGTCCAACACTTCAGTGATCGTCGACGACGGCGTGTCCCCGGCGATCGTGAAGATCTTCCGGGTCCTGTCGATCGGCAAGAACCCCGAGGTGGAGGTCGGCGCGGCCTTGACCTCGGCGGGAACGAAGGAAGTGCCCTCTACCCTTGGTTGGATTACCGGAACCTGGGAAGTGAGGACGCCGCTGGGCCGGCACGGCACAGCCTCGGCGGATTTCGCCGTTGCCCACGAATTCCTTGCCGGCGGCCAGGATGCCTGGCGCCTCGCCGTCGACGCTGCGGCATCAGGCAGGGACTTTGCCACCGAAGCCCGGCAGCTGGGCCAGGCGACCGCCACCGTGCACCTGCGGCTCGCGGAAACCCTCGGGACCGCCCGGGAACGCGTGCCGGGCCAGGACATCGCGCCCGAAGTAGCCCGGCGCGTCCGCCAGTCGTGGGCTGAGGCCGGCACCGCCGTCGGGCCCCATGAGCAGCAGCTTGAGGCGCTCCTGACGCAACTGTCGGGCAAAGAAGCCGGGACGCTGCAGCGCATCCACGGAGACCTTCACCTGGGCCAGATCCTCTTGGTGCCCGGCGCCGCGGGCCAACCGGCCCGGTGGGCGATCCTGGACTTTGAGGGCGAACCCCTGAGGCCGATCGAACACCGTAACATTCCCGACGTTCCCCTGCGGGACGTCGTCGGAATGCTGCGGTCCTTCGACTACGCGGCCGGTGCGGCCATCCGCGAGAACCCGGACGCCCGAGTTCCCGCCACGTGGGTTGACGACTGCGCCGAGGCGTTCCTGCTCGGCTACAGCGACATCACCCCCGGAACCATTGACCGCCATTCGCCACTGTTTGTGGCATTGTGGCTGGACAAGGCCTTGTACGAGGTGATCTACGAGCTGCGGAACAGGCCGGACTGGTTGCCCATTCCGGTCAATGCTTCGCGGCAGCTCCTCGGAAATACGAGCCCCGGCACGGATGCCGCGGCGACATCGGAAGGTAAGGAAATGACAGGCTCAGCACGTACCGAACGGCCCCGAGTCCCGCTGTATGTGGACGCCGCTACCCTGGGCCGGGTGGCCGCTGGTGCGCACCATGCGCCGCACTCGGTGCTCGGCGCCCACCTTGACGACCACGGCCACGTCACCATCCGCACGGTCAAGCACCTCGCGGCGGAGGTAAGCGTAGTCACCGAAGCTGGTTCGACCCCGATGATCCACGAGACCGACGGGATCTGGGTGGCGGTCCTCGAACCGCTGCAGCACGGCCACGTGCCGGACTACCGCCTGGAGGTTGTGTACGGCGATTCCGCACCGGTGACGATCAATGATCCTTACCACTACCTTCCAACCGTCGGCGAGCTGGACCTGCACCTCATCGGAGAAGGTCGGCACGAGCGGCTCTGGGACACCCTGGGGTCCCACGTCCAGCACTATCGCTCCCCGCTCGGCGATGTGGACGGTGTCTCCTTCGCCGTCTGGGCGCCCAACGCACAGGCAGTCCGCGTCAAGGGCGACTTCAACTCTTGGGATGGGCGTGAGCATGCCATGCGCTCCCTCGGGTCTTCAGGCGTCTGGGAGGTCTTCATCCCGGGCGTTGCAGCAGGAGCATGCTACAAATTCGAGCTGCTCACCAAGGCCGGCCACTGGGTGGAGAAAGCCGACCCGCTCGCCTTCGGCACTGAGGTTCCGCCCTTGACCGCGTCACGCGTGGTGGAGTCCGGCTACCGATTCAAGGACGACGCCTGGATGACGGCGCGCGCCAACAAGGATCCGCATAACTCCCCCATGAGCGTCTACGAAGTCCACCTTGGTTCCTGGCGACTTGGCCTCGGCTACAAGGAGCTGGCCAAGGACCTCGTGGAGTACGTGAAGTGGCTTGGCTTCACCCACGTGGAGTTCATGCCCGTGGCCGAGCACCCCTTTGGTGGTTCATGGGGCTACCAAGTCACGTCCTACTTTGCTCCGACCTCCCGCTTCGGACATCCGGACGAGTTCCGGTTCCTGGTCGATTCGCTGCATCAGGCGGGCATCGGCGTCATCCTGGACTGGGTCCCCGCCCACTTCCCGAAGGACGCATGGGCCCTTGCCCGCTTCGATGGAGAACCACTTTACGAGCACTCCGATCCCCGTCTCGGTGAGCACCCGGACTGGGGCACGCTCATCTTCGACTTCGGCCGCACGGAGGTTCGCAACTTCCTGGTCGCGAACGCCCTGTACTGGCTTGAGGAATTCCACATCGACGGGCTTCGGGTGGACGCCGTGGCCTCCATGCTCTACCGGGACTATTCCCGCGAGGAAGGGGAGTGGTTCCCCAACGTCCACGGCGGCCGCGAGAACCTGGAAGCCATCTCCTTCCTCCAAGAGGTCAATGCCACGATCTACAAGACCCACCCGGGCGCAGTGACCATTGCCGAGGAATCCACGGCGTTCCCCGGCGTCACGGCACCGACCAACCATGGCGGCCTGGGATTCGGCCTTAAATGGAACATGGGCTGGATGCACGACTCCCTCAAGTACATCTCCGAAAACCCGGTCAACCGTCGCTGGCACCACGGTACGGTGACGTTCTCCATGGTCTATGCCTTCACCGAGAACTTCCTGCTGCCCATCAGCCATGACGAGGTAGTGCACGGCAAGGGGTCCATGCTGCGCAAGATGCCCGGCGACCGCTGGCAGCAGCTTGCCAACCTGCGGGCGTTCATGGCTTACCAGTGGGCGCACCCGGGCAAGCAGCTCATCTTCATGGGCACCGAATTCGGCCAAGAGGCTGAATGGTCCGAACAGCACGGGCTCGACTGGTTCCTTGCCGACATCCCCTCGCACCGCGGACTGCAATTGCTCACCAAAGAGTTGAACACGCTGTACAGCTCGACGCCGGCCCTGCATGTCCGGGACAACGAGCCTGGCGGTTTCCAGTGGATCAACGGTGCGGACGCGGATCGCAACGTACTGACCTTTATTCGCTGGGACCACGACGGCAACCCCCTGGTGTGCGCCGTGAATTTCTCGGGAGGCCCGCACCGGGATTATGTGCTTGGCGTCCCGTCGGCCGGCGCATGGCGGGAAGTACTCAACACCGACGCCGAGGTGTACGGAGGCTCGGGTGTGATCAATAGTGGTGAACTGCTTGCCACCGCACCCGGGGCGGAAGGACTGCCTGCTGCGCTGACCGTCACCTTGCCGCCGCTCGGAGCTTCCTGGTTCGCGCCTGTGGGGTAGATGTTCCGCTTGTCTGAGGGCGAAGGGTCCGGAAGCCTTGGGTTTCCGGGCCCTTTGCGCGGATCTTGCAGGCGGCGGATGAAGCGCAGGATGCCGCCTGCTGGGGCTTTTGCCTCCCCGGGGAACTGGTGGTATAGTTAGTACCCGCGCTGCTCCCCAGGGGAGATCGGTGAAGTTGACTGAGTTCCTCGTGAAAATCAAGCCAAGAACGCCGATTTGACTAGGATGCAGGCAGCCGGTAAGTTTGAAAAGTTGCTCCGGAGCGATCCTGGACCCTGTGGGGTGTGGGTGGTGCCGGGTGTGTCTGTTGTTTGAGAACTCAATAGTGTGCCAAGTTTGTTGAT
>NZ_JBFBKR010000042.1:0-6647 GCF_040686575.1 Arthrobacter sp. NPDC080073
GGAGTTGGGATGACTGCGTTGCGAGACGTTCAAAGCACGCCGAAAGTGGGATCACGTCCCATACTACGAGCACACCAAAGCCTGCAGCCGCTCGGGGTGTCGGTCGGGCAGACGCTGACAGCGGCAGCGAACGGCTTTGCTGGGGAAGTGAACCCCCACCATGTCAAGAGCGCCGTGCCAGCATGAAGCCAGATCAGCCCGCGATGGCGAGTTCGCTCGCTTCCTGGATGGATTCAAGGAAACCCGGCACGAATCGTGTCAGGGTTTCTTTGCGAAGCCTATAGAAGTAATTGCGGCCTTGCTTCCGGACGCTGATCAGGCCAGCACGCTGAAGGATCGCGACATGGTATGAGATGGTTGACTCACCGACCGGAAGGATTCCGTCCATCTGCGATCGGGGGTACTCGCGTTCCTGGTCACTTGCTATGAGCTGCAGAATTCGAATCCGCAGCGGCTCGCTGAGCGCCGAGAATACGGCCATGTAGCTCTCAAGGCTGTCCTGCGCGTGCAGGGTATCGACATTTGTCACAATCACGAGGGTACTCCGACATACGGCAAAGGGGAAAGGCCTTTGCCGTGATCTCCAGTGATCGGCCGAAGGGCCGTCGCGCTATTCAATCTTGGGCATCCCGGGACAATTAGTCAAGAGAATAAGAGAGACTGTCGATATGGCCACGTGCGTTTGGCTCAGAGAAGCCGGCTGACCTTCCGCCTCGCAGGGCGCGACGGACCGCAGGTAGGCACGCCTGATTGGGCCACCACCACTGATCTGATGGCGATCGATTTCGACCCCGATCCCAGATGGCGGTGCGTGTGAAGGGCTTCAGTATAAGAAAATCTGATAGCTAAGCGCGTCGACTGTTAGTTCTATGGTCCCAATTAAGTTATTTTGTAAATCGATATCCACCGAGCGAGCGCATGGCAAATTCCGGGACTGGCTAAATGAGAACCTAAGCTGGGAGGGCCTTGGGCACGGTATTGCACCGGGCTTTCTAATGAGAGCGTCCCGCGGGCGGCGGCGACGGCATCAATTGCGTCCGACTTGCCCCTGCTCCCACGGGAACCGCGTCGGGACGGCCGGGCCTCAACCACCTGCAGTCCGCGCCTGGAGAGTGCCTTGGTCAGGCCGGCGCCGTAGGACTGACCCGGTGCCCTCGATCGCGACGATGACAGAAAGCTCTGGTCCCGCAGCTCGACGTATCCAGGTGACCGCCCTGCTGATGCCGGCTTCGCTGGCGGGAAACGTCTTGGTTTCCTCGATACCTCCCGTGCAGGCAGCCATCAGCGCGAAGGTGTGGGTGCGTGAGTGGGTGTCCACTCCGACGATGAATTTGTAGATTTCGCCACCATAGTCATGGGGCAGGGCTCCTTCCGTAGTCGGTACCTGTGCGGTGCCAGTCCGGCTGGAGTTGCGTTGAGGCACTTCTCTAACGGGTCACGGTTTTCACTTCGGAGATCCCGGACAATCTTCTATCAGGCCATCAGCACGGGCGGACCGGCGGGGGGCCCCAGCCCGAGGCGGACGAGTCTTGCTCAAGGCACCGAACCTCATAGGGGCTCGGACCAGAATTTCCATGAGTCACACCCCGGAGGGGCCTGCACCAGCCTCCCAGCCAGCACCAGACCAGCCAAGACCATTAGAGAATTTCCATGCTTTCTCCGTCATGCTTCATACAGGGCCTCTTCCTGGGCGGCATTTGGTGCGTCTAGACACCGTCATCAAATCCCGGGGAGAGGCCTCCGCCGCTTAAGACGCGGCAGGTGCAGTAAGGAAGTGGGCAGATCTCATGGCCACCGGCGGGCAGTTTTACCGGCCGTCAGGCGAGTTCTAGTCATCGTTGCAACACCTCCGGAAAATCGGGAGTTGCGACACCATGGAATCACCATCGAAAAATAGGCTCCCCTTATGGAAAAATCTCCTTTCACGGAAGACCCGGTGTCTATGACCGGGACGCTCGGGAAGCGTTCCCAGCCGTCCCATACCCGTGCCCAAAGACAGGATTTCCTTTCCGCCGTGGCGCGTCTGGGAACTGTCGCCGCTGCGGCCATGGAACTCGGAATCAACAGGAGCACGTGCGAGAAGTGGGCGAACGCTGCCGGGATCAGGCCGCAACGCCAGTACAACCAGGCGGACCACTTCTATGCCGTTCTGGACAGGACCGGCACCATTACCGCCGCGGCCCACGAGCTGGGATTGAACATCAGCACCGCGCAGAACTGGGCCGGCAGGGTCGATCCTGCCGCGAGAAAACCACGGGCCACGAGGACCGTGAAAGCCGGGCCGGCCCAACGCTACTCACCGACGGTGATTGAGGAGTTCCTAGGTCTGCTGCGGGACATCGGCAGCGTCAGCGCCGCTGCGGAGCAGTTGGGCCTGAATCGCTCCGCCTGCTCGAACTGGGCCATCGATGCCGGCCTTGCCTCCACCGGTCTGCGCCGCCCTTCGACGAAGCAGCTTCACTACCTGCGCCTGCGCCGGTAAGGAGCCGGCCGGAGGGACGCCGCCCTCGCCGTCGGCGCCAGCAAACCGAGTTCCCACAACTGGGACTGGCAACAGGCTGCAAAGGACATGGCCGCGGCCCAAGGCCAGGCCGTGGATCTGCCGTATAAACAGGAGGTGAGAACTACATTCGCGGAACCGTCGGCCCCTGCGCCGGAACAGGCGCCCGCACCGGTGGCGTTGGAAGCCCTGGAACAGCCCATCAGCGCCCGCTACCTTCCCCTGCAGGAGCGTGAGAGGATCGCGGACCTGCACTCCCACGGGACCCCCATGCAGGCGATCGGCAGGGCCCTGGGCCGGTCCGTGGGCACCATCAGCCGGGAGATCAAGCGCAACAGCCACCCCATGCTGGGTTACCGGCCTTACGGTGCCCACCGGGCCGCCACGGCTGCCCGTGCACGGCCGAAGGACAGTAAGCTGGCAGAACCCGGGGACCTGCACGACTACGTGACCGACAAGCTGCGCATCCGCTGGTCCCCGGAACAGATTTCAAAGCTGCTGATCAAGGAATTTCCCGATGACGAGCAGATGCGCGTGAGCCCCGAAACGATCTACTAGGCCCTCTACTTCCAGGCCCGCGGCGGACTCAAACGCTAGGTCAAAGAGGCCCTGCGCAACGGCCGGACACGCCGCAAGCAGCACAGGAACCCCGAGGAACGCACCGGCCGTTTCCGGGACCCGATGATCAACATTTCCGAACGCCCCGCAGAGGTCGAAGACCGCGCCGTCCCGGGCCATTGGGAATCTCAATGTTTCTGTCAAGCCGCCTGAGCTTTGATTCTTGGGACTGGTTCCTGGTAGGGGGTGTGGTCGCTGAGTATTTGAAGGTTTGGAAGCCACTCGATATTGCCTTTCGGGGCCAGTGATATTGCCGGTGGGGGCCAGTGGCCGAGGTTGTGGGGGCCACTGGCCCACACCGACGTTTCTTACTGCTTCATGGTGGCGTGTTGGCGCATGTTGTGGTTGCCGGTATCGACCCAGATGGTGTTGTGCACGATGCGGTCCATGATCGCATCGGCGTGGACCCCGGAGCCGAGCCGCTGGTGCCAGTCTTTCTTGGCGTACTGGGTGCAGAACACGGTCGATGCTGTGTCGTACCGGCGCTCCAGCAGTTCCAGCAGCATGCTGCGCATGCCCTCGTCGGGGTGGTCGAGAAGCCATTCGTCGATCACGAGCAGGGTGAAGGCCGCGTACTTGTTCAGGAATTTGGTTTGTCCCTGTGGCTTGTCCTTCGCCAGCGCCCAGGCTTCCTCAAGGTCGGGCATGCGGACGTAGTGGGCCCGGATCCGGTGCTGGCAGGCCTGCTTCGCCAGCGCGCACCCCAGGTAGGACTTCCCGGATCCGGTGAATCCTTGAAACACGACGTTCTGCTGCCGTTCGATGAACGAACACGTGCCGAGCTGGGCGATCACGTTCCGGTCCAGACCACGCTCGTCCACGAGGTCCAGCCGGCGCAGATCCGCGCCCGGGTAGCGTAGCCCGGCCCGCCGGATCAATCCCTCAACCTTGGCGTGGTTGAACCCGGAGTGGGCCTCGTCCACGACCAGCCGGAGCCGTTCCTCGAAGGCCATGCCGAGCACGAGCGTCTCGTCCTGGGCCTCGAGCGCCTCCAGCATCGGGGCGGCACCCATCTCACGGAGCTTGCGTTTGGTTTCGATATCGATCCCGCTCACTTGGCACCACCTGCGTAGTACTCGGCGCCGCGGACGTATCCGCCGTGTTCGGCCGGTTCATCCCGTGATGGCCTGAGCCCGGCGGCCTTGTCCTGCTCCGTGGCCAGGATCGGCTGCAGATGCGCATACCGCGGGGACCGCACCCGGCCAGCCAATGCAAGCCGGCAGGCTGCCTCGACCCGTTCAGCCGAATAACGCCGGGAGAGCCGCAACACCGACAGTGCCGCGTCCAGGCCCTGCTCGTCGACCGGGACGGACTCGAAGATCCGGTTGACCACGGCCACCGCTGCCGGGCCGATCCGTCCGGCCCACTCCCGCACCCGGGCCGGGTCCCACAGCCGGTACTTCTCGCCCGCGGGCAGGTCCGCATCGTTGGTGCGGTACTCGTTGGCCGCACCCTCGGGCAGCAGCAGGTGGCTGGTCAGCCGTTCAGTGCCCCGGTAGGCCTGAAGCACCCGATCGGTGATCCGCAGGTCCACCGTGGTGCCGATATGGGCAAAGGGCACCGAGTAGTAGTTCCTCTCCCAAACCACGTGCCCGTTCCGGCCCACCCGGCGCCCGTAGACCCACCTGCTGATCTCGTAGGCCGCCGCCGGCAACCCCGTCAGCAACGGCTGCTCCTCGGCCGCGAACACGCTGGCCCTGGACCCGGACCGTTTCTGGAACGGCTCCGCATTGTAGGCTGCCACCCTCTCGATGATGGCGGCCCGGAGCTCCGGCAACGAAGTGAATTGCCGCTGACGCAGCCCGGCGATGACCCAGGTAGCCACGTGGGCGACCGTGTTTTCCACGCTGGCCATATCCTTCGGGTGTTTCACCCTCCCGGGCAGCACCGCCGTTGAATAGTGCGCCGCCATCTCGCGGTAAGCGTCGTTGAGCACGACCTCGCCCTCGCGGGGATGCTTGATGACACCGGTCTTCAGATTGTCCGGAACGATCCGCGGCACCGAACCGGTGAACGCCTCGAACATCGCCACGTGGGCCCGCAACCAGGTGTCCTGCTTCATGTCCAGGGCGGGCTCGACGAACGCATACCGGCTGAAAGGTAGGCATCACACGAACAGATACACGATCCTGGGCTTGCCCGTGACCGGATCGGCCAACTGCATCGTCGGCCCCGACCAGTCGACCTCCACCGTCTGCCCGGCCTTGTGCCCCGACCCGTGATGCCGCCCCCGTGATCAACACATGCCGCTGGTAGGTCCGGCAGAACCGGTCATAACCCATCATCGGCTCACCGGCAGCGGCGCACGAATCGGCGTACTCGCCATGCAGCAGCTTCAGCGTCACCCCGACCCGGGCCATCTCCCGGTGGACCTGGTCCCAGTCCGGCTGCGCGAACACGCTCTGATGCTCACCGCGGCCCGGGAACAACCGGGCTACACCTCACGGTCCGTGCTGTCGGCGATATCATCCCAAACCACACCGGCCGCATCGGCAGCCTCCAGCACCGCCGTGATGCTCTTCCGCGACATTCCCTGCGATGCCGCAATCGCCCGCCCGGACAGGCCCTCGGCGCGCAACTGCAACACGAGCTTCGCTCTGATCTTCCGTACCATTGATGATTACTCCTTCCGCCGTGCGCCCTATACACACGACGGAAGGAGCCTAAACTTGGTGGCCCCCAGACACGCCACTACCGGCACCCAAGACCGCTACCGCACGCTCTGCCCACCGGCCCCCAAACACACGACAGATGGACCCGGGACTGTCTGTGCTGTGGGAGAACGCCTGGAGCGAGTTCGTGCCGTTCCTGGACTACGACGTGGAAATCCGGCGGGTCATCTGCAGCACCAACGCCATCGAATCCGTCAACGCCCGCTACCGGCGCGCGGTCAGGGCACGCGGCCATTTCCCCACCGAGCAGGCGGCCCTGAAATGCCTCTACCTCGCCACCCGGGCACTGGACCCTACAGGCAAAGGCAGGGCACGATGGGCCACACGATGGAAGCCGGCACTGAACGCCTTCGCCATCAGCTTCGACGGAAGAATCAACTAAATGCCAACCGCGGATCCACCGAAAATCGGACAGTCCCATGGACCCCAACAGCGCGAATATTCAGTCGCGGAGCATGGCCCAGAGGACGTTGATGCGGCGTCTGGCGAGGGCGATGAGGGCTTGTTTATGGGATTTTCCTTCTCCGCGCTTCCGGTCGTAATAGGTTCTTGAGGCCGGGCTGTTCTTGAGGCTGGAGAGGGCGGCGAGGTAACAGGTGCGCAGGAGTCTGCGGTTGAAGCGACGTGGTCGGTGAAGGTTTCCGCTGATTCGTCCGGAATCGCGCGGGACGGGGGGCCAGGCCCACGACGCTGGCGAGCCGGTCGACTGAGTCGAATGCGTCCAGGTTGCCGCCGATGTTTGCGAGGAAGGTTGCTGCAAGTACGGGGCCGAATCCCGGCAAGGTGAGCAGAATGTCGGCGGCTTCGTGCTGGCGTAACAGGTCGGTGATCTGGGCATCGACGTCGGCGATTTCTCC
>NZ_JBFBKR010000043.1:0-5583 GCF_040686575.1 Arthrobacter sp. NPDC080073
ATATAACACCCACCCCCCCCCACCCCCCATTCCACCGCGGGTGACTGTTGTTCAGCGGTGTGCTCTTCCGATCTTCGGAGACGGCCCCGGCCCTGGTGGTCCTCGTGGAAGCCCTGTTGTGGGCGCGCGCCGCGGCGCGCGCCAACAAGGATTGGGCCGCTTCGGACGCGATCCGCGATACTCTCGCGGCAGCCGGCATCGCCGTCGAGGATGGCGCCGATGGCGCCAGTTGGAGCCTGAAACGGGACTGATTTTCCGCCGTCGTCCCGATTTAAGTTGATTCAGTAGACTTGATTGCAGACGTACTCAACACAATCAAGGGTGGAATTCATGGCCAACAACGGTCGCCGGGCTGTCAAGAACAAGAAGGGCCCCACCACTGGAACCGGTGGCCACGGTCGAAAGGCCTTGGAAGGCCGGGGTCCAACCCCCAAGGCTGAGGACCGCGAATACCACAAGGCGTACAAGAGCAAGCAGCTTGCCGAGCGCTCCGCAGCCAAGCGCGCAGCCGGGGGCGCCAGCCGCTCCAACCCGGGGGCCCGCTCAGGCCCGAAGGGCCGCGCCACCGAGGAAATGGTCACCGGACGCAACTCCGTGGTGGAGGCGCTGCGCGCCGGAATCCCCGCGAAGGCACTGCACGTTGCCATCCGGATCGAGATGGACGACCGTGTCAAGGAATCCCTTAAGCTCGCTGCCGAACGTGGCATCCCGCTGCTCGAGACCGGCAAGCCCGAACTCGACCGCATGACCGAAGACGCCGTCCACCAGGGCCTCGTGCTGCAGATCCCGCCGTACGAATACCAGGACGCCTACGACCTCGCCGAAGAGACGGTCACCAAGTGGAAGAAGGGGTACATCCCCAACGCGCCCCTCTTCGTTGCCCTCGACGGCATCACCGACCCACGCAACCTGGGCGCCATCATCCGCTCCGTTTCCGCCTTCAGCGGCCACGGCGTGATTGTCCCGGAGCGCCGCTCAGTCGGCGTCACCGCTTCGGCTTGGAAGACCAGCGCAGGCGCGGCGGTCCGCGTCCCCGTGGCCCGGGCGGCCAACCTGAACAACGCACTCAAGCAGTTCAAGCAGATGGGCATCTTCGTGCTGGGCCTGGACGGCGACGGCGATGTCTCGCTGCCGGATCTCGCCCTGGCCACCGATCCCGTGTGCATTGTTGTCGGTTCCGAGGGCAAGGGCCTCAGCCGCCTGGTCCGCGAAAACTGCGACCAGATCATCTCCATCCCGATCGACTCCGCCATGGAATCGCTCAACGCCTCGATGGCTGTGGGCATCTCGCTGTACGAAATCTCAAGGCAGCGCGCAGCGAAATAGCCAGATGGGTGGCGGCGCGGCCGCTCACTTATACCGTGTTTCCGACGCACGCTCGCTCACTTATGACGCCAAATACAGCAACGCCCGCTCACTTCTTTTGGTGGGCGGGCGTTGCTGTTCCCTTTGGAAGTCCCGTTAGAAGTCGCGGCGGTTGGCCAGGACCGGGAGCTTGACCCGCGCTTCCTCGACGACGGCTGCGTCCAGCTCCGCGAACAAGAGGCCGGGTTCGGCGTCGAGCTCTGCGAGCACGTTCCCCAAGGGAGACACGACGACGGAGTGCCCCACTCCGGTGGGCGCCGCACCCTTGGGTTCACGGCCTTGGCTCGCGGGATCCCCCTGCCCGCAAGCCAACACGAAAGTCGTGGTGTCGATCGCCCGCGCTCGAGCGAGCAGCTTCCACTGTTCCGCCTTGCCCGGCCCGGCTCCCCAGGAAGCAGACACGATATTCACGTCGGCTCCGCGATCGGCATTGGCAGTGAAGAGGGCAGGGAAACGGATGTCGTAGCACGTGGCCAGGCCAAAGGTGAGGCCTCCGGCGTCGAACGTCACTGGATCGGTGCCGGCGTCGACGGTGTCTGATTCGGCAAAGCCGAATGCGTCGAATAGGTGGATCTTGTCGTAGCTGGCGTCGACTCCGGGTCCAGTGGCGATCAGGGTATTCCGGACCTTGCCGTTGCTGGTGCCGTCGGAGGCTATTCCGGGGGTGAACATTCCGGCCACGATCACGATTCCAAGATCCTGGGCGATCTTCCGCACCTGGCTGGCCCATGGCCCGTCCAAGGGCTCGGCGATGTCGAGCAGGGAATTCCCGAACGCCCGCATGGTCGCTTCGGGGAATACCACGAGCTCGGCGCCGCCCTCCTTGGCCCGGCGGGCGTAGTCTTCCAGCAGGATCAGGTTCTCTGCCGGCTCTCGGCCGCTGATGAGTTGAGCAAGAGCGATTCGCACGATTACCTCCACATTGGTGTATAGCCAAAGTATGCAACGGCCGCGCTGAGGATACGAACTCATGCGCGGGCAGGCGTATTCGGCGCAACCGACACAATCCGCTCAAACGACCGGTTTCACGAAAAGCGCAACGAGCCGGGTGATTCGGTGTTTCAGCAGGTGAACGGCTTGTTTGCGTTCGCAGGGGACGCCGGCTTGATTCCGGCCGCCGGACTTGGGCAGTGTCATATCGACTACGGGCGAGGGAGAATTGGCGTCGGAGACTAAACTCTCAACTAATGGTTATGCCGATTGTTGACACAGCATCTACAGTGGACGCCTCGCGGCCGTCGCCGCTCGGGCTGAGTGTTCCGCTGCCTGGGAAGTCCGACACCCGTTCGCCGGACCGGGTCAACGTCGCCGTGTGGGCCCCCGGACTCACTCGGGTCGAAATCGCCTACAAGGCCCCCGGTGACTCCTGGAAAGTCCACACGCTGCCCAACCTTGAGGACGGCGTGCACTACGGGATTGTCGACGGACTGCCGCCCGGCACCCGGTACGGCTTCCGCGCAGCAGCCCACGAGGACGCGATTCCATTGTCGGCTCCTGCTCCGGACTTTGACGCCGACGACGCCGAGCAGCTGTTGCTGGATCCCTACGGCAAGGCGGTGCACCAGCGCGGAGAGCTGCTGACCTCGGTACGGATGGAAACGGCTTTCGATTGGGGTGGCGATCGCCTGCTTCGCACGCCGTTGCGGGACACCATTGTCTACGAGGCGCACGTCCGCGGCCAAAGCATGCTGCACCCGGACATCCCCGAGCACCTCCGCGGCACCTACGCGGGCATGGCACACCCCGCCATGATCGAGCACTTCCATTCATTAGGGGTGACGGCCGTTCAATTGCTGCCCATCCACTTCCACATGGACGAGCAGCACCTGCAGTACTTGGGCCTGACCAATTACTGGGGATACAACACCGCGGCGTTCTTTGCGCCACACGCGGACTACGCCACGCAAGCCGCCCAGCAGGCGGGCCCCCATGCTGTCCAGGACGAACTCAAGGGCATGGTGAAGCTCCTGCATGCCGCGGGGATCGAAGTGATCCTCGACGTTGTCTACAACCATACGGCGGAAGGCGGGCCCGACGGCGATACCTTCAGTTTCAGGGGCCTGGGCGAGCGGCAGTACTACCGCCACGATGCCCACGGCCGTTACCTTGATACGACAGGCTGCGGCAACACCCTTAACTTCGCCGAACCCCGGGTGGTGGACCTGGCCATCGACTCGCTGCGATATTGGGCGGACGAATTCCACATAGACGGCTTCCGTTTCGACCTTGCCGTGACGCTGTGCCGGAATGCGGGCAATGAATTCGACCCTGAGCACCCGTTCTTGAAACGGATCGCCCAGGACCCGGTGCTTTCCAAGACCAAGCTCATTGCCGAACCATGGGATGTGGGCTATGGCGGCTGGCAGACCGGGCGGTTCCCCAAGGGATGGGTGGACTGGAATGATCATTTCCGCGACAGCGTGCGCCGTTTTTGGCTCTCGGAGCGGGGCGCTTCCGACGGCGGGATGTCCGGCAGCACCATGGGAGACCTCGCTGACGCCCTGACGGGCTCGGCCCGGGTCTTTGAACCTTCTGGACGCTCCAGGCTCGCCTCGCTCAACTTCGTCACGGCCCACGACGGCTTCACCCTGACCGATCTAGTGTCCTACGACCGTAAGCACAACGAGGCCAACGGCGAGCAAAACCGCGACGGGCAGACCAACAGCCTCAGCTACAACCACGGATTCGAAGGCCGCACGGAAAATGAGACTATTCTCGCTGCCCGTGCCCTTTCGAAGCGGAACCTTATGACGACGTTGATGATCTCCATCGGCGTACCCATGATCACCGCCGGCGACGAGCTCGGACGGACACAGCAGGGAAACAACAACGCCTATTGTCAGGACAACCCCCTGACGTGGATCGACTGGACGCAGACACCCGAATCGCATGACATGCTGCGGAGCACCAAACGGGTGATCCGGCTCCGGAAAGATTTCCTGCAAGCCCAAGATGCAGGCTTCCCGGACAGCGGGACGGGCCTGGATTGGTTTGATGAAAAAGGCCAGCCCATGACGGCGGACCGTTGGCACGATCCCTCACGGCGGATTGTGCAGCTATTGGTGAGCTCCGAGGGCGGCGCTTACCGCGGTCTGATCGTGATCAACGGCAACAAGGATGACAAGAAGATCGTCCTGCCCAAACTGCTCGCCGAATCGGGAACGGGGAGCCGGATGTTCGAGCTACGCCTGACCACGTCGGAACTCAATGACCGCCGGCAAGGAGCGCTCGTCGCGGCCGGCGAGCGGGAAATCGTCCAGGGCAACACCATCAACGTCTACCGCACCTAGGAACCATGAAGATCTATTCCGCAGATACTTGGACACTGGAAGAACTGCAGGAACAAGTGTCCGACGCCGGCCGGCCGCACCGTGCTGGTGCCGCCGGCAGCAACCAAGAAGGCCGTCTTGGAAGTGTTCGGCCAAGTGCTTGATTTCCCCGAGTACTACGGGGTGGACCTGGACGCGCTCAACGATTCACTCCACGATTTCGCAGACAGCGTGTCCGAGGACGACCAACCGCCCGTCACCTTGATTTGGCAGGTCCCGGCGGCTTACCGGACAGACCGGTCCTTCGGATTGGTTTGCGAAATCCTCCAGGACGCCGAATCCTACTCCGGGCGGGACCTTGCCGTCATAACGGTCTTCCAGCAGTAGCGCGGATGGCCGGGTGGGCGGTGCCCACCCGGCCAGCTTGTCGCTACGCGTTCACGATCAGCCCCAGTTCGGCCTTCGAGGCGAGGGAGGGGTGCTTCGGGAAGACCCGGACGGTGTAGCCGAAGGATCCGGAGCGGTTGATCAGGATGGAACCGGTGAACAGGTGGCGCCCGTTGCCGAGGTCCTCGAACGAGCTCAGTTCGGCCACGGTGACGTCCTCCAGTTCATCGCTTTCTTCAGCCCGCCCGTAGGCCACCTCAACGCTGACGTCGTCCGGTGTCAGGGTGTGGAGGGCGATGTAGGCGTTGACCTGGAGGGTGTCCCCGATCTGCGGCTCTTCGGAGACACCGACGGAATCGACGTGTTCCACGATCAGCTGCGGCCAGGCGCTGCGGACCTTCGTGATCCAGGCCGCGAGTTCCTTCGCTTCCTTGAAAGAGCCGGCCACGGCACGCCGTCCCGATTCCGCTGCGGGGCGGTAGAGGGTGTTGACGTAGTCCTGGAGCATGCGGTCGGCCGAGACTGCCGGGCCGAGGTGGGCCAGGGTGTGCTTGATCATCGA
>NZ_JBFBKR010000044.1:0-5289 GCF_040686575.1 Arthrobacter sp. NPDC080073
GGTTACGAGGCACTGGCGTTGCGAGACGCAGTCGTTGGCACTTGTGACCGGCGTAGCTTAAATCCCGCCGCTACTCGCGGTCTCCCCCACAACTCTCGCACTAAGGGCCGGTTGTGGTGTGGTGCGGGCGAGTCGTTTCTTCCGACTGCAGTGTCAGGCTGACATTCGCGGGTTGGTTACCGCATGACGATTTGTTCGGCTGGAGCTTTATCAGTGTCTAAGATCGAGCGTCGACGGCTTGGGCCGTCTGCTCATAGTGCGTTCCCGAGTTAGCTCCGGGTGCTGGCCATCGCACTTCGGTCACGTCCCGGCCGGCCGTTCATGTCAGGCTGCGTTCATGCGTTCTCCCTGCTGGAGCGGTGCGGCCAGTGACCAGCACCAGCCGGCGAGTTCACGGGCGATCGCGGCATTGGCCTTGACTGGCATCTTGTGGCGTTCATCGAAGTGTTCCCACTTGCGGTGCAGCCGGTGGTTTCCTTCGAGGGCGCGGATTCGGGTAGCCGGGGCGACGAGGTCAAGCTGGCGCAGCAGCCGGTCTCCGGGCCGGGCGTAGGGGCGGCGGTGCTGCCAGGCCGCTTCGATGAGGAGCTTGCGGGCGTAGGTGTTCCCGGCCTTGGTGATCGGGCCCTGGTGCTGTGACTGACCGGAGGATTCTTCGCTCGGGACCAGCCCGAGATAGGAGCCGATCGTGGAGCCGGTGAAGCGGGTCCAGTCCCCGATTTCGACGGCCAGCCCGAACGCAGTCGTGAGTTGGATGCCGCGCAGACACATCAGCGCATCAATCACCTGCGCGTAGCGGCACGCTGCCACCGTCGCGGCCACCTGTTTGTCGATCCGCGCCAGCTTGGCGGCGAGCAACTCGGCCTGCTCGAGATCTGCCTCGTAAGTGAACTGCAGCGCCGGTTCGCTAAAGCGCTGGCCGATAAGCCACTGACGGTGTTCCTGTGTCCATCTGGTGTCCTTCGGGTAACGGATCCCGTGCCGGAGCAGGACGGCGTTCACCTGCTGGCGGGCATGGGCAAGGTCTTTCGCCGCGCCGGAGCGCAGCCGGGACAGATCCCGCAGGGCTTCCTCGTCAGGGTCCGGGATGCGCACCTCAGTGACCGAACCGACCGCGAGCATTTCGGCCAAAACCAGGGCGTCCCGCCGGTCGGTTTTTATCCGGTCACCGGGGGCGTGCAGCAGTTTCGAGGACGCCGCCACCACACAGTTAATCCCGGCGGCGCGGAGGTGCCGGGCGAGGACAAACCCTGTCGGGCCCGATTCGTAAACGACCTTGACGGGCGGCACAAACCGCCGGACCCACTCCAGCACCACGGCGGGGTCAGCAGCCATCGTGTGCTGTGTGATTTCGCCGGTGCCCGCGCTCAGCGCATGACCGACCACGTTGACCGCGTGAACATCCAGACCAATGAAAGTATGCTCAAACATAGCCGGGACCTCCCAAACCTCACATGTGGCACTACCATTGCACCCCCAAGGACCCTCGCAGGCCACAGGAGCCGCTAATGGCAACCCACGGACCCTGTGAAACAGAAGGCCCCGGCCCCCACGCTCCTGACGCCAGGACCTGCCAGTCCGGGATAAGGGACATCACGCCGGGAACAGGTCCGGCAGCGCCCCAGTCCCTGCATCGCGGCAGCCGAATCACCTCAAGCCCGGCCGCTGCCGGACCGCCCGGCGATAATGGACCGCCCCCGGACGGGCAGGCAACCCGTCCCACTTCATATCGTCTAACCAAATGAGCCAAGTCAGGCCGAGGTCACCGAACAGCGAGGGTCTGCCTTCGGGGCCGGCCATGGGACGTTCGTATCAGCAGGCGGCAGCGGCGTGGGTCTCAAATCCCGTTGCCGAGCGCGAGCCGATGGCTACAATCTATGTCAGTCCGTTGGCGCGCAGCATAGGGTCGATGTAGTGCGGGTACTTCCTTCTGAGTGTCGGATTTCGGGCCAGATCCAGAAGCAGGAGATGAAGCGAAGGATCGATTTTCAGTTCAGTTTCGTCGGTTGTCGGTCGCGTGTGACGCAAGATAAAGAATGCGCGCTCACGCTGATCGTTTTCGCTGGCATCGCATCCATTGCCAACGCTTAGGTTGCTGAGGAGCGCAATAAATTCTTCGCGTGTGGTGCGGTTGTTTCGCCGGAAGACCCCACCCAAGTTGGTGTTGACGGCGTGCCGAACCTCTTTGGCCACGTGGTGAGGCATCCTGGTGCGCTTAATATCGCGCATCCAACCGGCTGCGTTGAAAATTTTGAAGGCACCAAGTTCCTTGTCCTGTACTAGGGACGCCACGGCAGTTTGGACCAGGGACTGCCAGAAGAATTCACTGCGGATGGCCTTGGATTTGTGACCGGCGCTCGGTTTTCCTTTTCGGTACGGCTCTTTAGGAACAGGATGACGACTACTGTTGGCTCCATTTTCACTGGAAAGGAACGCCCCAACGCGGAAGAGCCATCGATCCAAATCGTCCGCGTATGTCTTTTCTCCAGCGTCAACAACCAGCCTGACCACTTCCTCCATGGCTCCTGAGGCCTCGACGCCCACTAGTCCATTGAGGAGGGCCAATACATCACTGCCCTTGCTCAGCTCAGCAACTGAGAGCGACCGCCTGACCAAGTAGACGAGGTAGCTTCCAAGACCTGCCCTACCGACTGCCGAGTAGTGTGGTTGAATAGCCGCGATTCGCTCTTGCGCAGTCATGGTCGTATCCGACGTCAAAGCCAAGAATCGCATGAATATGTAGAGCTCATGACGCGACGAAATCTGAGGGGGATTCGTATTGACACGGAGGGCGAGATCCGACTGTGCCGCTGGGTCGGAGTTGATCGCAGCAGCCCATAGGGGAAGATTGCTCAACCAATTTCTGGAGAACCAGTTTTTCCAGAGCTCGCGTCCCAAAGAACCGTCTCCGGCAAATTGCATCATTTGCAATGAAAATTGAACTACCGATTCAGCCAACCATTCGCCTTTGTCCGATCGACGCTGCCAAGGTGTTAATTTTTCAATGATGACGCTTGAATCTGATGCCCCACGAATCAAGCTCGTAGTCAAATTAGCCGCGATCATGTAGGACCACAAGATTTCGACCTTAGGCACGATTGCTCCGGTATCATCGTTGATGATCAGGAGTCCACCATTTGCAAAGGCGCGCGTCACTTCATCAATTTCGCGTTCGTCCGGGTGAGCCCCGGATGGAGAGCCAGTTCCTAGGGCGTTTGCGATTGACCTGAAAGACACCTCCAGAGGCAGGTCCTTGGAAAGCAACCTGGCGATCGTAGCGGCTACAAGACCTATATCTCTCTCCCGTGGGCCTTTCGATGCGAGGTTCTTTTTCTTCTGCTCCCAGTACGCCGCCATCGCAGATAGGTTGTTCAGTTCACCTATTCCACGATCTCGACTTTCGATATGTAGCCACGCCGGAAGGGGATCACAAAAGAACCGTCCTGCGAATTCAAACCCGGCCGCTTCTCGCTCTATGCGTTCCAACGTCTTATCGTCGAACTCGGTGGCGTGACTCCTAAGTAAAGAAATTCCCAAACGATCCTCGATGTTCGTCTCGTCGAGATTCCACCAACCGTCGATTGTGGAGCGACCGTCCTGTTTCGCAGCGATCCCGTATTGCCTCCAGACATCGCGGTGTTCGGGAGACGTGAGCAGGTCCAACCTGGTCGAGTCCATCGAGACCACCCAACGTATATGTGGGGAATCAGTGTGCCTTCCGAGTACGTCGACAAGTTCCCGTACTGCGCCAGGCCGCCCACGTATGTGTTCCTCAAAATCATCCACGATGACCGTTAGCCTCGATTGGAGGGCCTGTGAGAGAGCGCGCTCTATTTCATTGACGCTGGCCATCTGGCGATCCCAGTCCGAGCTAACCTTCCGCCGAAGTAGTTCAGAAAGACTCCGTGTGCCATCGGGTACGAGATAAACAACATATTCATTTTTTGTTCGGGCTTGGCGGGCAATCTCGTAAAGAACTCGAGATTTGCCGGATCCCCATGCACCTAGCAATGGAACAAACCACTCATATTCAGGCTGCAGGCATTGCTCGTCAAGCCATTTAAGAGCCTGTTCGGCTGCGACTGCGGTCCTGCCGTAGCTACCAGCGTGGACGTATCCAACCGCGAGACGGGCATCACGCAATGCATCTCTGAGCGGGTCGAGTTCTAGAAGGGAGATTCGTGTCCGGATCGATTCGTATGTCACGTCGAGATCTAATCCAGAAATGGCACTTCCTAAGGATGAAAATGCGGGCCATTGTGCGCAGATGGCGGCGATCTTTTTCAGCTTTTCTTCGACCTTTTCCCGCCAGTCAACATGCAAGGTTTCACTTGCCCGTCCAAGAAAGGAAGGAACAATCAAATCGCTTCGTCTCTGCATCCGGTTCCTACGGCTGTCAATCTCGTAGTCGCTTGCCCTCTGAGCCCCTTCGTGCAATTTCTTGTCCACATTAAGTTGGGCCGCCTCTGCAGATCTTGCGAGATCCCGTAGATTCTCCTTCGTCTCTTCGGCGGCAGTTGCTGCCCGTACAGCGGCGTTGAGGGTCGTTCGCGCGATTGCCGTATCGACCCCCTTGACACCCTGTTCCTCCGTGCGAATCATGAGCGCGTAGAACTCCCCGAGAACCCTTTCGTAGGTGCTGCGCTCCGAGTCGGTAGCTCCGACTTTGGTCATATCTTGTTCGTTTCGACTCAATACCTCTCGCATGACCGCCCTGTGATCAAATCCATGAAATGCGATTTCTTCAAAGGTCAGCCCATGCCTCTCCACTGCGTCAATGGCGGCTTGTAACCCATACTGGAGCTCGTCCTCATTCACATTTTCTTTATCAGCCCAGGCTCTGAAGGAGCGTTCAACGACTTTGCTGACAAGCTCACTACTACTAGCTCGTCGGGTCTTGTTGCTTCGTGAGATATCTCGAAGGGTGTCCCAGGCACCTCCCGTTATAGCGGGCGGGACTTGGAGAGCGCTAAAAAATGCGATCATGAGGCCCTTTGTCAGCGGCTCGATATTTGTGTACCTCAGGGGCTGATTTGTCATGGTTCATCTTGCGGCACGAGATCTTCGCTGTGAATAGAGACGCGCTAATCAACCCGCTTCGCTTCCAAGCAAGTCGAATGCACGGCCTGCCGATGCACGGGTTCCCCTCTCATATCCCTTGGGATACGAGGCGTCTCGCCTTCCCGGCGATCACTGTGGCGGCGACACTCCAGTTTCGCGGAGTGGCGGGGTACGTCCACGGTCAGCGATTCCCGTAACCATGTCTCGAAACCTTCTGGTTGAATCGGT
>NZ_JBFBKR010000045.1:0-3305 GCF_040686575.1 Arthrobacter sp. NPDC080073
GTGGGAAGTCTTTGTGGTTACAACTTTGTGGTGTTGTTATTCAGTTATTGGTTCCGGCGAGCAACGGGTTGTTGTTCGGGAACCACATAGTGGACGCAAGCAGTGATCGTGTTTGTGTGGTGTAAGTTGTCGGCCTATTAGTACCGGTCAGCTTCAACAGTCGTTGGTCCTGTCTTCCACATCCGGCCTATCAACCCAGTGGTCTGGCTGGGGGCCTCTCACACACGAGGTGCATGGAAATCTCATCTTGAAGCGAGCTTCCCGCTTAGATGCTTTCAGCGGTTATCCCATCCGAACGTAGCTAATCAGCGGTGCACTTGGCAGTACAACTGACACACCAGAGGTTCGTCCGTCCCGGTCCTCTCGTACTAAGGACAGCCCTTCTCAAATTTCCTGCGCGCGCAGCGGATAGGGACCGAACTGTCTCACGACGTTCTAAACCCAGCTCGCGTACCGCTTTAATGGGCGAACAGCCCAACCCTTGGGACCTACTCCAGCCCCAGGATGCGACGAGCCGACATCGAGGTGCCAAACCATGCCGTCGATATGGACTCTTGGGCAAGATCAGCCTGTTATCCCCGAGGTACCTTTTATCCGTTGAGCGACGGCCATTCCACAATGTACCGCCGGATCACTAGTCCCGACTTTCGTCCCTGCTTGAGATGTCTCTCTCACAGTCAAGCTCCCTTGTGCACTTACACTCGACACCTGATTGCCAACCAGGCTGAGGGAACCTTTGGGCGCCTCCGTTACTTTTTAGGAGGCAACCGCCCCAGTTAAACTACCCATCAGGCACTGTCCCTGACCCGGATCACGGGCCGAAGTTAGATGTCCAAAGTGACCAGAGTGGTATTTCAACGATGACTCCACCCCCACTGGCGTGAGGGCTTCAACGTCTCCCACCTATCCTACACAAGCCACTCCGAACACCAATACCAAACTATAGTAAAGGTCTCGGGGTCTTTCCGTCCTGCTGCGCGTAACGAGCATCTTTACTCGTACTGCAATTTCGCCGAGTTTATGGTTGAGACAGCGGGGAAGTCGTTACTCCATTCGTGCAGGTCGGAACTTACCCGACAAGGAATTTCGCTACCTTAGGATGGTTATAGTTACCACCGCCGTTTACTGGGGCTTAAATTCTCAGCTTCGCCTTGCGGCTAACCGGTCCTCTTAACCTTCCAGCACCGGGCAGGAGTCAGTCCGTATACATCGTCTTGCGACTTCGCACGGACCTGTGTTTTTAGTAAACAGTCGCTTCCCCCTGGTCTCTGCGGCCCCGATCCCCTCCCACCAGCAAGTGGTGTTCAAGGTTGGGGCCCCCCTTCTCCCGAAGTTACGGGGGCATTTTGCCGAGTTCCTTAACCATAATTCTCTCGATCGCCTTGGTATTCTCTACCTGATCACCTGTGTCGGTTTGGGGTACGGGCGGCTGGGACCTCGCGCCGATGCTTTTCTAGGCAGCATAGGATCACCGGATCCCCCCATGACGGGGGTCCCATCAGATCTCAGGCACGTCATCCAAGACACAGCGACGGATTTGCCTATCGCTGACCCTACATCCTTAGACCGGGGCAACCATCGCCCGGCCCGGCTACCTTCCTGCGTCACACCTGTTAATACGCTTACCTCCCGGGATCAGGTCCCGCGCTCGGCCAAAACCCTCACACCACAAGGGTGCTGGGGCAGGCTCCGGGCGGTTAGTATCCCCCGCTTGGCATGGGCGGTCCTTCGCCGGTACGGGAATATCAACCCGTTGTCCATCGACTACGCCTGTCGGCCTCGCCTTAGGTCCCGACTTACCCAGGGCAGATTAGCTTGACCCTGGAACCCTTGATCATTCGGCGGACGGGTTTCTCACCCGTCTTTCGCTACTCATGCCTGCATTCTCACTCGTGTAGGCTCCACCGCTGGTTTACACCGCGACTTCACCGCCCACACGACGCTCCCCTACCACTCCAGACGACTGAACCACGAAGGCTTGTCTACTATCTGAAATCCACAACTTCGGCGGTGTACTTGAGCCCCGCTACATTGTCGGCGCGGAATCACTTGACCAGTGAGCTATTACGCACTCTTTCAAGGATGGCTGCTTCTAAGCCAACCTCCTGGTTGTCTTCGCAACTCCACATCCTTTCCCACTTAGCACACGCTTAGGGGCCTTAGTTGGTGGTCTGGGCTGTTTCCCTCTCGACTATGAAGCTTATCCCCCACAGTCTCACTGCTGCGCTCTCACTTACCGGCATTCGGAGTTTGGCTGACGTCAGTAACCTTGTAGGGCCCATCGGCCATCCAGTAGCTCTACCTCCGGCAAGAAACACGCAACGCTGCACCTAAATGCATTTCGGGGAGAACCAGCTATCACGGAGTTTGATTGGCCTTTCACCCCTACCCACAGCTCATCCCCTCCATTTTCAACTGAAGTGGGTTCGGTCCTCCACGACGTCTTACCGTCGCTTCAACCTGGCCATGGGTAGATCACTCCGCTTCGGGTCTAGATCACGCCACTACACTCGCCCTGTTCAGACTCGCTTTCGCTACGGCTACCCCACACGGGTTAACCTCGCGACGTAACACTAACTCGCAGGCTCATTCTTCAAAAGGCACGCCGTCACAACTACAAAGGCTGCTCCGACGGATTGTAAGCACACGGTTTCAGGTACTGTTTCACTCCCCTCCCGGGGTACTTTTCACCTTTCCCTCACGGTACTGGTCCGCTATCGGTCATTAGGAAGTATTTAGGCTTATCAGGTGGTCCTGACAGATTCACACGGGATTTCTCGGGCCCCGTGCTACTTGGGATCCTCTCCAGGCGGCACACAACATTACGGTTACGGGGCTAACACCCTCTCCGGCCGGCCTTTCAAGACCGTTCACCTATGCTCATGCTCTCACCCCACCGGTCCGGCAGAACCAGTACGGAAAGTCCCACAACCCCGCCCATGCAACGCCCGCCGGCTATCACACATGGAACGGTTTAGCCTCATCCGCGTTCGCTCGCCACTACTAACGGAATCACTCTTGTTTTCTCTTCCTGCGGGTACTGAGATGTTTCACTTCCCCGCGTTCCCCCCACGCACCCTATGTGTTCAGATGCGGGTCACCAGATCACGCAAACGCGTCTGGCGGGGTTTCCCCATTCGGACATCCTGGGATCACCGTTCGGTTATCAACTCCCCCAGGCTTATCGCAGATTCCTACGTCCTTCTTCGGCTCCTAATGCCAAGGCATCCACCGTGTGCCCTTAAAAACTTGACCACACAAGATCAAACAAACACTCTCGAGAGAACCAGACCCCCCGCAAAGGA
>NZ_JBFBKR010000045.1:3401-5108 GCF_040686575.1 Arthrobacter sp. NPDC080073
AGGACAAAAACAAACCGGCCGCTATCTGCTGATATTCCACCCATGAGCACCCACCGCAGAACAGACGCCTGCGCAATGGGCTTTGCTTCCACACACCCCCGACCAACCATGCGGCCGGACAGGGAGCGATAATGGTGCTCCTTAGAAAGGAGGTGATCCAGCCGCACCTTCCGGTACGGCTACCTTGTTACGACTTAGTCCCAATCGCCGGTCCCACCTTCGACGGCTCCCCCCACAAGGGTTAGGCCACCGGCTTCGGGTGTTACCAACTTTCGTGACTTGACGGGCGGTGTGTACAAGGCCCGGGAACGTATTCACCGCAGCGTTGCTGATCTGCGATTACTAGCGACTCCGACTTCATGGGGTCGAGTTGCAGACCCCAATCCGAACTGAGACCGGCTTTTTGGGATTAGCTCCACCTCACAGTATCGCAACCCTTTGTACCGGCCATTGTAGCATGCGTGAAGCCCAAGACATAAGGGGCATGATGATTTGACGTCGTCCCCACCTTCCTCCGAGTTGACCCCGGCAGTCTCCTATGAGTCCCCGGCCGAACCGCTGGCAACATAGAACGAGGGTTGCGCTCGTTGCGGGACTTAACCCAACATCTCACGACACGAGCTGACGACAACCATGCACCACCTGTAAACCGACCGCAAGCGGGGCACCTGTTTCCAGGCGTTACCGGTTCATGTCAAGCCTTGGTAAGGTTCTTCGCGTTGCATCGAATTAATCCGCATGCTCCGCCGCTTGTGCGGGCCCCCGTCAATTCCTTTGAGTTTTAGCCTTGCGGCCGTACTCCCCAGGCGGGGCACTTAATGCGTTAGCTACGGCGCGGAAAACGTGGAATGTCCCCCACACCTAGTGCCCAACGTTTACGGCATGGACTACCAGGGTATCTAATCCTGTTCGCTCCCCATGCTTTCGCTCCTCAGCGTCAGTTAATGCCCAGAGACCTGCCTTCGCCATCGGTGTTCCTCCTGATATCTGCGCATTTCACCGCTACACCAGGAATTCCAGTCTCCCCTACATCACTCTAGTCTGCCCGTACCCACTGCAGAACCGGAGTTGAGCCCCGGTCTTTCACAGCAGACGCGACAAACCGCCTACGAGCTCTTTACGCCCAATAATTCCGGATAACGCTTGCGCCCTACGTATTACCGCGGCTGCTGGCACGTAGTTAGCCGGCGCTTCTTCTGCAGGTACCGTCACCTTGCGGCTTCTTCCCTACTGAAAGAGGTTTACAACCCGAAGGCCGTCATCCCTCACGCGGCGTCGCTGCATCAGGCTTGCGCCCATTGTGCAATATTCCCCACTGCTGCCTCCCGTAGGAGTCTGGGCCGTGTCTCAGTCCCAGTGTGGCCGGTCACCCTCTCAGGCCGGCTACCCGTCGTCGCCTTGGTAGGCCATTACCCCACCAACAAGCTGATAGGCCGCGAGTCCATCCAAAACCGCAAAAGCTTTCCACCACCACACCATGCGGTGAGCGGTCGTATCCGGTATTAGACCCAGTTTCCCAGGCTTATCCCAGAGTCAAGGGCAGGTTACTCACGTGTTACTCACCCGTTCGCCACTAATCCCCGGTGCAAGCACCGGATCATCGTTCGACTTGCATGTGTTAAGCACGCCGCCAGCGTTCATCCTGAGCCAGGATCAAACTCTCCGTTGAAGTAAAACAAAAACAGACACAACCACAACCACCGGAAA
>NZ_JBFBKR010000046.1:0-3887 GCF_040686575.1 Arthrobacter sp. NPDC080073
GGCACACTATTGAGTTCTCAAACAACAGACACACCCGGCACCACCCACACCCCACAGGGTCCAGGATCGCTCCGGAGCAACTTCCCAAACTTACCCGAACCATCACCGCTTAGCAAATCAGCATTTCGACCAATTTCGGGCTGACAATTCGAATTCCCCTCGAATTGCGACGCGCAAAGCATCAGCCGTTCCAGGCTCTATTCGAAGGGGTGGCCACCCGTGGTTCCCAGCTCTAGGCTGTCTCCCTCGCGGCGACTTAGAAGACATTACACGGCTTCAGTACACCGCGCAAATCCATGCCCTGGCGACGTCGACGGCGGAACGCGGGTTCCGCCGTCGGGCCCGCCTAACGGAAGGCCGCGATACCGCTGAGCTTGCTACCCAGGATGAGGGTGTGGACTTCGTCGGTGCCTTCATAGGTGCGAACGGATTCCAGGTTGTTAGCGTGCCGCAAGGGTGAGTGGTCCAGTGTGATTCCATTGCCGCCGAGGATCGTCCTGGCTTCGCGCGCAATCTTGATGGCCTCGCGGCAGTTGTTCAGTTTGCCGACTGAGATCTGGTCCGGTTGCAATGTGCCGCCGTCCTTCTTGCGCCCGAGGTGCAGGGCGAGGAGGAATCCCTTATTGATCTCTAGAGCCATGTCAACCAACTTCTGCTGGGTCAGCTGGTAACCGGCCAGCGGTCTGCCAAACTGCAGGCGTCCCTTGGAGTAGTCGAGGGCTGCCTCGAACGCATCGCGGGCGGCGCCCATGGCGCCCCAGATGATTCCGTAGCGCGCCTCGTTCAGGCACGAGAAGGGGCCTTTGAGCCCGACGACGTTCGGCAGCACCGCAGTCTCGGGTAGTCGCAGATTGGACAATTCGATATCGCATTGGATGGAGGCTCGCATGGACAGTTTCGGCTCAATCGGCGTAGCCGTGAATCCAGGGGTCTCGGTAGGGACTACAAAGCCGCGGACACCGCCGTCGGTCTGGGCCCAGATGATGGCGACTTTGGCTACCGATGCCAGGCCGATCCAGCGTTTTGATCCGTTGAGGATCCAGTCGCCACCGTCGCGGTGCGCAAACGTAGTCATGCCACCTGGATCCGAGCCGGCGGTGGGCTCGGTGAGGCCAAAGCAGCCGATCGCTTCCCCCGTGGCCATCGCCGGCAACCATTCGGCCTTCTGTTCATCCGAACCGTGTTTGTAGATCGCGCTCATCGCCAATGAGCCCTGCACCGAGACGAAAGTGCGCAAACCGGAGTCGCCGGCCTCAAGTTCCGCGCCGGCCAGGCCGTACTCGACGGCGGATCGGCCGGCGCATCCGTAGCCTTTCAGATGCATCCCCAGTAGGCCCATTTTGGCGAGTTCGGGGACAAGTTCCAGCGGGAAAATGGCCTTTTCGTACCAGGTTGCGATGTGTGGCTTGATTTCGCTATCCACGAAGGCGCGCACCGAATCGCGCAGCGCACATTCATCCGTGCTAAGGAGGGAATCAAAATCGATCAGATCGCTGATATCGGACATTTATGCGCCTTTCACGGAAGTGTTTGGGGATTAGAAGATGGACCCTTGGTGCTCGCCAAGGGCCGGGGGAACTTGCCGGTAGTTCGGTGCTGCTTCGGAGAGCCGGATGGGGTTGGCAAGCTGCCGGGACTCCCGGCCTGTTGCGGGATCGGTGACAACGATTGATGGCTCCAGCCCCAGGCTCTCAGCCAGTTCGAAGGCCTCGCCGACGTTGTTGACCCTGCCCGCAGGAACACCTGCAGCGAGCAATTTCCGTTGCCAACTGGCAGCAGTGTCAGCCCGGAGAGCAGCCTCGATCACAATCCGAAGCTCCTCACGAGACGCTACTCTGCGTTCGTTAGTGAGGAATCTCGCTTGCTCGGACAGTCCCCTGAGCCCTAGAGCTGACGCCAGCGCCGCAAACTGCCGGTCGTTGCCGACCGCGATGGCGAGCGTGCCGCCGCCGGTGCGGAATGTCTCATAGGGGGCGATGCTGGGGTGGGCATTGCCGAGCCTGCCAGGCGAATTGCCCGTGGCCAAGGCGGCCGCGCCCTGGTTCACCAGGGCTGCCAGGAGCGAGGAGAAGAGGTTGACCTGCACTTGCTGGCCAGTCCCGGTGGCATCGCGAACCCGTAGCGCCATCAGGATCCCGGCTAGCGCATTCTGTCCTGTGAGGACGTCGACCAGCGCCACCCCGACCTTGCTGGGTTCTCCTCCCGGTTGGCCGGTGATGCTCATCAGACCGCCAAGCGCCTGCACGAGCAGGTCATAACCGGGCAGATCTGCGCCGGCGCCGGACCCGAAGCCGGAGATCGAACAATAAACGATGTCCGGCCGGCTCTCGGAGACGGTCTGATAATCCAGACCGAATTTCGCCATGACCCCAGGACGGAAGTTTTCAATGACGACGTCGCACCCGGCCACGAGGGCGCGGGCATAGCTCAACCCCTCATCGGACTTGAGATCGGCAACAACGGATTTCTTGTTCCGGTTGACGCTTCCAAAATAGGTGCCGGTCCCATCAGCTTCCACAGGCGGGATCCACGCACGGGTATCGTCGCCGGCAGGACCTTCGATCTTGATGACCTCGGCACCGTAGTCGGCCAGCATCATGGAACACAACGGTCCCGCAAGAACCCGCGAAAAGTCCGCGATCCGAATGCCTGCCAAAGGCTGCGGCAGACCGCGGGGGCTGCCCACTGTAGACGCCACGACACATCTCCCTTGATGGTTGTATGTTGCATGCAACTGTAGGGGAATGTCTCCGTCGTGTAAACAATGCCTCGTCGTATCGGAGTCAGCCCCGGAATTGCGACAGTTGATCCAGCTTCGCAAGATACGCATCAGCAGACAGTCCCGGCGTCCTCGCGCAAACACCTGTGATGAGAAGCCGGGCGGTGCGGGTGACATGTTCGCGAACCGCCGTCGATGCGGCTTGAGGGTCCCGTCGCTCCAATGCTTCGAGGATGCCTCGACGGTCGTCAGCCAAGTCCTGGGTGCTTCGGATTGACGGGATGGTCACCAAGCCTTGGGCGAGAACGAGATTGCGGAGTTCTCCATCCAGCGCCATCAGCCGGGGATTTCCCGCCAAGCCGATGAGAAACAGGTGGAATTCCTTGTCCGCCTGCAGGGTGCCGGGACCATCATCGCCAGCCGCAGCGTCCAGGATGCGCCCGTGTAGCACCCGGAAATGCTCAAGATCATCCTCAGTGACAACCTCGGCGGCCCGGGCCGCTGCCGGGGGCTCAAGAAGAATTCGGATCTGGAAGATCTGCACAATCTCATCAAGTGAAATCTGCAGCACCCGGACACCGCGGTTTTTCTCGATCCGGACGATGCCCTCCTTCTCGAGCAGCTGCAGGGCCTCACGTACCGGCGTCCTGGACACGCCCAGTCTCTCGGCTAGCCCGATCGCGGAATAGTGCTCCCCGGGGGTCATCTCGCCGGATGTGATTGCCGCCCGCAGCATGTCTGTGGCCTGGGCTGTCAGCGACACTCCGGGAGTAACCTGTTGCATGCTACTCATCCTGACATTGTAAGGGTCGACGCGAACCTGTATCCCGGAGGGGTCGATATGTGAGCGGGCGTGTGGGATTTCCGGCACATAGGTGAGCGGGCGTTGGTCCGGAGCCGTTGATATGTGAGCCGGGGTGTGGGATTTCCGGCACATGCGTGAGCCGGGGTTGGTCCGAAACCGTTGATATGTGAGCCGGGGTGTGGGGTTTCCGGGGCATATGTGAGACGGGGGGTTGGGGGTTGGGTGGTGTTGTTAAATGGGTCAGGCCCCGACGTGTGTCGGGGCCTGACCGTGAATGGTTGTCCGGCGGTGTCCTACTCTCCCACACCCTCCCGGGTGCAGTACCATCGGCGCTGTGGGTCTTAGCTTCCGGGTTCGGAATGG
>NZ_JBFBKR010000047.1:0-3247 GCF_040686575.1 Arthrobacter sp. NPDC080073
AACCGCCGGGAGTGCTGTAAGGTCCAATACATATCAGTTTACCTTACACGTCGCACGGAGAGCGGCACAGAGACGTCCGCAATGGCGCGACGACACTCTCGCTCCTCTCTGTCGTAGCCTCCAACGCACGCACTCAAGGAAGAGGAACCAACTGTGCACCACAGCATTCGCATCGCGGGCCTCGCGGCCGCGGCCATCATTGCACTGGGTCTGTCGGGTTGTGCTGCTGGATCGGTCTCCGGTGGCGGCGACGGCCCCGCTGCCGCCACTCCGGGCTCCGGTACACTCACCACCATCACCCTCGGCGAGTTCCCCGCGACGACGTTCGCGCCGGTGCACCTCGGGGACACGAAGGGCATTTTCGCCAAACACGGCATCGCTCTGAAATATCAGTCAGGGGCCGGTGCGGCGGCGCTCCTGCCCGGTGTCATGAACGGCTCCATCGATGTTGCCGTAGGAAACCCCGTCTCCGTGATGCAGGCCGCGGCGAAAGGTCTCGACGTTAAGATCATTGCCGGCTACAACCGTGACAACCCCGCCGTCAAGGACGAGACCGGAGTCATCGTCGCGATGCCGTCGTCGGGGATCACCCGGGCACGCGACCTGGTCGGCAAGAAGGTCGCCATAAATACCTTGAAGAATTCCACCGAAGTCGTGGTCCGTGCAGCGGTCCACGCCGATGGCGGGGATGACACGAAACTCGTGTTCACCGAACTGCCGTTCCCGGACATGCCCGCCCAGCTCCAAGGCGGTGGGGTAGATGCAGCTTTCATGGTGCAGCCGTTCCTCGGGCCGACTCTGGCTCACGGTGGAACGATCATTTCCGACGCGCAGGTCGCGGCGGGACTGCAGAACCTTATTCAGGTCACCTTCACCAGCGCCAACTGGGCGAAGAAAAATCCTGAGCTGTTGAGCGCATTCCGTGAAGCATGGACGGAAGCTCTCGATTATGGTCAGGCGCACCCTGAGGAGCTACGCACCACCGTTCCGACCTTCCTTCCCTCCTACACGCAGGCACAAGCTGCCGGGCTGCAGTTCGAGACGTTCTCCGCAAACCTGGACCGGAAGGGTCTCCAAGTCTGGGCCGACCTCGCGTACAAGTACGGTGCGCTCACCAAGGCCAGCGAGCTTGACACCATCGTCCTGCAATAGCGGCCCCTTCCACACCCGACGAAAGGGAAGAAATTATGACCTTACAGCACGCCGAAGTGACAACCCTCCTCGCAGGTGTGAGTGACGACGAGCTCCGCTCTGTGCTCGAAGAGGCGCACCTCGTGACGTTGTTGCCCACCCTCGCCTCACTCACAGGAGACCTCTCGATCCTCCGCCAGAACCTCAGACCCAAGCCGGTCTCCATCTATGAGGGGATCGCAGGGCAAAGTGGCCTCTCGACGGACGAACAGTCCGAGGCGAGGGAGCTGGCATTCCAGACGCTGGCCTCCATTCGGGACAACGGACTCGACGGAACGGTTCGGCTGAGCTCGGAGCAGTTGCGGCAGATGCTGGAGTTCATGACCGGCCCGATCGACGAAGCCTATGTTCCGATGCTCATCCACGAACTCGGAATGCCGGTCGACACCGGCGCGCCGAGCTGGACGAAAGCGGCGATAGCACCTGACACGGCCTTCGATGTCGTCATCATCGGGGCTGGAATGTCGGGGCTCGCAGCAGGGCACCGCCTCGACCAGGCCGGTGTGGCCTTCTCGATCATCGAACGCAGAAGCGACGTCGGGGGTGTGTGGCTCGACAACAGCTACCCAGGAGCACGGCTGGACACGACGAATTTCAACTACAGCTATTCGTTCGCTCAGACGGGCTCCTGGCCGTCGCAGTATTCCCGACGCGACGAGATCCTGGACTACTTCCGCGGCGTAGCAGACGAGCTGTCACTCAGGGAACACATCCGTTTTTCGAGCGAGTTCGTGCACGGCGCCTACGACGAGGCCTCGGCCACCTGGACCGTCACGATCAGAAACGAGAATGGATCCGAGGAGACCCTGCATGCCAATGCAATCATCTCTGCCGTCGGGCAGTTGAACGAACCGAACATCCCCTACATCAGCGGCGCCGAAACCTTTCGCGGGCCCACTTGGCATACTGCTCGCTGGAATCACGACGTCGACCTCGCGGACAAGCGGGTCGTCATCATCGGCACTGGGGCAAGCGCATTCCAAGTCTTCCCTCAGGTCGCGAAGATCGCGAAGCACGTCACCGTTCTTCAAAGAACCCCTCCCTATGTCGTGCCGACTCCGGGATACACCAGTGAAATGCCAAATGCAATGAAGTGGCTGTTCCAGAACGTTCCCAACTATCACCGCTGGTACCGTTTCAGTCAGTTCTGGGCGAACGTCGACGGCATCCGCGATCTCGCGATCGTCGACCCGGAGTGGCACCATCCGATCTCCGTCTCCGAGAAGAACGAGGACGTACGCCAGTATCTCATAGCCTATCTGACCGATGCGTTTGCTGAGCGGCCCGATCTGCTCGCGCAGGTGATTCCCAATTACCCTCCCTATGCCAAGCGAAGCGTTCGCGACGACGGAACGTGGACCTCCGCGCTCAAGCAGGATAACGTCAACCTCAATTCCGAAGGAATCGCCCGGATCACCCCGGAAGGCGTGGAGACAAAAGACGGAACGATCCACGAGGCCGACGTAATTATCTACGGCACCGGCTTCAAGGCTGCCGACTTCTTGCGCACCTTCGAATTGTCCGGCATCGACGGTGTAAGCCTGCACGACGAGTGGGACGGCGACGCGCGCGCGTACTGGGGGATTACTGTGCCCAAGTTCCCCAACCTTTTCCTCCTGTATGGGCCCAATACCAACCTCAACACCCACGGCAGCAGCGTGCTGTTCACGGAGGCAGGCGTCGAGTACACACTGGAGTGCATACGCATGCTGCTGTCTCGAGGTGCTCGCGCCCTGAACGTCAAAGCCGAGCCGTTCGTGGAGTTCAACGACCTGGTCGACGCTACAACGATGACCATGGCCATTGGAGTATCCAATGTGAACACGTGGTATCGCAATTCGAAGGGCAGGATCTCGCAGAACTGGCCCCTCACAACGCTGGACTACTGGCAAGGCACGCGGGAGCCGCGCGTTGAACACTATGAATTCTTGTAGAGGCCGAATCGAACATGAGCGGAGTGGGGAGTTGGGATGACTGCGTTGCGAGACGTTCAAAGCACGCCGAAAGTGGGATCACGTCCCATACTACGAGCACACCAAAGCCTGCAGCCGCTCGG
>NZ_JBFBKR010000048.1:0-2489 GCF_040686575.1 Arthrobacter sp. NPDC080073
TTGTTGATCATGGCGGACTCGCCGTCGGTGCCTTGCCAGGCGCCCCAGCCGCCCAGGGTGGCTTCCATGGTGACGAAGTTCCGGCCGAAGCGCGGGTCGAAACCGGCGGCGGTGATGATCATCGAGTCGCCGTGGCTGGCGCTGGCGACGCGGTCGGGCATGGCCGGGGCCATGGCCTTGGACACGAGGTCGATCAGTAGGCCGAGGTGGGAGAAGTACCATTGGCACGGTGCGGGCGCGACCGCGCCCAGAACGGAGCCGGACCGCACCTGGGTGGTCAGGGGCCGGAAGGATCCGCCGTTGGAGTTGGAGTCGGGGCTGACCAGGAGTTTGTAGCCGACCCGCAGGGCCGAGACGGCCTGGGCGGCGCCGCAGTTGACCGGTCCGGTGGTCTGGTCCGCTGATCCGGTGACGTCGAAGTCAACGGTGTCGCCGGAGACGGTGATCTTGAGCTTGATCGGGATCGGGGTTTCGAGGTTGATGCCGTCGTTGTCCAGCACGCCTTCGGCTTCGTAGACGCCGTCGGGGATGTTGCGGACGGTTTCGCGTTCGATTTCCTCGGTCTGGCGGAAGATCTCGTCCCGGGCGGCGTCGAGTTGGTCCATGCCGTACCGGCCCACGAGCTCTTTCATGCGGGTGGTGCCCATCCGGAGGGCGGCGATCATCGCGTGCATGTCGCCGATGGTCTGGTAGGGGAAGCGGACGTTGGTCCGGATGAGGTCCACCACGGAGGTTTCGATGCCTGCCTCGATCAGTTTGACCGGGCCCATCCGGAAGCCTTCCTGGAAGATGTCGGTGGCGTCCATGGACCCGCCGACGTCCTTGGAGCCCATGTCCATCCAGTGCGCGCGGGTGGCCGCGAAGCCGACCACTTCGCCCTCGTGGAAGATCGGGGCGAAGATGGTGACGTCGTTCAGGTGGGTTCCGCCCAGGTAGGAATCGTTGAGGATCCACACGTCCCCTTCTTTCCAGACTTCGCGCCCGTAGAGTTCTTCGACCGCGATGGAGCAGGTTTCGAGGTTGCCCAGGAACAGGGGCAGCCCGGCGGATTGTCCGAGCACGCGGTGCCCGGTGTCCAGCAGGGCCACGACGCAGTCCCCGCCTTCGTAGAGGATGGGTGAGTAGGCGGAGCGGATGAGGGTGGCGTTCATGTCGTCCGCGGCGCTGGTGAGGGCGTTGCGGATGATCTCCACGGTGACCGGATCCAGGGTCTTGACTGCAGTGATGGTCATGGTGGTGCCTTAGTTTCCTTCGTCGTGTTGGGTGCGGATGATCAGGGAGCCGAATTCGTCGACGCTCACGTCGAAGCCGGGGGGCACCACGGTGGTGGCGGTCTGCTCCACGATGATGGCCGGGCCCTCGAAGGCGTGGCCGGCGGCCAGGTCGTCGCGGCGGGCCACGATGGTGTCGTGCTCGAGGTGGTCAAAGACCACCGGGCGGATATCGTGCTTGAACCCCGGCCCCTGTGCGGTGGCGAAGCGGGGCGCTTCAAGTCGGCCCAGGTCGCCCACGGCCTGGGTCCGCAGCGCCACGATTTCGATGGGCGCCCCGGGGTTTGAATGCCCGTAGCGCTCGTGGTACATCGCGGAGAAACGCGCGGACAACGCGGCAACGAAACCGGCGGATTCGGGTTCGTCGGCGGAGGCGAGCGGGACGTTCAGGGAGAATTCCTGCGACTGGTAGCGGACATCGACCGATGCGTTGGTCAGCCGGCTGGCCTCCGGCACCCCTTCGGAGGCCAGGGAACCCAGGCCCTCACGCTCCATGGACCGCAGCACGCCGGCCATGTGGGCGGCGTCGATATCCTCGTCGAGGTAGAAATACGGTTCCGAGAAGTCCTTGCGGATGTTGGTCTGCAGCATCCCCCAGGCCGAGAACGCGCCGGGGAACCGGGGAACAACGGTCTCCGGGATGCCGAGCTCCTTGGCGAGGAAGACGGCATGCATGGGACCGGCGCCGCCGAAGGCCACGAGGGAGAAGTCCCGGGGTTCGATGCCGCGGGAGATCGTGATGGTCCGGATCGCCTGGGCCATCTGGGAGTTCGCGACATCGCAGATCCCCTCGGCCATCGCAACCGGGTCCAGGCCGAGCCGGTCACCCACCGTTTTCAAGGCGGTGATCGCCGCGTCACGGTCCAGGGCGACCTGTCCGCCGGCGAACCAGTCCGGATCCACACGCCCGAGCACCAGGTTCGCGTCCGTGACGGTCGGTTCCGTCCCGCCGCGCCCGTAACAGGCCGGCCCGGGCGTGGCCCCCGCCGAACGCGGCCCGACCCGCAGGCCACCGGCTTCGAGCCAGGCCACCGAGCCGCCGCCGGCGCCCACGGTGTGGATGTTCACCACGCTCATGAGCATCGGAAGGCCTTCCAGATGCGCCTCCGTGGACACGTCCGGCTTGCCGTCCACCACCAGGGAAACATCGAAGGACGTCCCGCCCATGTCCACCCCGATCAGGTTGCGGTTTCCCGAAACACCGGCCAGCTCGACATC
>NZ_JBFBKR010000049.1:0-1815 GCF_040686575.1 Arthrobacter sp. NPDC080073
GGGCGCGTCGGCTGGACTGGTGAGCTGGGTGGTTAAGACTGGGCTTATGCAGGGACGCGAAGACGCGCAGCGTGGGTATTTGGATGTCGAGGCGCTGGCCGGGGAGTTGTTGGCCCCGGGCAGCGTTTTTGCTTTTCTGGCCCGGAACCGGGGGCGTTTGTTCCCGGATTCGATGATGGAGGACCTGTTCCCGTCGCAGCGGGGCCGGCCTTCGGTTCCGGCCCCGGTGATCGGTTCGGTGCTGGTGCTGCAGGCACTGCAGGGTTTGTCGGACCGGGAAACCGCCGAGGCGCTGACTTTTGATCTGCGGTGGAAGGCCGCGTGCGGGTACGGGCTCACTGATACGGCGTTTCACCCGAGCACGCTGACGTACTGGCGCAGGCGCTTGGCCGCCTCGGAGAACCCGCACCGGGTCATGGAGGCCATCGCCGAGGTCGTCGCCGAGACCGGGGTACTGAAGGGGAAGCGCCGGCGGGCGATGGACTCCACGGTCCTGGACGACGCGGTCGCCAGGCAGGACACCCTCACGCAGCTGATCGCGGGCATCCGCCGTTTCGGCCGTGACGTCCCCGGCGGGCAGGACCTGATCGCCACCCAGGCGAGGGGGTATGACTACACCCGGACGGGCAAGCCTGACATCGTCTGGGATGACCGGGACGCCAAGGACGGGCTGATCTCGGCCCTGGTCACCGACGCCATGGCCCTGCTTGCGGCGGTCGATCCCGAGACCCTGGATGGCAGGGCCGCTGATGCTTACGCGCTGCTGGCCCTTGTCGCCGGGCAGGACGTGGAACCGGCCGAGGATTCAGACGGGATGGACGGGCGGTGGCGGATCGCCAGGAAAGTCGTCCCGGACCGGGTGATATCGACCGTGGACCCCGATGCCCGGCATGCGCATAAGACCCGGGAAGACCGCCGGGACGGGTACAAGGCCCACATCGTGATTGAACCGGACACCGGACTGGTGACCGCCGCGGCGCTCACCAAGGCCGCGGGCGAGAGCGCCACCGACGCCGAAGCCGGGGCCATGCTTTTGGAGCAGGATCAGACGATCACCACCGGCGTGCAGGTGCTGGCGGACTCGGCCTATGGAACCGGAGAACTGCTCAGGGCCCTGGCCGCGGCCGGGCACACCGCGTTGATCAAGCCCAAGCCCCTGGCCCGGGCGATCGAGGGCGGATTCACGATTGATGACTTCACCTACGATCAGCAGGCCGGAACGCTGACTTGCCCCAACGGGCTGGTGCGCACGATCACCGCCAAGGGATATGTCACGTTCGGCGCAGGCTGCACCGGTTGCCCGCTGAAGTCCCGCTGCACGACCGCAGCCCGGGGCCGGAAGATCGAGCTGCATCCCGAGCACGCCCTGATGCGCGAGCACCGCACCGCAGCTCAAAAAAACAGCTTCCAGGTCGACTACACGCGCCACCGGCCCATGGTCGAACGCTCCATCGCCTGGCTCGTGAAAGACAACCGGCGCCTGCGCTACCGCGGAACCACGAAAAACCACGCCTGGTGGCAACTGCGCATCGCCGCAGTAAACCTCAAACGCCTCCTGAAGCTCGGGCTCACCAGCGAACACGGAGCCTGGGCCATCGCCTGAAACCGTAGGCCAGAGGCCAGAAGCCAGAAGCCAGAAACAGGCCTCTCACGGCGGACCGGAAACAACCCCCACCCGGTCAGCAGGCGCCAAAAGCCCGAAACCACCCAAAACGATCCAGTCCCGAAAACCCAGACAAATGACAAAGGGCTGGCCCGGAACACATGAACGCCCCGGACCAGCCCCTCAAAGCAATTAGTTCAGCAGTCTCCTAG
>NZ_JBFBKR010000050.1:0-1625 GCF_040686575.1 Arthrobacter sp. NPDC080073
ACGACCGGAAGCGCGGAGAAGGAAAATCCCATAAACAAGCCCTCATCGCCCTCGCCAGACGCCGCATCAACGTCCTCTGGGCCATGCTCCGCGACCACACCCCCTACCAGGAACCAATCCCAAGAATCAAAGCTCAGGCGGCTTGACAGAAACATTGAGATTCCCAATGGCCAGCTTCCGTCTTGGTCTCAATGGCCGGCGGGCGCTGGCTGATCATGGTCATGTTCCGGACGACCGCGCCGTGACCGGAACCGGTCCGCCATCGGTGTCTGCGGATTTTCCGCCCGGTGCGCAGCCGGGGACAGTATTTCTTATCCAAACCGTCGTCATCGTTGAAGAGCAATGCCCGGTAGATGGTCTCAGGACTCAGTTGAAGGCCCGGTTCGAAGGGGAATTGCAGTGCGAGCCAGCCGCAGATCTGCTCGGGCGACCAGTGGCGATTGAGCTTGCGCTGCACGATCGCGCGAAGTCGCCGGTTCCGTCTGAGCTTCCGATCCCGTGGCCGGCGCCGCTGCTGGCTGGCGCTGTGATCTGCAGCGTGCGGGGAGTATCGGCCGTGGCCGTCGCGGTGACGGTCCAGTTCCCTTTTGATCGTTGAGGGGCAGCGTCCGAGTTCACGCCCGATGCGCCGCAGTGAGCAGTCGAGCCGGAGCAGGTCAGCGATCTGAATCCTTTCCAGCAGGGACAGGTACCGTCCGGAGCCTTGAACGGGAACCCTTATATGGCTCTGCTCGGCCCGTTGGTTCCTAAGTTTCGTGCCGGCGCGTCTGCTCATACCCAACATCCTGCAGGCCTCAGCGTTGCTGGATCCGGCATTCACCAGGTCCCAGTACCGTGTCTCCGCCAGATCACGACGAGCCTTCGCCGGGGAGACCGTCTGGGCCGCCCGTGCGGCGAACAGCCGGGCGTCCTGGATTCCGGCACGATGAGCCTGGTCGAGACGCTCCTTCGCGACGGTCAGCTCCGTCTTCCATCTTTTCTCCCATGCGGCGGCCGTGCCCGGCAGCAGCCGCAGCTCCTTCGCGACCCTCGCCGGCCCGTTCGATGCCCGCAACAGAGTGAAGCGATTGTAGAGCCAGCGGTATCCGGTCGCCCGGCTTACTCCCGCGCCCTGCGTTGCTTTCGCGAGGCTGGCGCCTTGCTGGTATGAGGCCCAGAACGCTGCCTCCACCTCCACCCCGACCTGGAAGTGATGGCGTCCGTCGTCCCGCCGGAATCTGTCCTCCCACTCGATCACTCGCGAAGAGGAGAATCCAAGCTTTGCCTGAGCGGCCTCAGTGCCAAGACCCGAGATACGCAATTGCAGGAACTTTTCGCACAACCATCGGTAAGCTGTCTCCTTCCCGATACCCGCTGCGCGGGCTGACGGCTTGAGACCCTTTCCCTCACGAATCAGAGCAAGAAACCGTGCGCCCGCAGGCGAATCCAAACGTCGATACATAACCACAGCCCCTAATACAGGCGTTGCTTCGACCGACAGAATCCGGGTACCCAAACTGCAACACCACTCGTGTCTCGCAACCCTTGGGTGGCGAGTTCAGGTGGTGAGTGCAACACCCTGAATTCTGTGGGGTGTCGTCGATGGGCAGACCGTGGTCGCCGTTGAGTGTTCGTTTAGCGTTCTG
>NZ_JBFBKR010000051.1:0-1245 GCF_040686575.1 Arthrobacter sp. NPDC080073
ATGGGACTGCCCCGGCTTTTGTTGACTCGGGGTCTTAGGCCGCTGTGAGCGCGGTCCGGTTGATTGTTTCATATTCGATGGGCGTGAGTTTTCCCAGCCGTCTTTGGCGTCGCCGGCGGTGGTAGGTTCTTTCGATCCAGGACGTGATGGCCAGTCGGAGTTCCTTCCGGGTGAGCCACCGCTGACGGTCCAGGACGTTCTTTTGCAGCAGCGAGAAGAACGATTCCATCGCGGCGTTGTCCGCGCACGCGCCGACCCTGCCCATTGATCCTGTGAGCCCGTGGTGCCGGAGGGATTCGACGAAGCGGCGGGACCGGAACTGGGAGCCGCGGTCCGAGTGCACCACCGTCGCTGCCGGGCGGCGGGTCCGGACTGCATTCTCCAGCGCGGCGACAGCCAGCGAAGACTTCATCCGCGAGTCCATCGAGTAGCCGACAATCCTGCCGGAGTAGACGTCCTTCACCGCGCAGAGGTAGAGCTTCCCCTCGGCGGTGGGGTGTTCGGTGATGTCTGTCAGCCACAGTTCGTTCGGTGCCGCAGCGGTGAAGTCACGTTCCACCAGGTCGTCGTGAACCGGTGGTCCCGGCTTCCGATTCAGACCACGTTTCTTGGAGAAAACCGACCAGATGCCGTGGTCCCGGCACAAGCGCTGGACCCTGTTCTCGCCCGCCGTGACGCCCTTCTCCGGGAGCTCGTCGGCGATGAAACGGTATCCGAAGGCGGGATCGTCGACGTGGATGTCCAAGGCGGCGTTGACCAGATGCGCATCCGCCCAGTCCCGTTCCGTCACCGGGCTGGCTCTCCATCGGTAATAGCCTTGCTTGCTGAATCCCAACACCCTGCAGGTCACCGCCACGGGAACACCGTCGGCGGCAAGATCCGTAACCAGCGGGTAGATCATTTTGGGTTGATGTCCCTGGCCAGGTAGGCGGCAGCCCGGCGCAGGATCTCGTTCTCCTGCTCCAGCAGGCGGTTACGCTTCTTCAGTTCCCGCATCTCGGCAGACTCCGCTGCCGCCGGGCCGGCCCCGGTTTCCTTGCGCTCGGCGATGGCGATCCAGCGTTTCAAGGTCGTGACCGAAAGCCCGAAATCCTTCGCGGTCTGCGCGAGCGGCGCCTCGCCCTTGCGGGCCACATCAATAACATCCTGGCGGAACTCCGCCCCATAAGCCGTGGGCATGGTCAACATCCTTCCACGAGCACAAGCTCGCTAGGTCAAGGAGTCAACAAAACCGGGGGCAGCCCC
>NZ_JBFBKR010000052.1:0-1189 GCF_040686575.1 Arthrobacter sp. NPDC080073
TCAGGATGGTCATTCCTCACTCCTTGCAGATCGGTGCGATCATTTCCTTCAGCCGCCCGGTTTGCTATGGTGGCCGGTATAGATTTTTTATAGCACTGGGGTGAAACTGGTGCAAGGGGGATTTCGGGTTCTTAAGTTAGGAGAAGCGGATGGAGCCGAAGCGAGGGCGGACCACGGGGGTGTATGCCATTTCCGTGGCCGCGGAGTTGGTCGGGACGGGGCAGCAGAACCTGCGCCTGTATGAGCGCAAGGGCCTGCTGGAACCTGGGCGCACTGACGGGGGGACCCGCCGCTATAGCGAACAGGATCTGGATACCCTGCGTCGTATCGGTGAGCTGCTCGAGGATGGTTTGAATCTGGCCGGCATCCGCATGGTCCTTGAACTTGAAGCGGTGAACCGGCGGCTGGAACGGGAACTGGCGGCGGCCCGGACCCGGCGCTGAGCGGCCCATTCTCAGCTTGGCATTGTGCTGTTATTACCGTTGTAGCGGCGGTCCCGGACGGCCGCTGATGGGAGTCCTGATGGATGCGCAATCAATCTTCGGCTTCGTCGCCGGCTATGTCGCCGCGGGCGTCGCAGTGTTCCTCCTGTACTTGCCTCTCCTGGTTCTGTTCGTGGTGCTGCTGCTTGCGGCGGGCATCCTGGAGCTCATCGCATTACCGTTCCTGGCTTTGTTCCGGGGACTTCGCGGGCGTGGAAAGTCCGACGTCTCGACGGGTGAATCGTTGCTTCCGGGATGATATGTCACTAGGTCCGGGATTCTTTTGCGCGCCATAGGTGGGGACGGTTTTGAGCGCGGTTGTCCACGCGGTTGTCCAAGAGACCAGCTGGTGCTCGGCCAGATCCAGGATTTCGAAGTCGGCACCTCCGCGTGTAGTTGCCCGGGGGCTAGGACACGCGGTGGGGGCGTTCTGTTTACTGGTCCAAGACGCTGTCGACGAGTTCCTTGAGGATTTCCCAGAAGTCCCGGGCCCTGTACGAGGTGACCGGTCCGCGGCCCTGTGCTTCGCGGACGGTATCTGTGACGGCAATGGCTTCTGCGAACAGCTCGGCCGTTATAGCGGGGACACGTTCCGCTTCAAGGCTGAGGATGTGCCGGGGCCCTGAGGTGTGGGGATGGTCCCCGGCCCGCTGGGGCCGGGGACCATCGGTGCGGGAGACATCGTCGGGGGCCGCTTTTTCGGTGCG
>NZ_JBFBKR010000053.1:0-1039 GCF_040686575.1 Arthrobacter sp. NPDC080073
ACGGGGCCGAATCCCGGCAAGGTGAGCAGAATGTCGGCGGCTTCGTGCTGGCGTAACAGGTCGGTGATCTGGGCATCGACGTCGGCGATTTCTCCGTCGAGTGCGCTGATTTGCTCGGCCAGGCGGGCGACAAGGGCTGAGCCTGTGGTCTGGGTTGGCAGGATGGTGTGCTGGGAGTTCGCGGCTTGCAGTGCTTTCCCGGCCATCTTGGCGCTGTTCCTGCAGCCGTGTTTCCTCAGCCAGCCGGTGAGCCGGGTCAGACCTGTCCGCCGGATGCTCTCGGGGGTCCGGTAGCCGCCGAGAAGGATGAGGGGCGCCTTCTTGGAGTAATCGAACGCCCGCTCGAGCGCCGGGAAGTACTCCAACAGAGTGGCACGGAGCCTGTTGATCGCCCGAACACGGTCGCAGATCAGATCGGTGCGGCGGGCGGTCAGGAGCCGCAGGCCCACGCTGATCTGGTCCGCGCCGCGGACTGGTTGGAGGTCGGTGCGCATCCGCGCCTGGTCGGCGATGATCCTGGCATCTTTCGCGTCGGTCTTGCCGTCCCCGCGGTAGGTCGCTGCGGCGTGATGCACGATCCGTCCCGGGATATAGAGCAACTGCTGGGCATGCGCGGCCAACAGCTCGATTAGCAGTGCCGCACCGCCGGCGTTCAGATCCGTGGCCCAACAGGCTTCACCGCCGGCAGAGATCTCCGCGACCGTGGCCATGAGGTCGAGCAGGGCGTTTTCGTCGTTCTCGACACGTCTCGAGAGCAAAACGGTCCCAGCCTGATCGATTACGACGCAGTGATGGGCCCTCTTGCCCGAGTCGATTCCTACCCAGAATGCCGGCATACCTTAAGTCCCTTCGATCAGCTCCAATTTTTCGGTTGGCCCTATCGATAACCACGCCGGCACGTCCTTACCCAACGATCAATGTCGTAATTCTCAATCAGCGGTCGAGTCATCGGCGGGCAGCGGGCGGCCATTCCCAGTGAGCCGTCCAAGCGGCAAGGAGATCTCTGCCATGCCCGCCGCCCGAGGGTGATCGAAACACT